>CACCRN010000042.1 GCA_902548405.1 uncultured Pelagibacteraceae bacterium | reverse complement strand
GAATTAATTGCATCAGAAAATATAGTTTCACAAGCAGTTCTTGAAGCTCAAGGTTCAGTTTTAACCAATAAATATGCCGAAGGGTATCCTGGAAAAAGATACTATAATGGTTGCGAACATGTAGATGTTGCAGAAAGTCTTGCAATTGAGAGATTAAAAAAATTATTTAATTGTAAATACGCAAATGCACAACCGCACTCTGGAGCACAAGCAAATGGAGCTGTATTTTTAGCTTTATTAAATCCTGGAGATACATTTATGGGTATGAGTTTAAATTCAGGTGGACACATAACACACGGATTGAAAATATCTATGTCAGGTAAATGGTTTAACGCTATAGGTTATGACGTTGATAAAGAGTCTGAGTTGATTGATTATGATAATGTTGAAAAACTTGCTTTAGAACACAAGCCTAAATTAATAATAGCAGGTGGCAGTGCTTATTCTCGAGTAATAGATTTTAAAAGATTTAGAGAAATAGCTGATAAAGTAGGAGCCTATTTAATGGTTGATATGGCACATTTCTCAGGACTTGTGGCTGGTAAAGGTTATCCAAATCCATGTGATTATGCTCATGTTGTAACCTCAACTACACATAAAGTATTTAGAAGCGCAAGAGGTGGAATAATTTTGTCTAATGACGAGGAGCTTGGTAAAAAGTTTAACACAGCTGTTTTCCCTGGTTATCAAGGTGGACCTTTGATGCATATTATTGCAGCTAAAGCTGCTGGTTTTCTAGAGGCTCTTCAACCAGATTTTCAAGATTATATAAAATCTGTTTTAGCTAATGCAAAAATCTTAGCCGAAACTTTAAAAAACAATGGATTTAAAATTTATTCAGATGGAACTGATACTCATTTAATGCTTGTTGATTTAAGACCTTTTAATGTTAAAGGAAATCTTGCAGCGGAAAGTCTATCAAGAGCTAACATAACATGTAATAAAAATGGAATACCTTTTGATACAGAGAAGCCAATGATTACATCAGGTATTAGATTGGGTACTCAAGCTGCAACTACACGTGGATTTGGATTAAATGAATTTAAAACCGTAGGTGAATTGATAACAAAAACTATTAAAGGTTTATCTGAAAATCCTGATGATAACAGTAAAGTTGAAAATGAAGTAAGAAATGAAGTTATTAATCTAACCTCATCATTTCCAATATATAAAAATTTATAAATAATGATTTGTCCTTGTGAAAAAAAAGGTGATACATCTGTTGTAGATTCTAGACCAACTGAAGATGGAACTGCAATCAGAAGAAGACGATTATGTATATGTGGTGAAAGATTTACTACCTTTGAAAGAATTCAATTTAGAGAATTAATGGTTGTTAAAAAAAATGGAAGAAAATCTTCTTTTGACAGAGATAAATTATCTAAATCAATCTATATAGCACTAAAAAAAAGACCAATTGATACTGAAACTGCAGAAAAATTTATAAGTAAAATCTCAAGATCATTAGAAGAACTTGGACAAACAGAAATATCAACAAGTACAATTGGAACAATGGTTATGGAAGGATTAAAAGAGCTTGATCCTGTAGCATATGTGCGTTTTGCTTCCGTTTATAGAAATTTTAGAGAAGAAAAAGACTTTGTGCAATTCGTGGACAGATTAGATGTCTACAAAAAAAGATAATTTTACCAGTAAAGATAAACAATTCATGCAAATTGCCCTTAATTTGGCAATTTCTCGTGAAGGTTTAACCGGTACAAATCCATCTGTTGGATGTGTAATTGTTAAAAATAATAAAATTATATCTATAGGACAGACTTCACATGATGGAAGACCTCATGCTGAACGAAATGCAATTAAAGACTCTATTGAAAATGTTGCTGGCTCGAAGATGTATGTCACATTAGAACCTTGTTGTCATAAAGGAAAAACACCACCTTGTACAAATTTAATAATTAAATCAAAAATATCAGAAGTCATTTATTCAATTTCTGATATTGACGAACGTGTTAGTGGCAAATCTTTTAAATTATTAAAATCAAGTAAAATAAAAGTTAGAAAAAATCTTTTAAAAAAAAAAATCAGT
>CACCRN010000041.1 GCA_902548405.1 uncultured Pelagibacteraceae bacterium | reverse complement strand
TGCAGTTGAAAGACAGGTCGAGATCACAGGTCCTGATGCATATAAATTTACTCAGCTTTTAACTCCAAGAGATCTTTCAAAGTTATCTGTTGGACAATGTAAATATGTTTTAATTGTAAATAATGATGGCGGTATCTTAAATGATCCAGTTTTATTAAGACTGGCTGAAAATCATTTTTGGTTATCTTTAGCTGATAGTGATGTTTTGTTATGGGCACAAGGTGTTGTAGTAAATTCAGGTTTAGATGTTAAGATATCTGAACCAGATGTATCTCCTCTGCAGTTACAAGGCCCTACCTCACAAAAAATTATGGTCAAACTATTTGGTGAAGAGATCATAGATCTTAAATATTATTGGTTAAGAGAATATGAACTTGATGGAATTCCATTAATCGTTTCAAGAACTGGTTGGTCAAGTGAACTTGGTTATGAAATATATTTAAGAGATGGTTCAAAAGGTAATGAACTTTATGAAAAAATAATGGAAGCTGGTAAAGAACATGGTCTTCAACCTGGTCATACATCTTCTATTAGAAGAATTGAAGGTGGTATGCTTTCTTATCACGCAGATGCAGATATTCATACAAATCCATTTGAACTAGGATTTGATCGATTAGTTAATTTGGATACTGATGTAAATTTTATAGGTAAAGAAGCGCTAAAAAAAATAAAGCAAGAAGGAATTAAAAGAAAACAAGTTGGTCTTATCATTGATTGTGATCCTTTATCAGGACCAAACACAACTTTTTGGCCGATTGAAAAAGATGGCAAGAAAATTGGTAAGGTAACTTCAGCTGTATATTCACCTAGATTAAAAAAGAATATTGCACTTGCAATGATTGAAGTTAATCATTCAGAATTAGGTAATAAATTAGATATAGAAACTCACGAAGGAAAATATTCAGCTACAATAGTAGAAAAACCTTTTTACGATCCAAAAAAGAAAATAGCTAGTAGCTAAGATTTAATATTGTATCCTTTTTTCAATAGAACTGTAACCACAGTTACACATGACATAAAAAATACCACCATTGAAATAACACTCACCCAAATATTGAAATCTGAAACACCATAGAAGGCAAATCTTAAACCATTAATTAAATAAACAACCGGGTTAAAATAAGTAACTGTTTGCCAAAACTCAGGCAACATATCTAAAGAATATAAACTACCACCTAAAAATACCATTGGCGTAATAACTAATGTTGGAATGATAGACATTTGCTCAAAATTAGAGCTCATTAAACCAATTAAAAAACCAAATAGAGCAAATGTAAATGCTACTAACACTAATAAAAAATATCATTAGTAATGGATACATTACTTGAACCTCAACAAAGAACGTTGATGTTAAAAATATAACTAATCCAACAATAAGAGTTTTAGTAGCACCAGCGCCCACAAAAGCTAAAACAATTTCAAAAGTAGAAATTGGTGCAGCTAAAATTTCATAAATAGTTCCATTAAATTTCGGAAAAAATATCCCAAATGAAGTGTTACTGATTGATTGAGTTAACAACGTTAACATTAAAAGACCAGGAACAATAAAAGATCCATAACTAATTCCGTCAATTTTTTCTACATATCCACCAATTACAGATCCAAAAACAATAAAGTACAATGATGTAGATAAAACTGGAGAAAATAATGATTGCATCAATGTTCTCTTAAATCGATCCATTTCATGTAAGTACATTGCTCTAAATGCGTAATAATTAAACTTCATTGTTCTCCTTTACTAATGTCACAAATATTTTCTCTAAAGTAGTTTGTTCAGTTTTTAAATCTTGTAATTTTAAATTTGCATCTTTTAAATCTTGTAACAAGTTAGTTATTCCAGTGCTTTTAGCTCTAACATTATATGTGTAATTGATTGATTTTTTATCTTCTCCAATTTCTAAATTATACTTATCTAAACTGCTTGGGATTTCAGTGATTTCTTCTTGAAGATCTACTGTAAGTTTTTTATGTCCCATTTTTTTCAATAATTCTTTTGTTTCATCAACAACAATGATTTCTCCTTGATTGATTACTCCTACTCTATCTGCGATTGCTTCTGCTTCTT
>CACCRN010000040.1 GCA_902548405.1 uncultured Pelagibacteraceae bacterium | reverse complement strand
TCCACCCATACTTAATAATAACACTGACACCCATATCCAAAGCATAAAGGGTTTGTCTTGATATCTAACATTAAAATATTCCTGATTTTGCACCAAGTTTATGACAATAAATTTATCTTTCATTAAAGAAGTTTTAATATCAGCTTCACTGGTTACTATATTTGGCTGATTATAAATTCTTAACTCTGGAGACATTTTATTAATTTTTCCATCTGGAGAAATTATTTTAAAATTTGCTACTACTGAGTTAAAGTTTTTTTCACTTCTCTGGTTTACGTCCTCAAGTGTAATTTTGATTTTTGAATTTTCATAACTTTCACCAATTTTAAGATTAGTTATTACTTCACTAGAAAGTAAATTATTAAATAAAATACCTAAGATTAATAAGCTAAATCCAAAGTGAGCAATATTTTGAGATATGTTTTTAAATTTTTTTGTAAAAAAATCCCTTACAGTAATAAAAAATAAATAAAATGCGCATGAGATTAAAATAGTGTTTACAAGGAAATTTTTATCAAAATTCTTAACAATTAAATAAGATATTAAAATCGATATAAATAATAAAAATATAAGAATTTTTTTACTCTCTAAGTTAGATTTAATCCATTTCAATTGAGGTCCAATCGCCATAGCGATTAAAAATGGAATTAAAAAAGGGATAATTAGTTTATGGTAAAACGGTGGACCGACCGATATTTTTTCTGAAGAAATTACGTCTAAAAAAATTGGATACACGGTACCTATTAAAACCACAGATAAAAAATACATCATGAACCAATTATTCAATATAATTGCACTTTCTTTACTTAACCAAAAAAGATTTATTGAATTCTTT
Source organism: uncultured Pelagibacteraceae bacterium (assembly GCA_902548405.1). Classification (GTDB taxonomy): domain Bacteria; phylum Pseudomonadota; class Alphaproteobacteria; order Pelagibacterales; family Pelagibacteraceae; genus Pelagibacter. The sequence continues at coordinate 1,268 of CACCRN010000040.1, read as the reverse complement.
TGATCCTCTTTATGAAAAAAGAAAAAAATAAATAAAGAAATAAAAATTAGAACAAATAAAAATATTAATATGAATAGACCTCTTTCAGGATCGTTAGCGAAAGTATGAACTGAATTAAGGATACCTGATCTAACTAAGAAAGTTCCACACATACTGAGTGTAAATGTAGCTATAGATAAAATTATGACCCAAGAAGTTAAAATCGATTTTTTCTCCAAAACTAATATACAATGCAATAATGTGGTTAGTGCTAACCAAGGCATAAGAGATACATTTTCAACTGGATCCCAAAACCAAAATCCTCCCCATCCAAGTTCATAATAAGCCCAAATAGAACCTAGTAAAATTCCTAATGTCAAAAATATCCAAGAAACTAAAGTCCATTTTTTTATATGAGTTGCCCAGCTTCCTGAAACCATTTTTAAAGTTGTGGCTGCTAGTGCGGAGGAAAATATTATTGATGAACCAACATAGCCTAAATATAAAATAGGTGGATGAATTGCTAATGCTGGATCTTGCAATATTGGATTTAAACCTAAACCTTCTTCTGGAATTGGGAATAAGTAATTAAACGGATTAGAAGTTTTTAATAAAAATATAAAAAAACCAATAATTATAATCTGCTGAAATATTGTTGTTAGAGTTTTGTATTTTATTGATTGATTATTTGTTCTTAATAAAAAAATAAAAATAAATAACGTTAAAACCAACAACCACAATAACAAACTACCTTCATGATTTCCCCATGTTCCCGTAATTTTGTAAAATAAAGGTTTAGTAGTATGAGAATTATTAAATACAGTTTCATTACTAAAATCTGAAACTACAAAAGATAAAACTAAACCAAAAAAACTAATAACAACAAAAAATAATTGTAAAAATGATAATGATAATATTTTAGTATCCAAAATTTCTGAATTTCTAAAATTTTGAACTGAAAAATAAATCAAAATTGAACCACTAATTAATCCTAAAATTAGTGCGTAATATCCAACAACGCTATAAATCAATTAATTTTCCTCCAATGCAGCTTTAACCTCGGGAGGCATATAATTTTCATCATGCTTTGCTAAAATTTTTGTTGCTGAAAAGAAATTTCTGTCTTTCAAAACACCTTCGGCCACAACTCCCTTTCCTTCTTCAAATAAATTTGGGACAGCACCTGAATAAGTAACATTAATCTCATTTTTAAAATCTGTAATAATAAAATTCACTTCATTAGAATTCATACTAATAGAATTTTTTTTAACCATTCCACCTACTCTAAT
>CACCRN010000039.1 GCA_902548405.1 uncultured Pelagibacteraceae bacterium | reverse complement strand
TGAGTGAAAAATAAAAAAAAAAAAATAAATATAAAAAATTAGTTTAAGCATATCAATTTCTAAATAAATCTTGATCAATTTTATGTTCATAAGATGTAATTGGACTTATAGTGAGAGTAAGTAACAAGTCTTCAGTAGGTTTTAAATCTCGATCCTCATAATAACTTTTTTTATATTTAAATCCTGCTTTAAAACAATCATTTTTGTAGTTATAAACTAAATCGTAATACTCAGTTAAAGATATTTTTCTATTTCTTCTAGTCTTAAAGGAAATAGAATGATTATCATCAAAATTAAAATTTGTCTCATTAGACAAAATATTTACATCACCTATATCTCCACTTTTCTCAGTAAATGTAAAGTTTGTATTCAATTTTCCAAATTTAAATTTCGAAATAATTGAATTATACTCAAATGTTTTATAATTGTTATCTAAAGAAAATTCATAACCTAAGTTGAAAATTTCATTAAAATTATTTTCAACTGATCCAAAAAGATTAGATGTTTTTTTATTTAAAGTAGAAGAATTTGGGATAAAATTTTCTTCTTTTTCCCTAAAAACTGTTGCTAGTTTAAATGAAAAATATTTGTTGATATCATCTAGATTTTCTTTTTTAAAGTCTACTCCTAAAGTTAAAGATTTTCCAGATTCAAACTCATCTCCTAAACTTGTCCTGTCTATATTAAATATATTTGAAATGTCTACATTTCTATCTTCAGTAGATCTATTTTTCATATCACCAGGATTTATTCTAAATGAGGCTTTAGGGATTAGATAATTATTTGAAACTAAACTTCTTTTAATAAGTGGAAATGTCGTATTTGCTTCAAAAATAGTTTTAAATTTTGACTGTAAACTGTTTTCATGTAATTCATTTTTCTTTCCTAAAAAGTTTGTATTTTTAAAATATAGATTCAAGTTATTTTGAAATCCAAGTTTGCTAATTAAATCAACACTATTGACATTAAAATTATTTACAATTTTTGAAGTAAGTTTATTTGTTTCAGAGAGCTCATTAGAACCCGAAGAATTAATATTTAATAGAAAATTTTTCAGTAAAATAGGACTTCTTGAAAAATTATAATAGGGTAAATTATATTCATATTTGTCATTATTTGAAACCCCTTCTAAGTTTTCATACATTTCAAACCCAGCATCTAATTGATAATCATCATTATCAAGTGTAAATTCAATTTTCGAATTAATATTACTTTTGTTATTTGGCAGAATATTTGTGTTAACTAAATTATTCTCAAATACTTTCAGGTATGTATCATTTGTTACTTTTTCTAAATTTATTTTAATTGAACTACTAGTGTATTGATCTAAATTGAGATCTTTTTCATAGTCTAAAAATAAATGAAAAATACTATTTTTTTTTTTTGAATTTTTACCTTTATATTTTGAAACATAACCAAAATCTGCTGTTATATTAGAATCTCTTTTTTTTTCTCTATATTCATTTTGCAAAAGTATTTTTTTATCTTCAAATAAAGTAGTTTGTACTGTAACATCTTTACTTTCAGAGATAACCTTATAGTAAGGAATATATATAGAGTCGGTTAATGAACTTGAGCCATTCAACAATGGCTGTAAAAAACCTGATTGTCTTTTTACACTTGGGTCAGGATGAAAAAATTTTGGCATATACATTACTGGCATGTTGTAAATTTTTAATATTGCGTCATCATAAATAATTCTTTTTGTTTTCCTGTCATGTTCAATTTTTTTAGCTTTTATGGCCCAAGCTGGACAATTCATATTTATATTACACGATGTAAATATCCCTTTATTAATTATTAACTTGTCTTTATTGTTAGATGAGGAAGCACCATACAATCTAGGATTATTTTTAGGTTCATCTAGCGTATTTTTTTTAAGATTTATTTTTGTTTTACCAGCAATAAATTCGTTGTTTCCTATATTAAAAAAACCATTAGAAAATTTCGCACTATCACTGAAACCATTTTGTAAAAAATTTTCAGAGATTACTTCAATATTTTTTCCTTTTAATAATTCTTTTTGAATTATGTATTCAAACTTATCAGCTTTGTATAATCTAGAGTTATCATCTGTAATATGTGAATAATTTAATGAACTCAGGATAAGATTTTTTTTATCATAG
>CACCRN010000038.1 GCA_902548405.1 uncultured Pelagibacteraceae bacterium | reverse complement strand
CTGCAACTGCAGCAATCTCTTCTGCAGTTCCTAATCTTCCCATTGGTTGTCTTGCAATAAAATCTTTTTTTGCCTGAACTGGATCTGGGCTCTGGTTTACCCTATCTTGCCAAGAAGGTGAATAAACTGTGCCTGGCGCAATTGAATTACATCTGATATTTTGTTTAACGAAATCAGCAGCAATTGCTTTAGTTAAACCTATTACAGCACCCTTTGTTGTTCCATAGACAAATCTGTTTGGAAAACCTTTTAAGCTTGAAGCACATGAAGACACATTAATTATACTTCCACCATTTTGTTTTACCATCAATGGTAATATCGCCTTACACATAAAATACATTGATTTCACATTTACATTTGATGAGAAATCCCAATCTTTTTCATCACATTCAAGAATTGTTCCATGGTGAACAAATCCAACTGCATTAAATAATACATCTACTTTATCAAGAGTTTTAGTAAATTCTAAGATAGCGTTGTTATCAGTTGAGTCTAATTTGGTAACTTTAATATCTGGATATTCTTTATTTAATTCTGCTAAAGTTTTATCGTTTAAATCTGTAGCCGTTACATGAGCTCCTTCTTTATGAAATGCAATTGCTGTTGCTTTTCCAATTCCTTGTCCTGCTGCTGTTACAACAATTTGTTTGCCATTAAGTCTTCCACTCATTTTTTATTTATCCTTTCAATCTCGTTATAAAGTGAACTGTGATCAGTGTTACCATGACCATTATCAACTAAGGTCTTATACATTTCTTTGACTAAATTTGAAATAGGTAAATGAGTATTATAAGAATTTGCACATTCTAAAATGTTATTCATATCTTTTAAATGAGTTGAAGTTTTGCCTTTTGGACTGAAATCTTTATCAATCATTCTTTTTCCATGTGTTTGAAGTATTTTACTATCTGCCCATCCACCTGAAAGAGCTTTGATTAATTTATTTGGATCTGCTCCTGCTTTTTCACATAATGTTATAGCTTCTGCAACAGCTCCTATTGTAACTCCAACAATAATTTGATTTGCTAGTTTTGATACTTGTCCACTTCCAATAGGTCCAACTAATGTTGGGTTTCCCATTGCTTTTAAAATTTTTTCAGAATTATCAAAAACACTTTGTTCACCACCAACCATGATAGCTAGTGAAGCTTCCTCTGCTCCAATTGTTCCCCCAGAAACTGGTGCATCCAAATAATTTACGTTTTTCGATTTTAAATTATTTCTATGTTTTGTTGCCGTTGTGGGTTTAACAGAACTCATATCAATAACTGTTGAGCCTGATTTTAAGTTATCTAGAAAATCTGAACTAGAAGTTATTGCATCTACAGCACTATCATCAGTTAACATAGTAATAATAAAATCGCTGTCTTTAACTACATCACCTATAGTTTTTGAAATTTCTGCACCATACTCTTTTAGTGGTTCTGCTTTTTCTATTGATCTATTAAAGGCTTTTAATTTAAATCCAGATTTTAATATATTTTTAGCCATTGGAAGGCCCATTAGGCCTGTTCCAATAAATCCAATTGTTATCATGGTTTTGGTTTAAACTCGTGGAAATTTTGTGTCATTGCTTCAGGGAAGAACATAACACATGCTAATACAATTAACTGAATTACTATAAACGGAGCAAAACCTCTAAAGATATCTGTTAAAGATATGTGTGGAGGAGCAACCGATTTTAAATAGAAAGCGGCGGGCCCAAATGGTGGACTTAAAAATGAAACCTGCATATTTACACAGAATAATATTCCAAACCAAATAGGATCAAAACCAAGTGCAATTACAATTGGTAAAAATACTGGCATTGCTAATAATACAATTCCAACCCAGTCCATAAATGCTCCCATGATTAAGAACATAATCTGCATCATGAAAATTAAATACATTGGTTTCAAATCATAAGCTAAAATTGTTTCTGCAACATATTTTGGACCACCAGCAAGAGAATAAGCTCCTGCTAAAACCGTTGCACCAAAAGTAATAGTTAAAATTGTTCCAGATGCTTTAAAAGTTCTTGTTAATGCATCCTTAAATAAAAACCATGTCAGCTCTTTTCTTGCAAAAATAATAATTAAAGTAGCAACAACACCCATTCCTGCAGCTTCAGTAATACCAGTCATTCCGGAATAAATTGAACCTAATACAATAATTACAATTCCAATTGGTGGAAGTAGAC
>CACCRN010000037.1 GCA_902548405.1 uncultured Pelagibacteraceae bacterium | reverse complement strand
GAATTTTTACATTTTAAACTTTGAATTGATAAGTCTTTAAATTTTAGTAATTGACCATTTTTAAGTTTCAATGAAGTATTTTTAGAACTAATTTTATCTAAAATTTTAATTTCAGTAAAAGAACCTTCAAGTTGACTTTTAGAATGTGAAATAGATGTAAATAGAAAAAAGAAGTATAGTAAGTAAAGAAAAAAACTATTCTTTCCAACTAGTATATTTTTTTTTAACACCATCTTTATTTTTATTTGGATAATATGCTTCTTCGGTACCAGTTAAATTGGATTGATGAGGTTTTTGCCATTCATATTTTTCTAGCTCATGTTTTTTTTCTATTTTGTTAGGTGTAAAATGCATCCATGAGTACCACTCAACTGGAATTTTTGATGCATCAATAACATCAGAATATATTACCCATCTTTTTCCTTTTTTATCTTCATAATATTTGTTTCCAAACTGATCTGTACCAGCAAGTTTTCCAAAAATAATTGTTTTTAATCTTGTTCCAAAAGTATCTTGATTCCACCAAGTGAAAATTTTTTTAAAAAGTGTCAACATGTTATTTTATTTTTTATTTCAATTAAAAATTGTAAAAATTAAATTAGACTAAAATTTGAATAAGTATATAAATTAAAAGAATCTATTTTCAAACTAATTTTAAACTGAGGTAAAATGGCAAAATATCTTGTAGAAACTTATTACACTTGTACCTTTAAGGTGAATCATTACTTAGACGATATAAATGAAACAGAGCTTAAAAATCTTGAAAAAAGAGACGATGGTAAAATCGAAGTTTTAGATGTCAAATTAGATAATAGAAAAACTAAAAGTTTAGATCCAAATAATAAAAAAGTGGTTGAAAATAAAAAAATTGAAATAGTTTCAAAAAGTGCAAGTGAAAATTCTATAAGTAAGGAAACAGTTGTTCAAAACTTAAACAAAAACTCAGAAAAAAGTGGAAAAAGATTTAGTATGCCTGACAGACGAAAAGGCTATATACAAAAAGCTACAATCGGAGATCATAAAGTCTATCTTCATACTGGTGAGTATGAAGATGGAAAAATTGGAGAAATATTTATAGATACAAGTAAAGAAGGAGAACTAGTTAAGGCATTAATGAATAACTTTGCTATAGCAGTGTCTTTAGGTCTTCAATACGGAGTGCCATTAGATGAATTTATAAGTGCATTTGTGGGAACAAAATTTGAACCATCTGGTAAAGTACATGGAAATGATAGAATATTGAGCGCTACCTCTATTTTAGATTATATTTTTAGAGAGTTGGCTATATCTTACCAAAATAGAGAAGATCTTGCTCATACTCCTGCAATTGGTGGAAATGAAACAAATGATCAGGAAAATGATGATCAAAATCAATTATTAAAAATTGTAAAAGATATTACTAGCAAAGGATTTGTTAGAAATAACTATAAAAAAAATTTGGTTGATTTATCTGACGTTAAAATAAGTCTTAAAGGAAAAAAATAATTTTACTTTTTATTTTTTAAAGACAAGTTTAATTCTTTTAATTGTTCTGCGTTAACTTCTGATGGAGCATTCATCATCAAATCTTGAGCATTTTGGTTCATTGGAAACATTGTTACTTCTCTAATATTCTTCTCATTAGCTAACAACATGACAATTCTATCTATTCCTGGAGCAATACCTCCATGGGGTGGAGCACCATAACTTAATGCATTTATCATACCGCTAAATTTTTCATCTACTTGCTGCTTATCGTAACCAGCAATTGAGAATAACTTGTACATAAGTTCTGGTTTATGATTTCTTATAGCACCAGAGGATAATTCAATACCATTACAAACAATATCGTATTGATAAGCTAAAAGTTCTAGAGGATTTTCAAGTTCTTTTTCTGTCAAATCACCTTGTGGCATGGAAAATGGATTGTGACTAAATTCGATTTTGTTGGTAACCTCATCTCTTTCAAACATTGGATAATCAACTATCCAACAAAACGCAAAAACATCCTCATCTATTAAGTCTAAATCTTCTGCAATTTTATTTCTTGCCTGAGAAGTTATTTTTTCTAATTCATTTTGTTTTCCACATGCTAGAAAAATACTATCCCCTACTTCTGCATTAGTTAAATTCATTATTTCTGACAATGCCTCTTTTGAAAAAAATTTTCCTATAGGTCCTTTACCAGACAACTCAGTATCTTTTTCAAATGTAAAATAAGCCAAACCTGATGCTCCTTGTTCTTTGGCCCATTTATCAATATTATCAAAAAAGCTTCTTGGTTTGTCATTAGTATGTTTTGTTATTATACATCGTACTCTTGAACCAGATTTTACTAACTTTTTAA
>CACCRN010000036.1 GCA_902548405.1 uncultured Pelagibacteraceae bacterium | reverse complement strand
ACTAGTAAGTTTAATACTATCGATAATATATTTTTTTTCACTGCTTCCAAAATAATGTAAACATACTTTTTTATAAAATGGAAAAAAAATATTTTTAATTTCATTTTTTTCTCCAAGACCAAAGTTAAAAACCTTAAAATTATTTCTTACTTTAAATTTTTTTAAAAATTTTTTGTAAATAAATATATTTGGTTCAAACATATAAATTGGATTTTCATAACCTAATCTTCTGAATCCAAGAGAAGAGATACCATTGTTGGCACCTACATCTAAAAATAAATTTGACTTATTACTATTTAGCAATAATTTGATACCATGGAAGTCTTTTTCATGTGGAAGTAAAAATGGAAAATAAATTATATTATTGTATAAAAAAATATTTACTAAAGGATTTCTCTCAAGATAACGAGCAAGTTTATACTTGCAACTTTCTATCAATTTCATCATAATTTTTTATGATTTACTTATACACAGTTATATTTTTAAGTACATTGCAGTTAATAAGTATTGGTTATCTCATTGAAAAAAAAATATTTAAATCAGATTTTAAAATTAAAAACATAGGAATTTATGGATTAATAAGTCTTTTTGCACTTGGTTTGGTAAGTTTGTTTGTAAATTTTTTATTTCCAATAAATAAATTACTTAATACTTTTTTTTTAATAATTCCAATTCTTTTGATTTTACTAAATTTTAAAATTTTTTTAAAAAAAGAAATTATATTATCAGTTTTAATAATTTCATTTCTTTCTTTCATAACAGTATGTTTAACAAGTGTTTACAATCCTGATGCAGGCCTCTATCATTTACCTTATATTAGGTTATTGAACGACCATCAAATAATTTTAGGTATTACAAATATAAATTTTACATTAGGACAGTCATCTTTTTTCCAATATATTTCAAGTACATATAATAATTTCATATTTGGAGAAAATGGAATTATAATTCCCTTAGTTCAATTATATTCATTTGTTATTTTTTCTTTAGTTTACTATTTAATTACAAACAAAATAAATTCCTACTCATATTTTTTGATTTTTTTAATCACTTCTTTTTGTTTGATTAGGATTAATAGATATAGCGAATTTGGTAATGATGCACCTGGTCACTTATTATATTTTTTTTTAATATTTCTTATAATTAAAATACTCCAAAAAAATAAATTTTCTGAATACGATTATTTTAATACCTCCTTAATATCAATTTTTGCATTTCTTACAAAACCTACATTAATATTTATTTTTTTATTAAACATTTTTTTATTATTTCGATTTAAATTTTATAATTTTTATAAATTGAAACACACGTATGTGCTCATATTAATAATTTCGATTTATTTTATTAAAAACATAATGATAAGTGGTTGTGTTCTGTACCCAATTAAAATTTCATGTTTTAAAAATTTACCTTGGTATTCAACAAATATAGAATATCATGGAAATAGTGAGCGTGTCCATGATCAAGGTCAAGCATGGACAAAAGGATATCCAGATCATCCAAAACCTCAAAAAAGTTTTAAAGATTATAATAAAGGTTTTTACTGGATATCAATTTGGTATAACAACCATGGAATTGTTATATTGAAAAAATTTACACCAGTTTTTTTATTTTTAACAATAATTATATCTCTAAATATTTTTTCTTATCACAGAAATCCTAAGGAAAAAAGTTACATTAATAATATCAAGGAAAAAGATATTTTTTATTTATTAGGTATTACTGGTATTTCAACAGCTTATTGGTTTTTTAATTTTCCTGTTTTGAGGTATGGTTTAGGCTATGTTGGAGGATTTGCTATAATCTTATTTTCCATATTTCTAAAAAACAAAATATATATCCATCTTAAAACTTTAAAAAATTTATTGTTAACTTTATGTTTTATTGTTGTATTTAAAAACTTTAACAGAATTATTGAAAATTATAATTTAGAATACAATCAATATCCCTGGGCAAAAATATATGGATTTAGTGATTCTGAAAATATCAGAGATGATTTAATAAAAATATCTAAAGATGGTAAGTTTTATTTTTTTTCACCTAAAAAAAATACTTTGTGTTTTTACAATAAATCTCCATGTACACATTTTAATTCAGAAAAAATATTATCAGAGATTGAGTTAACTGAATTTTATTACTTTAAAAGTTTTAAAATTAAAAATAAATTATAGATAATCATCGTAATGTCATTTCTTTTTATTTTTTCAATCGTAGGAATTTCATGGGGATTTCGTAAAAAATTTAAAGTTTTAGAAGATTTTGATTTATTATTCTCTATATCTTTTTTAGTTAGTATCATTTATTTTTTTGGATTTTTTAAATTATTAGCTTTTGGAA
>CACCRN010000035.1 GCA_902548405.1 uncultured Pelagibacteraceae bacterium | reverse complement strand
TTCCAGTTTTAAATAAATACTATATTAACGAGGATGATAAATCGGCATTTGTTTATGAAAAACAAAAAAAAAGAAAAATTACTGTAAACAAAAAAGCGACGTTTAATTATGCAAAATTAACAGCAGCATTTCATGGACACCTTTCTTTTGAACAACAAAAAAAAATTCCTAAAATATTTAGTATGAATAATTTTCCTACCGCTGATGCTTTAAGTTATATGCAAGTAGCAGAGGGAAGATTAGATGCTGCAATTCAATGTGGAAACCATATTTGGGATATACATCCTTCAATTCCAATCATAAGAGCCGCTGGTGGAGTTGTAAGTAATTGGAAAAATCAAGAAATAACCAGTACAGACAATGTATTAGTTACACCTAACAAATTAATTCATAATAAAATATTAAAATTGCTTAAGCCAATTTCATAATGATTCCTGAAAGAGCTCAAGCAATTCTAGATTTTTGGTTTAAAGAAACTCCTTTTGAAATGAGATTTAAGAAGGATGATAAATTTGATCAAAAAATAAAGGATAATTTTTTAAAAGATTATAAACTTGCTTGTCAAAATGAATATGATGATTGGCAGGATAATCCCATGAGCTGTTTAGCTTTGGTAATTCTGTTTGATCAATTTTCAAGAAATATGTTTAGAGATGATAAAAAAGCATTTGCTCAAGATCAAAAAACTAGATTGATAGTAAATGATGCAGTGTATTCTGGATATTTAGAGGCCATGAATGTTGATCAAAGATTTTTTATGCTTTTACCTTTAATTCATAGTGAAGAAATTAGTGATCATGAAATGGCCTATTACTTATTAAATAAATATTTAAGGGAACATGAAGGATACAATAAGATTAAAAAATTTTGGCAAGACCACACAAAAGCAATTAGACAGTTTCATAGATACCCGCATAGAAATGAAATTTTAGGAAGAGAGTCTACTGAAGAAGAACTGGAATTTTTAAAAGGACCAAACTCTTCCTGGTAAAATGAATTTAGAATTTATTTTTAAAGTCATAGATAAAGAAGAATGGAAAAAAGCTAAGCAATCAGGAACTTATGGTGGATCTGAAAAAGATATTAAAGATGGCTATATTCATTTCTCAGAGGAAGATCAGGTCGAGGAAACCTTAAAAAAACATTTCCCAAATAAAGAAAACCTAGTTTTATTAAGAGTAAATGCTTTTAAACTTGAACACTTACTTTGGGAACAAGCATCAAATGGTGACATGTACCCACATTTATATTCTCCATTAGATACAACTACTGTTGTTAATGAATATGAGCTATCTTTGAATGAAGATGGAAGTTATCAACTTCCAGACATTTTAAAAAAATATCAATTTAATCGACCCAAGTAATTAACCATTACAACACCAATAATAATGAAAGCGATTCCAATTAACCCATAAACATTGGGAACTTGATTAAATTTTAATACAGCAAAAAGAACAACTCCTGTTACTGTTAAACCACTATAAATTGAATAAGCAAATCCAACAGGTATTGCATGCATAGCTTTTGCAATTGAAAACATTGTAATACACATAAACAAAATACATAAAATTGAAGGAGTTAGTTTTGTAAAACCTTCAGAAATTTTAGCAAAACTGTTTGAAGCTATTCCAAAAATTATACCGTTAGCTAAAAATAAATATCCTATTATAGGCTTCATATTATTTACTACCTAACAAGTTAACCATTAAAACTCCAATAATTATAAATGCTAGTCCGATCATAGAATAAAGATTTGGAACTTGGTTATATTTGATTACACCTACTATAACTGTTGCAATGATTGTTAATCCCGCAAACGAAGCGTAAGTTATACCCATTGGTATATTCTTCATCACCAACGAAAGTGCATACATGCACAGAACAATTGTAATTGCGGTGATTATACTTGGAAAGAGAAGAGTAAAACCTTCAGCACTTTTAGCAAAACTATTTGAGGTAACTCCTAAGAATACAGCAATACCTAGGAATAAGTATGAAGTAGCGAGACTCATTTAATAATATTAAATGAAATCCCGCTAAATATATATAATTATTTAGGCATTGGAGTAGCACCAGTTTCTAAACTAACAATTTTTCCATTGTCATATTTATAAACCGCCATTACAGCCTCAACATTCCCATCGTTAAATGTAACAAAAGCATGATGAATTCCAACTTCATCATTCTCGTAAACAATTCTAACTTTATCTTGGTTGATGTCACCACTCATTGCCCATTTGATAACATCACCTTTTGTTAAAATATTTCCTGATTTATGCATTGTGAATTTAAAATCATCATGCAAAAGCTCATTCATAGCTGCTTCGTCTTTATTTTTTAGTGCAGCACTATATTTTTCTAAGATAGACATTTATTCCTTTCTTTTATTCACCTGGTTTTTTAAAGTTTTTTCCAGCATCTGCAGCTTTGTTGAAAGTTTTATTA
>CACCRN010000034.1 GCA_902548405.1 uncultured Pelagibacteraceae bacterium | reverse complement strand
CAGATAAAGAAACTTCTATTGTTTATTCTATAAAAAATACTTCAAAAATTAAAAAAGAAAATGTAATTGAATTTATAAACTTACATAATCCAAAATATAAAATAAAAAAAATTAAAAAAATATCTTCATTTGAATTATTGTCTGCACATTTAAGAAATTATTATCATAAAAATATTCTAGCTTTTGGTGAATTAACTCACAAAATACACCCCCTAGCTGGACAAGGTTTTAATATGACAATTAGAGATATAAAAATTTTATTAGAGATAATCCAAAATAAAATAGACCTTGGATTACCAATAAATAGTTCTGTCAATCACGAATTTCAAAGAAATACAAAACATAAAAATTTTATTTTTTCAAACGGAATTGATTTTATTTATGAATTTTTTAACTATGAGAGTAAGGCTAAAAATAACTTTCTTTTAAATTCTTTAAAATATATAGGAAGCAAAAATTCTATAAATAACATGCTAAAAAAATTAGCGGATACTGGTTTGAATTATTAATTATTGAATAGTATTATTTTCATAGATATCGTGAGTATATGTTTTTAATATCTCAGCAATTTTATTTTTTCTAATATCTAAATTTTGAGCTTCTAACAAAACTTGTTTTTCCTCTAGAGAAAAAGGTGAGGCCATCGCTAATGCATTTATTGTTTCATCTAAACTTTGTTTCTCTAGTGCTTTCCAATTAATGATAAAACCTTTTTTTTCAAACAAAGACTTTAGGTCTTTGAAGATTAGCTCTAAATCTGAAAATTTAAGATCTTCTTTTTTGTTATCTAAATCTTGAATATAATCATTATAATCTACATGCAAAATTCTATATTTAGTTACAGTCTCTAATTCTTTGACAGATTTAAATCTTGCGATCCCTTTTAACTCTATTAAATACCTACCATCTTCTGTTTCTCTAAAACTAGTTATTTTACCAATACAACCCACTTTGTGAAGTTCAGGTTGAACTTTTTGATAGCTAGATGATTGAGGCTGGATCATTCCTATTATTTTGTTTGATTTCATACTATCGTTAATCATATCAATATAACGAGGTTCAAAGATATTTAATGGGACCGTAGTTTTTGGAAAAATGATAAAATTACTTAATGGAAATACAGGAATATTAATTGGTAGATCTTCTTTTTTCATAATAAAATTAAATATAACATAGAAAATGTAAATTAGTATTGATTGAATTAAAAAAAGTGTTTAGTTATAATATTTTTTAAGCGGGCATAGCTCAGTGGTAGAGCGTCTCGTTGCCAACGAGAAGGTCGAGGGTTCGACCCCCTTTGCCCGCTCCAAATTTTATGAGCGATGATCTTTTAAGTAAAAAATGTTTACCTTGTGAGGGAGGTGTCTTTCCTTTTGATATATCTGAAATTCATAAATATCAAAAAAAAGTTGATGGTTGGGATATTACAGAAGATAAAAATAAAATATTCTTTCTATTTAAAAAATTTAAATTTGAAAATTTTATAAAGAGTCAAAATTTTGTTAATGAAGTTGGCAGAATTTCTGAGGATGAGGGTCATCATCCAGATATAAGTTTTGGTTGGGGTTATGCAGAAATTAAAATTACAACACATGCCATCAAAGGCCTCTCAGAAAATGATTTTATTTTAGCTGCTAAGATAGATAAAATTACTAATGTCTGAAATGTCTTGTCTTAGAAAAGACCAGAATAGTATCTGTTTCGTTTGCAAACTTAATTATTTCTTTATCTCTAATTGATCCAGAAGGTTGAATTACAGCTTGAACTCCTGATTGAACTAATTTTTCAATTCCATCCACAAACGGAAAGAAAGCGTCTGACGCTGCAACCAAATTATCTCCAGATAAATTAAATTTTCTCATTTTATTAATTGCTATCTCACAGCTATCTAATCTACTTGGTTGGCCTGATCCAATACCAACAATTGACTCATCTTTTGCGAGAACAATTGCGTTTGATTTAACATATCTACAAACATTGAATGCAAAAATTAGATTTCTAATCATCTTAGGGTTTGGTTTTCTTTTAGATACAACTTTAAAATTCTTATTTTTGAATATTTTTAAGTCTTCAGATTGAACCAATATTGCTTCATTTGATGAATTGAATTTTATAATCTCGCTAACTGAATAATTTGTTGCATCAATTACACGCAAATTTTTTTTATCTTTAAGTATTTTTAGGGCATCACTATCAAAACCATTAGCAATAATCACCTCTAAAAAAAGTTTATTTAGTTCAACTGCAAGATTTTTCCTTATTTTAAAATTGCAAGAGACAATTCCTCCAAAAGCACTTATGGGGTCACACGCTAATGCAGATTTATAGCTATCTATAGGATTTGAATTTATTGATACACCACAAGGGTTTGCATGTTTTACAATCACAGTTCCCTTGTTTCTTGGTAAAGTTTTTGAAATAGTTAATGCAGCAAAAATATCGTTATAATTATTGTAGCTTAGTTGTTTTCCTTGAAGTTGTTTTAAATTAGTTTTTAAATTTTTCGAATAATATCCACTGAATTGATGTGGATTTTCTCCATACCTGAGCTTTTCAATTAAATTTACAGAAAAAACTTTTTTATTTGGCAAGTGTATATTTGCTTTTTTATTAAAATAACTTGAAATTATAGAATCATAGTAAGCAGTTTCTGTAAAAGCTATTCTTGATAGTTTTTCTCTGAAATTTAATGATGTAGCCCCATTATTTTTATTCATCTCAT
>CACCRN010000033.1 GCA_902548405.1 uncultured Pelagibacteraceae bacterium | reverse complement strand
GCAGAACTTCTTTACAAAAACCGTTTACAATTAAACTAACTGCTTCTTCTTGATTTAATCCTCTTTGATTACAGTAATATAGTTGTTCATCGCTAATTTTAGATGTTGTTGCTTCATGTTCTATATTTGATTTAAGATTTTTGTTCTTGATATAAGGAATTGTATGAGCTCCACATTTATTACCCATCAATAAAGAGTCACATTGAGTAAAGTTTCTAGAATTATCAGCTTTTGAAGATATATCAACTAATCCTCTGTACATCATATCTGATTTACCTGCTGAAATTCCTTTTGAAATTATTTTACTTTTTGTGTTTTTTCCTAAGTGTATCATTTTAGTACCAGTGTCAGCTTTTTGATGATTGTTTGTAATCGCTATAGAATAAAACTCACCTACTGAATTATCACCTTTCAAAATACAACTTGGATATTTCCAAGTAATTGCTGAACCAGTTTCTACTTGGGTCCAAGAAATTTTAGAATTTTTACCTTTACATAATCCTCTTTTAGTAACAAAATTATAAATACCGCCCTTTCCATACTTATCTCCTGGATACCAATTTTGAACTGTTGAATATTTTATTTCTGCATCATCAAGAGCAATTAATTCAACATTAGCTGCATGCAATTGATTTTCATCTCTCATTGGAGCTGTACATCCTTCTAGGTAGCTTACATAACTTCCTTTATCAGCTATGATTAATGTTCTTTCAAATTGTCCTGTTTCTGATGCATTGATTCTAAAGTAAGTAGACAGTTCCATAGGACATTTAACATTTTCTGGAATGTATACAAACGAGCCATCAGTAAAAACTGCAGAATTAAGAGTTGCAAAAAAATGATCAGTTGTAGGAATAACTGATCCAAGATATTTTTTAACTAATTCAGGATGTTTTTGAATAGCTTCAGACATCGAGCAAAATATAATTCCTTGCTTAGTAAGTTCTTCCTTAAAAGTAGTTGCAACAGAAACAGAATCGAAAACTGCATCAACAGCAATACCATTTAATCTTGCTTGCTCTTGAAGAGGAATTCCTAATTTTTTATATGTCTCCAATAATTTAGGATCAAGATCATCTAAACTTTTTGGTTTATCTTTCATGCTTTTGGGAGCTGAGTAATAGTAAAGATCCTGATAATCTATTTTAGGATATTTTGGTTTCTGCCAATCAGGCTCTTTTAATTGTTTAAATCTTTCAAAAGCTTTTAATCTAAAATCTAACATCCATTGAGGCTCTTTTTTAATATTGGAGATAAATTTTATTACATCCTCATTTAAACCCTTAGGGGCTTTTGTATTTTCTATATCTGTTGAAAAACCATATTTGTAATCTTTCAAACTATCTATTTCTTTCTGCCTATTATCCATACTATACTCTGTTCTCTTTATTATTTTTTAATAAGTCGTTTAAGCTTTTATTTTCAAAGAAAGTATTAATATGAACCTCAAGTTCATCCCATAGATTGTGTGTAATACATTTTGTAGCTTTACCATTACAACCTTTTTTAGATTCTTTTTTACACTGAACAGTTTTAACTTTCTCATCTACTGCATTGAAAATATTTGTAAGTTTTATCTCACTTGGATCTTTTGATAATATGTATCCTCCTTGATTACCTCTAATACTTTTCACAATTTGATTTTTTTTTAGTTTTGAAAATATTTGCTCTAAAAAATCTAATGAAATTCCTTGTCTTAAAGAAATATCTCTTAATGATACAGGATTGATATTATCAAACCTTGCTAGATCAACTAATGCCATTACGGCATATCTTCCTTTTGATGTTAGTTTCATTTTTACCCTTAAAATGTAGGTTTTTATACATACCCGACTAAAATGGTCAAGTTTATAAAGTAAAAAAAGACTACCATTTTGTCGCTCAGTTGTGATAAACGTACCTTTTTTTTGAGAACAATAATCAATTGCATATATGGATAATAAAATTTTAGAAATTTTTATACCTGGACCTGCTGGTAGATTAGAAGCTAAATATTTTAAAAGTAAAAAAAATACTTCTCCTATTGCATTAGTTTTACAACCTCATCCACAGTATGGGGGGACTATGAATAATAAAGTGGTTGTAGATACATTTCATACATTCATGGAAAATGATTTTTCAGTTTGTAGAGTAAACTTTAGAGGAGTTGGGAAAAGTGATGGAGAATTTGATAATGGTCAAGGTGAACTAGCAGATGCTGCAGCAGCACTAGATTGGTTGGAAAGAGAAAATTTTGATAATTCGCAATGTTGGGTATCAGGATTTTCTTTTGGTTCTTTGATTGCAATGCAGCTGCTTATGAGAAGACCGGAAATAAATAGATTTATAGCCATATCTCCACAACCTAATGTCTATGATTTTTCTTTTTTGTCTCCATGTCCAACATCTGGGATGGTTGTTTATGGAAAAAAAGATGAATTGGTGCCAGTAGAATATATTACTGAATTAGATAAAAGATTAAGCGCTCAAAAAGGTATCAAAGTTGAATTCCAAACAATAACTGAAGCAAATCATTTCTTTTCTAAAACTGATAACGCTTTAACAAAAACTTTGGATAAATATATAAAAAAAGAAACAGCTTTATATTAATAATTATTTGCTAACTTGCCTCCAATGACCGGGGCATTACATCTTGTCGTATTTGGGAAAGAAATTGGTAAATTTAATTTAGATCTGATAGCTAAATAAGCAAACGCTTGGGACTCGATATAATCTCCATTTATCTGAAAA
>CACCRN010000032.1 GCA_902548405.1 uncultured Pelagibacteraceae bacterium | reverse complement strand
AAACTTTATTAATAGATAATGATATTCAAGCAATCTCCTCAACATTTAATGAAGCTAAAGGATCTATGTTCCTTGGAAGAGGTTTCTCTTTCCCAATAGCTTTGGAAGGTGCATTGAAATTGAAAGAATTATCTTATGTTCATGCAGAGGGTTATCCAGCTGGTGAAATGAAACATGGACCACTTGCTTTAATAGAAGAGGGGATGCCAGTTGTTGTTCTAGCACCAAGAGACAGTTACTATAAAAAAACAATTTCTAACATGCAGGAAGTTATAGCAAGAGGTGCTAAAGTTCTTTTAATTACAAACAAAAGCAAGGATGAAATTTTTTCGGAGAATATTTGGGAAACTATTGAAGTAGAAAATACAAATGACGATTTATTACCATTCCTTTTAACAATTCCACTTCAAAAGCTTGCTTATTATTCAGCTTTGAAAATGGGTTATGATATAGATAAGCCAAGAAACTTAGCTAAATCCGTCACAGTTGAATAAAGTTTAAACTCTGTTAAAACACCCTTAGGTTGAATATGAAAAATTGGAAAAAAAATAGTTGGAGAAAATATCCGGTTAAACACATACCGGAATATCCGGATAAAAAAGAACTAAATAAAGTTTTAGATAAAATTGGAACTTTTCCTCCTTTGGTATTTGCTGGAGAGACTAGGCACCTAAAAGATCAACTAGCTGACGTTGTAGATGGAAAAGCATTTTTACTTCAGGGCGGAGATTGTGCAGAGAGTTTCGCTGAATTTAACCCTGATAATTTAAGAGATACATTTAAATTAATTTTGCAAATGTCTTTAGTTTTAACTTATTCGGCTTCTTTACCAGTTGTTAAAGTCGGAAGAATTGCTGGTCAATTTTCAAAACCAAGAAGTTCTCCTGTTGAAAATAATGGTGGTGTGGAGCTTCCTAGTTATTTAGGTGATAATATAAATGGAATGGAATTTACCGAAAAAGCAAGAATTCCTGACCCTAAAAGATTATTTAAAGCATATTCTCAGTCAGCTTCAACTTTAAACCTTATAAGAGCATTTTCAAAAGGAGGTTTTGCAGATTTGAACAAAGTTCATTTATGGAATTTAGGCTATATTAAAAAAAGTCCAGAAGCCAAAAAATTTAAAGAATTGGAAGATAAAATTGCAGATGCCATAGCATTTATGAGAGCGTGCGGGATTACATCGGATTTTAATAATAGATTATATACTGTAAATTTTTGGACATCACACGAAGCTTTACTATTACCTTTTGAAGAGGCAATGACCAGAACGGATTCTACTACAGGTGAGAACCATGATACTTCAGCTCATTTCGTTTGGATAGGAGACAGAACAAGACAGCTTGATGGAGGACATGTAGAGTTTTGTAGAGGGATCGAAAACCCTATAGGTATTAAAT
Source organism: uncultured Pelagibacteraceae bacterium (assembly GCA_902548405.1). Taxonomy (GTDB): domain Bacteria; phylum Pseudomonadota; class Alphaproteobacteria; order Pelagibacterales; family Pelagibacteraceae; genus Pelagibacter. Next base: position 1,410 of record CACCRN010000032.1, on the reverse strand, counting down.
GTGGACCAACTTTAAAACCAGATGACTTAATTAATCTTTGTAACCGAATTAATCCAAAAAATGAAAAAGGTAAGATAACTTTAATCTCAAGATTTGGAGCGGATAATGTTTCTAAATTTTTACCAAAATTAATTAGAGCAATAAAAAAAGAAGGATTGAATGTAATTTGGTCTTGTGACCCATGTCATGGAAATACAATTAAAGCTGCAACAGGTTTCAAAACTAGACCATTTAACAGTGTGCTAAATGAAGTAAAAAATGTTTTTGCATGTCACCAAAGTGAAGGAAGTTATGCAGGAGGTCTTCATATTGAGTTAACTGGTCAAGATGTAACTGAATGTATTGGGGGAGCACAAAAAATTTCTGAAAAAGATCTTTCATCACGATACCATACTCATTGTGATCCAAGATTGAATGCCAACCAAGCTTTAGAATTGGCATTTATGATTTCAGATGAGATTAAAAAGAATAGCTCATATTCTAAAAATGCAGATAGAGCGGCATCTTAAGGCATTGTAAAATCTCTGTAATAAAATAATTTATAAATCATGAATGCCTCAGAAAAAGCTAAGTTTATATCTAATTGGATTAAAAACTATGTAGACAATATGCCTTCAAAGGCACAGTCTCTTGTTATTGGAATATCTGGAGGCATTGACTCTTCTGTTTCTAGCACCTTAAGTGCTATGACTGGTTTGAAAACTATAGCTTTGTCGATGCCAATTAAACAAAAATCACATCAACATGATCTAAGTTTAAAACATCAGGAATGGTTAGTAAAAAATTATAAAAATGTTGAAGCGCATACAATTAATTTAGATGAATTGTTTTTGGCATTTAGTTCAAGTTTATCTAAATTTGATAACGAGCATGGAATGGCAAATTCTAGAGCAAGATTAAGAATGACTACTCTTTACCAAGTTGCTGCAGCTAATAAAGGAATAGTAGTTGGAACTGGCAATAAGGTAGAGGACTTTGGTGTGGGATTTTACACAAAATATGGAGATGGAGGTGTAGATATTTCTCCCATAGCAGATTGTAATAAAACTCAGGTTTGGGAACTTGGCAAAGAACTTGGTATATTAAATGAAATTATTGAAGCAGCACCTACTGATGGTTTGTGGGATGACGGCAGAACAGATGAAGGTCAGCTTGGGTTAAAATATGAAGAACTTGAAGAAGCTATGGATAATCCTAAATCTTCCAACAGAGCAAAATACGAAACCATTAGAAAACAAAATTTGCATAAAATGGAGCCTATTCCAGTGTGCAAAATTCCAAATTAATCAAATAGATTCACAAATCTATAATTTAAGTATATTTCTAAAATTATGAGTAATGATATTTTTTTAACAAACAATCTTACAAACAAAAAAGAAAAATTTGTACCAATAGATGATCAAAATATAA
>CACCRN010000031.1 GCA_902548405.1 uncultured Pelagibacteraceae bacterium | reverse complement strand
ATTTTTTTGACTGTTTCTTAAGTACTTTTAAAATTTGATCGATATCTTTGAGAATTATTTTTCCAGATTGAACTAATTGAATATTAAAACTGGTATCAAGTACATCTGATGAAGTCATGCCTTGATGTAAATATCTTGCTTTAATTCCTGCTTTTTCTGTAACAGAGGTAAGAAAAGCTATAACATCATGTTTAACTTCGGATTCAATTTTATGTATTCTATTTACATTGATGACTGCTTTCTTTCTAACAATTGAAGCTACTCCTCTTGGTATTTTACCAAGTTTTTCCATAGCCTCAGCAGCTGCAACTTCTACATCTAACCAAATTTTATATTTATTTTCCTCTGACCAAATATCAGTTAGTTCTTTTCGAGAGTATCTTTTAATCATTAATTATAAGTATGGAGGCTTTGAATAACCTTTAGCAGATTCTGTAAAGATTTCATAACCATTTTCAGTAATTCCTAACGTATGTTCAAATTGAGCTGATAAAGATTTATCTTTTGTGACAGCAGTCCAACCATCATTTAACATTTTTACATCATATTTACCTGAATTTATCATAGGCTCTATTGTAAAAGTCATTCCAGGTTTTAACTCTGGTCCTGAGTTTTTATTTCCATAATGTAAAATGTTTGGTGGTTCATGAAATGTTGTACTTATACCGTGACCACAAAAATCTCTAACAACAGAGTATCCTTTTTCCTCAACAAATGATTGAATTTCGTGACCGATATCACCTAATTTAACTCCTGGTTTTAAAATTCTAATTGCTCTCATCATAGACTCGTAAGTAGCATCTATTAGATTGTTTAATTTAATTGGTGTTTTACCAATGCAAAACATTCTACTGGTATCACCATAATGTTCATCTACAATTGCAGTAACATCAACATTTACCGCATCACCATCTCTTAAGATTCTATCTGAAGGAATTCCATGACATACAACATGATTTAATGAAGTACATAAAGATTTTGTAAAACCTCTATAGTAAAGTGGAGCAGAATGTCCTCCGTTATCTCTTATAAACTCATATCCCAATTTATCTATATAATCTGTTGAGACACCTTCTTTAATGTTATCAGTTAACATATCAAGTGTCCTTGCTGCTAAATCACCAGCAACTCTCATTTTCTCAAATTTTTCTTTATAATCACTCATCTAAAATTTTAAGTTTTTTATCTATAATAATTTTTTTTGAACTTATATCACATCTATAAGCAAGAAAATTTACCCCGGCTCTTTTAGCTTTTTTATAATTTTCATAATATTCTTCATCGATATCTTTAGCTATTTTAAAATATTTCATATTTTGAATTTGAACTAAAAATATCAGATAACCACTATAACCTTTATTTATGGCATCAATAAGAGTTAATAAATGCCTAGATCCTCTTGAAGTAATGGCATCTGGAAACTCAGCAGTTTCTTTATCTCTAAATAATGTAACGTTCTTGACCTCTACAAAGCTTTTTTTATTTTTTTTTTCTAGTAAAAAATCAAATCTAGTTTCCTTATTAAAGAATACCTCTGGTTTTATTTTATCGTTATTTTTTAATTCTTTGATCAAATTATTTTCGATAGCATGATTTACTATCTTGTTAGCCATATGAGTATTGACACCTACTAAATTTTTTCTTGATTTAATTATTTCAAGTCCAAACTTTAGTTTTCTCTTAGGGTTATTATTTGGTAGCAAATAAACTTCATTACCTTCATCTAATAAACCTTTCATGGAACCCGTGTTAGGACAATGAGCTGTGACAATTTCTTTACCAAGTTTTATGTCGGTAAAAAACCTTTTGTAACGTTTGATTAGTTTGCCTTTTACTAAAGACTTGGTAAATTCCATGAGTAAATTATATATTTCATATGGATAAAAAAGCAAAATTTAAAGCTTCAATTTTAATTATTGGTAATGAAATTTTATCTGGAAGAACACAAGACACTAATACCTCAACATTAGCAACTTGGTTAAATTCTATAGGGGTAAAGGTTGAGGAGGTTAGAGTAATTCCTGATATAGAAAATATTATAGTTGAAACACTAAATTTACTTAGATTAAAATATGATTATGTTTTTACAACTGGTGGTATTGGACCTACTCACGATGATATAACAGCTCAATCAGTTTCAAAAGCATTTGGAATAAAATACGAAGTTCACAAGGAAGCTTTCAAAATTCTAGAAGAATACTATCAACCTGGAGAATTTAATGAGGGAAGACGAAAAATGGCATGGATGCCTGAAAATGCAAATCTTATTTTAAATCCAACAAGTGGTGCTCCAGGATTTAATGTTGAGAATGTTTACTCACTACCAGGAGTTCCTTCTATATTAAAATCCATGTTAGGTGGATTAACAAATAATATAGTTGGAGGTGAACCAATCAAAAGTTTAACTATAAGTTTAAGAACAGTTGAAAGTGAAATAGCAAGTTCATTAACAAAAGTACAAAATAATAATTTGGACGTAGAGATTGGCAGTTACCCATTTTTTCATGCTGGTAAGCTTGGTGTATCGATAGTTATTAGATCAGAAGATCAAAATAAAATTGATGATTGTAATTCGCAAATTTTAAAATTTGTAAATGAAAAAAAAATTGAGGTAGTTGAGCGCTAATGTTGTATTTTGCTTACGGTAGCAATCTTCATCATTTTCAAATGAAACGAAGATGTAAAGACAGTGTTTTTTTAAAAAAAATAAACTTAAAAGATTTTAAATTAACATTTAGAAGTAAATACAGAGCAGCAGATATAGAGCCAAAAAAAAATTCGATCGTACCAGGTGGATTATTTGAAATATCAAAAAGTGATGAGAAAAAGTTGGATGTTTATGAGGATTTTCCAATTTT
>CACCRN010000030.1 GCA_902548405.1 uncultured Pelagibacteraceae bacterium | reverse complement strand
GAGAAAAAACAAGATAAATTAATTGTAAACAAAACTAACAAAAATGATATTAAAAAAATATTAGGTGCACCATCTACAACAAGTAAATTTGATAATGATGTTTGGATATATATTGAAAGAAAGCAAACACAATCTCAGCTAAAAAACTTGGGTAGAATGAAAATTTTTAAGAATGATGTCCTTGTTTTAGAAATCGATAAATATGGTATTTTAAAAAAAAAAGAATTTTATAATAAAGATGAAATGAAAAATATTAAAATATCTAAAAGCACAACAGAAGCAGGTATTAATAAAAGTTCTTTCGTATATTCATTTATGTCTAGTATGAGGCAAAAACTAAATGACCCTCTTGGAAAGAGGGCCAAAAAACGTGAAAAAATTAGCCAGCGATAACTGCTAACAATAATAAAGCTACAATATTTGTAATCTTAATCATTGGATTAACAGCCGGACCTGCAGTGTCTTTGTATGGATCTCCAACAGTGTCACCTGTTACAGCAGCTTTATGAGCTTCTGAACCTTTTCCACCATGATTTCCATCTTCAATATACTTCTTAGCATTATCCCATGCTCCGCCTCCAGCAGTCATAGAAACAGCTACAAATAGTCCAGTAATAATAACTCCTAAAAGCATAGCTCCAACTGCAGCTAAGGCAGCTACCTGACCACCTATTGATAGAATTATAAAATATAAAACTACAGGAGATAACACTGGTAATAATGATGGAATTATCATTTCCTTAATTGCAGCAACAGTCAACAAGTCAACTAATTTTGCGTAGTCAGGTTTTTGTTTTCTTTTCATGATACCTGGGAATTTTTTAAACTGTCTTCTAACTTCTACTACTACAGCACCACCTGCTCTTCCAACAGCTTGCATTCCCATAGATCCAAATAAGTAAGGCAACATTCCACCAATTAATAACCCAACAACAACATAAGGATTTGATAAATCAAAAGTTACAACTATACCTTCTAGTGCAGAGCCTGCTTCTTTAGAAAAATGTTTGATATCTTCAGTGTAAGCTGCAAATAAAACTAGTGCACCTAAACCAGCAGAACCAATCGCATATCCTTTTGTTACAGCTTTTGTAGTATTCCCAACAGCATCCAGAGCATCTGTTGTTTTTCTAACTTTTTTATCCAAGTTAGACATTTCTGCGATCCCTCCAGCGTTGTCAGTTACTGGGCCATAAGCGTCTAACGCAACAACCATTCCAGCTAACGCTAACATTGTTGTAACAGCAATAGCAATACCAAATAGGCCAGCAATAGAATTTGTAATTAAGATACCTGCAACAATGATTAACGCAGGTATAGCTGTTGCTTCCATTGATACAGCTAAACCTTGGATAACGTTAGTTCCGTGACCAGTTGTTGATGATAAAGCTACTGATTTAACGGGTCTATAACTTGTTCCTGTGTAATATTCTGTAATCCAGATTAACAAACCAGTAATAACTAAACCAATTACTCCACAGTAATATAAATCCATTCCATTAAATGTATTTCCATTAACAGTGTATTCATTTGTAAAACCAATTACATGATCAGTTACAGGCCAAAGAATAGCTAATGATGCAACGGCAGATACAATAAATCCTTTGTATAACGCGTTCATCACATTGTTATCTTTTCCAAGTTTAACAAAGAATGTACCTATAATAGATGTTAATAAACAAGCAGCACCAATTGTAAGAGGATAGATCATCATATTAAGATCACCTACGAAAAAAATTGATGATAAAACCATAGTTGCAACAATAGTAACAGCATATGTCTCAAATAAATCTGCTGCCATTCCAGCACAGTCACCAACGTTGTCTCCAACGTTGTCAGCAATTACTGCTGGATTTCTTGGGTCATCCTCAGGAATACCAGCCTCAACCTTACCAACTAGATCGGCTCCAACATCTGCACCCTTGGTAAAAATACCTCCACCTAATCTCGCAAAAATTGAAATCAAAGAAGCACCAAACCCTAAAGCAACTAGAGCATTCACTATTTCTCTTTCATCCACTTCAAATTTTAATAATAAAAAATAATAAACTGCTATTGCCAACAATGCCAAACCAGCAACCAACATTCCAGTTACAGCACCGGATTTAAAAGCAACTGAAAGACCTTGAGCTAGACCTTTTCTTGAAGCTTCAGCAGTTCTAACGTTAGCTTCTACTGAAACTAACATACCAACATATCCTGCAATACCAGATAATGCTGCACCTATTAAATAACCAAGACCAACTAATGGACTAAACGCAATACTAACAATTACAAGAACAGCTGCACCAACAATTGCAATTGTTTTGTATTGTCTTGCTAGATAAGCTTTTGCTCCGATTTGAATAGCTGAAGCAATATCTTGCATTTTTGCATTTCCTGCACTTGAATTTAAAATGTTTTTTCCAGTTAAAAATCCATAAACGATAGATAAAAAACCAGCTCCGATTGTGTATAATAAAATAGTTTCGACAGTTGCACTCATATAACCCTTAGTTGTTGGTTGTTAATTTTTTAAGCCCGGACAATACAAAAAAAGTCAAAAAAGACAATAATTAACTTCAAAATTGGTGGATATAACCACCTGTATTATTGGCGATTTCTCTATCTTTTTGATCTAAAATTAAAGACTTGTTTTTACCAGATAAAATAGTTCCTATTTTAGAAATTTTTACACCAAGAGATTTACTTAATTTATTTATGATTCTGGCATTGTTTGGTCTAGCAGTAAACAAAATTTGATAATCATCTCCATTAGAAACTAGATCAATTTTATTTAAATTCTTACTATTAATTAGGTTGTTAAGATTTCTTGATACAGGAATGGATTTTTCATAAATTTTATAAGAAACATTTTGCTTGTTTATTAATTTATTCAAATCTGCGAT
>CACCRN010000029.1 GCA_902548405.1 uncultured Pelagibacteraceae bacterium | reverse complement strand
AAATGTAACTGACATGTTAGAGTTAGCTAACTTACCAGGATCTGGACAAACTTATTTATGGGATGGAAGAACTGGAGAAAAATTTGACAGACCAGTTACAGTTGGAATAATTTATATGCTGAAACTTCATCATTTAGTTGAAGATAAAATTCATGCAAGATCTACAGGTCCTTACAGTTTGGTTACACAACAACCTCTTGGTGGTAAAGCACAATTAGGTGGTCAAAGATTTGGAGAAATGGAAGTATGGGCTCTTGAAGCTTACGGAGCTTCTTATACTTTGCAAGAAATTTTGACTGTAAAATCTGATGATGTTGCAGGAAGAGTTAAAGTTTACGAAACTATAGTTAAAGGTGAAGAGAATTTCGAGTCTGGTATTCCAGAGTCATTTAACGTCTTAGTTAAAGAAATTAAATCATTAGCATTAAACGTGGAGCTTAATTAATGAAAAAAGAATTAACTGATTTATTTAAAGGAAGCGAAATTTCAGAAGCGCAAAATTTCAATAGTATTAAAATTTCTTTAGCTAGTCCTGAGAAAATTAAATCTTGGACATTTGGTGAAATTAAAAAACCAGAAACTATAAATTATAGAACATTTAGACCAGAGAAAGATGGTCTATTCTGCGCAAGAATTTTTGGACCAATCAAAGATTATGAATGTTTGTGCGGAAAGTATAAACGAATGAAATTTAGAGGTATTATTTGTGAAAAATGTGGCGTTGAGGTAACAAAATCTAATGTAAGAAGAGAGAGAATGGGCCACATTAATCTCGCAACTCCTGTGGCACATATTTGGTTTTTGAAATCATTACCAAGTAGAATTGCACTTGCGGTAGATATGAAGTTGAAAGAAATCGAGAGAGTTCTTTATTTTGAAAACTTTATAGTAATCGAACCGGGATTAACTGGTTTGCAAAAAAACCAACTTTTAAATGAAGAAGAATTAGCAAAATATCAAGATGAATTTGGAGAAGAAAGTTTTACTGCAGGTATTGGAGCAGAAGCTGTTCTTGAGATGTTAAAAAATCTTGACTTAGAATTAGAGAGAAAAAATCTTGTTAGCTTTATTAAAGAGACTAAATCTAAAGTTAATGAAGAAAGAGCAATTAAGAGATTAAAATTAATAGAGTCATTTATCGAAACTGGTCAAAAACCAGAATGGATGATTATGACTGTGGTTCCTGTTATTCCACCAGAATTAAGACCTTTAGTTCCGCTAGATGGTGGTAGATTTGCTACTTCAGATCTTAACGATCTGTATAGAAGAGTTATTAACAGAAATAATAGATTAAAAAGATTGATGGATCTTAAAGCTCCAGACATTATTGTTAGAAATGAAAAAAGAATGCTTCAAGAATCTGTTGATGCTCTTTTTGACAATGGAAGACGAGGTCGAGTTATTACTGGAACAGGTAAAAGACCACTTAAATCTCTTGCTGAAATGCTTAAAGGTAAGCAGGGTAGATTTAGACAAAACTTACTAGGAAAAAGGGTAGATTACTCTGGAAGATCAGTAATTGTTGTAGGTCCAGACTTAAAATTACATGAGTGTGGATTACCAAAAAAAATGGCTTTGGAGTTATTTAAACCATTTTTATACGCAAGATTAAACAAATTAGGTTTAGCATCTACAATTAAACAAGCTAAAAAATTAGTAGAGAAAGAAACTAATGCTGTATGGGATGCATTAGAGTTAATTGTAAGAGAGCACCCTGTTTTATTAAATAGAGCACCAACACTTCATAGACTTGGTGTTCAAGCTTTTGAACCAAAATTAATTGAAGGTGATGCAATTGAGCTACACCCTTTAACTTGTGCAGCTTTTAATGCTGATTTTGATGGTGACCAAATGGCTGTTCATGTACCTTTAAGTTTAGAAGCTCAGTTGGAAGCAAGAATATTAATGCTATCAACAAACAACATTTTATCACCTTCAAATGGTAAACCTATTATTGTTCCGAGTCAGGACATGATTTTAGGAATATATTATCTTTCACAAGAACCAATATCAGATAAACCATCTGGATACTTTACTAATTCTGATCAAATAGAATTTGCATTATCTTCAGGTGAAATTAACGTACATAGCACTATTATATCAAGATATGAAACTGTTGATGAACGAGGAAATAAGAAGATTGAAAAATACACATCAACTGCAGGAAGATTTTTATTATCAAACCTATTACCAAAAAATAGCAATATTAAATTTTCATTAGTTGATAGATTGTTACCAAAAAAAGTTGTTTCCGAAATAATTGATGTTGTTTTCAGATTCTGTGGTCAGAAAACGACGGTTATTTTCTGTGATAAACTTAAAGATTTAGGATTTAAGCATGCATTTAAAGCAGGAATTTCATTTGGAAAAGATGATTTAATTATTCCTGAAAATAAAACTCAATTAATTGATGATACTAAAAAATTAATTGCTGATTATGAAACTCAATATGCCGAAGGTTTGATTACAAGAGGTGAGAAGTACAACAAGGTTGTTGATGCATGGTCTAAATGCACAGATAAAGTTGCGGGTGAGATGATGAAAAGAATTTCCGCAACTGAAAAAACAGAAGAAGGCTTAAAAATAAACTCAGTATTTATGATGGCTGATAGCGGTGCAAGAGGTTCAGCAGCACAAATGAAACAATTAGCTGGTATGAGAGGATTAATTGCAAAACCATCAGGTGAAATTATTGAAAGTCCAATTATCTCTAACTTTAAAGAAGGTTTAACAGCTTTAGAGTATTTTAATTCTACACACGGAGCAAGAAAAGGATTAGCAGATACCGCGCTTAAAACAGCAAGTTCTGGTTATTTAACAAGAAGATTGTGTGACGTTGCACAAGATTTGACTGTTACTAAAAAGGCTTGTGATTGCAAAAATCCTGGCTTTATAGAGTTATCAGAGATTTTAGAAGGTGGAAATGTTGTTGTAAGTTTATCTGAAAGAGCTTTAGGTAGAGTTTCGTTTGATGACATTAAACATCCTTTGACTGGTGAAGTTATTATTAAAAAGCAGGTTATGATTGATGAGGCTGGATGCGATAAAATTGATGCTGCTGGTGTAAAATCAATTAAAGTTTATTCAGTAATGACATGTGGTTCAAAACAAGG
>CACCRN010000028.1 GCA_902548405.1 uncultured Pelagibacteraceae bacterium | reverse complement strand
GCTAAAATGGAATTTTCATAAAATTATAATCGGTAGGCATTTGAACTGTATTGTGCGCCTTGCATAAAGCAAAAGCACTAAAAAAGGAGTAAAAATGAGTACAAAAAGAAATAATCCAGAAACTATTGCGATACATGGTGGAGACTACAGAAGTGATCCAGCTACAAATTCAGTAGCAGTTCCAATTTATAGAACAACCTCGTATCAATTTAATAACACTGAACATGCAGCTAATTTATTTGCGTTAAAAGAGTTTGGAAACATCTATACACGAATAATGAATCCAACTAACGATGTGTTGGAAAAGAGAATCGCTGCGCTTGAAGGTGGTCTTGCAAGTTTAACTGTAGCATCTGGGCAAACCGCTTCTACTTTTGCAATATTAAACGTTGCTCAAGCTGGAGATAATATTGTTAGTTCAACAGATCTTTATGGTGGAACAGTTTCTTTATTTACGCATACTTTAAGTAAGCTTGGTATAGAAGTAAGATATGCAGATCCATCTGATCCAAAAAACTTTGAAAAAGCAATAGATGATAAAACTAGAGCTTTTTATGGAGAAACATTACCAAACCCATATTTAAGAGTTTTTCCAATTAAAGAGGTTTCAGATATTGGTAGAAAATATAACATTCCATTAATCTTAGATAACACTGCTGCCCCTGTAATTTGTAAACCAATTGAACATGGTGCTGCTGTGGTTGTTTATTCTTTAACAAAATATATAGCAGGTCATGGAACAGTAGTTGGGGGTGCACTAGTAGATGGTGGAAATTTTGATTGGACAGCAGATCCAAAAAGACAGCCACTATTTAATGAACCTGATGCAAGTTATGGAGGTGTTGTTTGGGGTAAAGCTGTGCCCGAATTAACAGGTGCAAATGTTGCTTTTGCAGTAAGAGCAAGAGTAACCTTGTTAAGAGATTTAGGATCAGCACTTTCTCCAGATAATGCATTCGGCGTAATACAAGGACTTGAAACAGTTGCTTTAAGAATGAAACAACACTGTGATAATGCTGCAAAAGTTGTAGAGTACTTAAAAAATCATAAAGCTGTTGAGAGAGTAATTTATTCCACTGAACATAATGAAGAGATATCAAGTCGAGCAAAAAAATATCTTAAAAATGGTAATGGTGCTTTAGTTGGTATTGAATTAGCTGGTGGTATCGAAGCTGGTAAAAAGTTCATTGAGGCTTTAAAAATGTTTTATCACGTTGCAAATATAGGTGATGCTAGAAGTTTAGCAATACACCCAGCAACAACTACTCACAGTCAATTAAATGATGATGAATTAGCTGCTTCAGGTGTAACGCCAGGATATGTTAGACTTTGTATTGGTTTAGAACATATTGATGATATCATTGATGATTTAGATCAAGCTTTAGACAGATCATCAAAAGGTAATTTAAAAGCAGTTAGTTAATTTTATTTATATGTCTACAAATAGAAATTAATTAATTTGTCTTTTATATTTTGAGATAAATATAAAATACAAAGTTGAAAGTATTATCAAAATAGAATTTATCTGGTGTAAAGATGCAAATAACATTTTTACTCCAGATAAAATAGTTATCACTCCAAGTAAAATTTGAAATGCCAAAGTCAAACCAATTAAAGTAATAGGTTTGTATAATTTTTTGTTTCCAGTATTAATTACTTTAAAGAGGATTAGGGCATAAATGACTATAATTAAGTATGCTAAATTTCTATGTATAAATTGAACAATAGAGGGATTATCAAAAACTTTTAAATTCAAAAGCTCTTTAAAACTACTATCATCAGGAAAATAATTAACACCCATCAATGGCCATGTGTTATAAATTTTACCAGCATCCATACCAGATACAAAAGCGCCTATAATTAATTGCAAAAATAATAAAACTAAAAAAATTTTTAATAAAAAAAGATTAATAGAAACTGTTTGATTTGAAGAGGATGATAACTTTAAAAATTGCCAATATACAATTGATAAAATGATAAAAGCTGTTACCAAATGTATTGCTAGCCTATAATGACTAACATCAATTCTTTCAATTAATCCACTAGATACCATGTACCAACCTAAAAATCCTTGAAAACAAACCAGTAAAAAAATGAATCCGTATTTTTTTATAATCCAAACTCCTTGTTTTACTGAAAAATAAACCATTGGGAGTAATACGGTTAAACCAATTATTCTCCCTAACTGCCTGTGTCCCCACTCCCACCAGAATATGACTTTGAATTCATCAAGAGTCATATTGAAATTTTGTTGGCTGTATTCAGGAATTGTTTTATATAAACTAAAATATTCCAACCATTTTTCATTTGTAAAAGGAGGAAAAAAACCAACAAATAATTCCCAAGTAGTAATTGATAAGCCAGAGTCTGTTAATCTTGTTAAACCTCCAACCAATATTATTAAAGAAACTAAAACTAGTAATGATAGCATCCACAATTTAAGTTGATTATTTAAATGATTATTCTCACTGTACATGCTCAGATAAATATAATAATTATTAAGTATTCCAATAAATTAAATGTCGCCAAATAATAAAAAAAAACTAGATTTAATAAGAGTTAAGCTAGATAAATTAGATAATAAACTGTTATCACTTATAAAATATAGAACAAAGCTAGTTGAGGAAGTTTTAAAGCTTAAAGAATTTAAAAAAGAAATCGTAGATAAGAAAAGAATTAATTTTATTTTAAAAAAAATTAAAGCAAAATCCTTAAAACAAGGCATAGATCCAAAAATAACTAATCGCATTTGGAAAAATATGATTTGGTCTTATATTGATTACGAAAGAAGAAATTTTAAAAAAAAATAATTTATTTACTATGTGGTGGAAGCTTTTTCTCCACAAACATTTCGTGTTTTCTAGTATCAGGATTGTATTTTTTTGCAGATAATTTTACTTTAGCTTTTTCTCCACCTGCAGGTTTTTTTACATAATAAAAGTAAGGACTATCTGGTTTAGCTTCAGGTACCATTCTAACTTTTACGTGTGTTTTTTTTGCCATTTATTTTAGTGTTTTTAAAATACTTGATATTTTAGTTAACTTATTTTTTAATTTTTCAGCTTTTATAGATTTATCTGCCATTTCGTCAAGCTTTAAAGTATCTTCATTATCAAGGATCTTTTTGACTCCATTAATTGTCATTCCTTGATCTTTTAGCAAATATTTAATCTTCTTAAGAAGATCAATATTTTTTTCATCATAGTATCTTCTATTAGAATTAAGAATTTTTGGCTTGATTTGTTTAAACTGTGTTTCCCAAAATCTTATTATATGAGTAGGCAAA
>CACCRN010000027.1 GCA_902548405.1 uncultured Pelagibacteraceae bacterium | reverse complement strand
AGCCCCAATCAAATTCATTTTTTTAATTTTCGATGAAAAATTTTCATCTGTGTCATCAATAATTGCATAAATATTATTTTTTAATAACTCACTATTAATATTATTTGCCTTATCTAGTGCTGAATTATCGTTTTTATTTATCATCGGTATCAAAGAAATATCATATGGAGCAACAGACAATGGCCATTTCATGACTTCATTTTTTTCATCATATTTTGCCTCTATTATTGCCCCAACTAGCCTTGATACACCAATTCCATATGAACCCATTTTAACAAAATCTTTTTTTCCACCTGGTAAATCTACTGATGCATTCATAGGTTTTGAATATTTATCGCCAAAATAAAATATGTGGCCTACCTCAATACCTTTTGTGATTAATTGATTTTCCTTTGAAACTATTTTTTCAAATTCACCTTTGTTAAACTTTTCATCTGTCACAGCATAAAATTGCTCATATTTTTTTCTCATTTCTTCTAACGAAGATTTTTCTAATTGAGTATCGTCACTATTTAAATCAAAAATTCTTTTATCAGTAAAAATTTTACTTTCTCCCGTGTCTGCTAGGATAATAAATTCATGAGATAAATTTCCTCCAATTGGGCCTGTGTCAGCAGCCATAGGTATTGCAGTTAGATCTAATCTTTTAAAAGTTTTTAAATATGAAAGAAAAAATTTATTATAAGAAAAAAAGGCTTCTTCGTCTGATACATCGAATGAGTAGGCATCTTTCATATAAAACTCTCTCCCCCTCATTATTCCAAATCTAGGTCTTATTTCGTCTCTAAATTTCCATTGTATGTGGTACATTAGTTGGGGTAATGATTTATAAGATTTAATTGAAGATCTAAAAATTTCTGTAACTTGCTCTTCATTTGTAGGTCCATAAAGCATTTCTCTATTTTGACGATCAGTTATTCTTAGCATCTCCTCACCATAATCATCATATCGACCACTTTCTTTCCATATCTCACTAGATTGAATTGTTGGCATTAATATTTCTTGAGCTCCAATCTTATTTTGCTCTTCTCTAACAATTTGTTCTATTTTTTTCATTACCTTAAAGCCTAAAGGTAACCATGAGTATATTCCTGCAGAAGCTTGCTTTATCATACCAACTCTCAACATTAATTGATGAGATTTAATTTTTGCTTCAGAAGGATTATTTTTTAATATCGGAATAAATGAATTTGATAAAAGCATCTTAACTAATCATATTTCTTAAATTTAAATATTCAAATTTTATTAATAAATAAATAATGATAAAAATTACAGTTGTTATACCAGTGCAATACAAGAATTTTTTCAACATTTTTGGGTTTTCAGGTGATCCTGGATCTTCACCATCAATTTTTAATGTTTTTGCTCTGTTTACATCAATAGGAAGTATGACAAAGAAGACTATCCACCATATAATTACATAGATAATTGCTAAACCAGTTACACTCATTAAATTCTGACTAAGTTAATATTAGTGAAAGGTTTTTTACCCGTTCTTTCCTTAGAAAATTTCCTACATGCAATTTTCAATGCATCAATTAAATTATGCTCTTGCTGCTTGCTTCCAATTTTAAATGTCCTAGATGTTTTTTCTATTTCTTCTTCTAGTCCATAAACAAATTCTTCTCTATCATCTACAGGCAAACCACGAAAAGAAAGCACAGGATTATTATGAATATTTCCTTTAGGTGTTATCATTAAAGTTACTTCAAGATATCCATTTGCACTCAAATTTTTTCTATCTTTTATTGACTGTGAGTCTGGATCAACACTTACATTACCATCTAAATATAATCGACCACTTGGAGCTTTGTCATAAACTTCAGGCTGATTACCAGGATATAACTTAACTATATCACCGTTTTCTACTTGTACAGGATATGGAACTTGCATTTCTTTTGCAAAATTTATGTGTTCTATCATGTGCCTATGTTCACCATGTACAGGTATTACACATTTAGGTTTAACCCATTGATACATTTCTTTTAAATCTTCTCTATTTGGATGACCAGAAACATGAACAAATTCAGTTTCTTCAGATATCACTTCTATACCATCTTTAACAAGTTGGTTGTGCAATTTATAAAGTTTTTTTTCATTTCCAGGTATTATTTTTGATGAAAATATCACAGCATCACCTTTTTCAATAAAAACATCAGGGTGAACATAGCTAGAAATTCTCATCATAGCTCCCATTGGTTCTCCTTGGCTACCTGTGCAAAGATAAACTATTTTTTCTCTTGAGAAATTTTTAGCTTCACGAGGGTCAATTGGTTCAATAGTATTTTTTAAATATCCACATTGACGTGCAGCTTTGTAAATACGATGCATCGATCTTCCAACTAGTGAAATTTGTCTTCCTGTTTGCTCAGCACAATAAAATGCTGTCTCCATTCTTGCTACATTAGATGCAAATGAAGTAATTATAATTCTCTTTTTCAATCTCGACATTACATTTAACATATTTTTTCTAACATCAAGTTCAGATCCAGACTTGCCAGCACTAAAAACATTAGTAGAGTCACAGATCATTGCTAATACTCCTTCATCACCAATTTCTTTTAATCTCTTCTCATTTATATTGTCACCAATAAGTGGATTGGGATCTACTTTCCAATCTCCTGTGTGTAAAATTACACCAGCTGGAGTTTTTATTCTTAAGCCATTAGGTTCTAAAATTGAATGAGTTAAAGTTATATATTCAATTTCAAATGGATCTAATGAAACAGTTCCATTCAATTCAACAATTTGTAAATCACTTGTAATATCTATTTGTTTTTCTCGAAACTTCTCTCTAATCAAAACAGCTGTAAATGGAGTAGCAAATATTTTACATCTTAATTTTGGCCATAAATGTGCGATAGCTCCAATGTGATCTTCATGTGCGTGAGTTAAAACTATACCCAACAAGTTATCTTTTCTTTCAACAATAAATCCAGGATCAGGATAAATTAAATCAACACCTGGTATAGTGTCATCAGCAAAAGTTACACCAATGTCTACCATTATCCATTTATGATCACTTGGTTGACCGTAACCAAATAAATTCATGTTCATACCAATCTCACCAGATCCACCTAGTGGACAAAACAACAATTCATCTTTCATATTATTTTATTTGCTCAGAAATCTTTATTAGACCTTTAATTGTAATATCTTGGTTATGTTTAACTTTCGATTTTATTGAACTTGTAAATAAATCAGAAAATCCACCTGTCAATACAACTTTAAAGGATTTTCTTGTCTCTTTCTTAATTAAATTAATCATATTGTCAATTAAACCAGCATAACCCCAAAAAAAACCTGATCTAACAGCAGAAAGTGTGTTGCTGCCTATTACTTTTTTCATACGTTTAAGCTCAATTTTTGGGATTAAAGTAGCTCTGTCTGACAAAGTATTAAGAGACAACTTAATACCAGGAGCTATTATTCCTCCCATATACGTATTTTTTATCAA
>CACCRN010000026.1 GCA_902548405.1 uncultured Pelagibacteraceae bacterium | reverse complement strand
ATGTTTATTAAAATAATCCTCCCATTGATTGTTAAAGAAAACACTAAAATTAGAATAGATAGAAAAAGACTCTTTACGATTTTAAATAAAAGTAGCAATACTGATATCGAAAAAAAATGGCTTGAGAAAAAATTTAAACAATATGGTGTTAGGCAAAATGATTTTTCATCATTAAAGGTAAGGATGGATGAAATTCCAGCTTCGTTAGCAATTGCACAAGCAGCAAAAGAAACAGGTTGGGGAACTTCAAGATTTGCAAGAAAAGGAAATGCTTTATTTGGTCAATGGACATGGTCAGGTGAAGGTTTAAAACCTAAAGAAGCTGACAAAGGTGAGACTCATAAAGTCATGAAATTTAATAGTTTACAACTATCTGTGAGAGCATATTTAAGAAATTTAAATACTCATAAATCCTACATAAATTTAAGAAAAGCTAGGAGTGAGTTGAGAAGTAATGATAAACCACTTGATAGTATAGTTTTATCTAAACATTTAGATAAATATGCTGAAACAGGAAATCAGTACATCGAAGTTCTTCAAAAAATAATTAATCAAAATAAATTGAAAGATTTTGATGAGGCAAGATTATTGCCATCTAGTAAGGATTTAGAAAGCTTAATTTAATTTTTCTTGATTGGAAATTGAACTCCAAACCATCTCCATTTTCCATTATCATTTAATGAACAGTTTATTCTGCCTCTTCTAGGTTTAAAAGGTTCTCTAAATTCAATAGTTAAAATTTGATTAGATAAATTAGTTTTAGATTTATCC
Source organism: uncultured Pelagibacteraceae bacterium (assembly GCA_902548405.1). Classification (GTDB taxonomy): domain Bacteria; phylum Pseudomonadota; class Alphaproteobacteria; order Pelagibacterales; family Pelagibacteraceae; genus Pelagibacter. Next base: position 3,005 of record CACCRN010000026.1, on the reverse strand, counting down.
CACTGGTCTCCTTCGTTGGAATAGCATGTAATATTGCTTAAATTTTTTTGTTCTTTAAAAAATTCAACTTTAAAATTTGGTGGATTGTCATTTATTGAAAGTTGTTTTTCATTTGGAGATAAACTTTTATATTCTAAAGGATAATAATTAATTATAGATTTAAATCTTTTAAGCTCTCCATATTTTTCATTTATCGGAAATCTTGGCAGTTCAAATTTATTTTTGTTAAGATCAATAACCCCCGAATGTTGACCAAATGCGTATTCAAAGTTTTGAGAAATATAATCTCTCATAAATTTAGAATATTCGCCAAATGGATAAGAGAATAGACTAGGAATATAATTAAGTTCCTGTTTAAAAATTTTATTTGCAGTTTCTATATCTAAAATGAAATTTTCTTCAGTTTCTTCTATTAGGTATTCGTGGCTATGTGAATGATGTCCAATTAAAGAAAAATCCACTGCATCAATTTCTCTAATTTGATCCCATGTCATATAACCTTTGTTCCCAACTGGTTCTGTTGAAACAAAAAAGTATAAATGGAATTTTGTTATCTCTTAAATATGGCCAAGCTTCATTGTAAAATGATTCAAATGCATCATCAATTGTTATCAAAACTTCTTTTTCTGATTTTGAAGTTTTAAATTTTGAATCAAATTTATTGGGATTAAGAAAATTATATTTAGAATTTTTAACAATTTCTAAGTGCTTCTTAAATACCTCCATATTAATATTAGTTGACGGGTATTTATGTTCATTAAAACGATGATACATTATTGATAAAATCCCATTATCTTCTGAATAAAATTTGATATTATTTTCATCTGATTTAGAACTAAAACTAAAAAACAAAGATAAAATGAATAAACTTATAATTGATGTAGCTGGCGATAAAATTTTTTTAATGATCATAGCTAATGATCATATTTACAATATTACTCATGAGAATACTAAAATAAATTATGAAAAATTAACTTTGTTAATAAAAGAATTTTTAGAATTAAATAAATTTGAATTGAAGGATATTAATAAAATATACATTAACAGAGGCCCAGGAAGTTTTGCAGGGATTAGAAATTCTATTTCTGTTGTGAAGGCTCTCAAATTAGCAAAAAATATTGATTATTATTGCTATAGCTTAGAAGATTTTAAAGGTGAAAAAGATATAAAATATGAAAATGTCCCTTATTTGTGTGATAAATTTAAAATTAAAAAAAATTTGATTAACCCTATTTATATAAGTTAAAATTAAATTATGTCTGAAACAATTGAACAAAAATGTTTAGCAAAAGGTGTGAAATTGACAGATCAGAGAAAAATAATTGCTCAGGTCATGTCCGAGTCCACTGATCATCCTGATGTTGATGAACTTTACAATAGAGTTTCAAAGATTGATAATAAAATAAGTATTGCTACCGTCTACAGAACAGTAAAATTATTTGAAGAATCTGGAATACTTACTAAGCATGAGTTTAAAGGAGGAAAAGCTAGGTATGAAGAGCTTAATGAAGGACATCATGACCATTTAATAGATGTGAAGTCAGGTGAAATAATAGAATTTGTTGATGAAGAAATCGAAAAACTTCAAAAAAAGGTAGCAGATAAATATGGTTACACTTTAGTTGATCATAAGCTTGAACTCTATGGGATAAAAAAAAAATCCTAAATTAAAATGCAAAAAATTTTCATAAAAACGTTTGGTTGTCAAATGAATGAATATGATTCAAATAGAATTTTTGATTCAGTAAAGAAAATTGGTTATCAAAAAAGTGAAAACCTAGAAGAAGCTGACTGTTACTTGTTAAACACTTGTCACATTAGAGATAAAGCAAAAGAAAAAGTTTATTCTGAAATAGGAAGGGTTAAAAAAAGCTTTAGAGCCAAAAAAAAACCATTAGTAATAATAGCAGGCTGTGTTGCTCAAGCAGAAAACCAAGAGATGCTTAAACGTGAGCCTTATATAGATTTAGTAGTTGGCCCTCAAGCCTATCATAAGATTAACGAAACAATTCTGGATCATATTGAAAAAAGAAAAAAAATTGAACAAACAGATTTTGATGCTGTTTCAAAATTTAAATATTTTAGTAAAATAAAGAATGAGGCAGGTAAGGTTTCGTCTTTTTTAACTATTCAAGAAGGATGTGATAAGTTTTGTCATTTTTGTGTGGTTCCATATACTCGTGGACCAGAATATTCTAGACCATTCAATCAAATAGTTGAGGAGGCAAATTATCTGTCAGATTATGGAGCAAAAGAAATCATACTTTTGGGACAAAATGTAAATGCTTACAATGATAATAGTAAAAGACTATCTGATTTGATTTTAGAAATTGAAAAGATTAAAGATGTAAAAAGAATTAGATACACAACTTCGCATCCAAAAGATATGACTGATGATTTAATTGAAGTATATAAAATTTCTAAAAAGTTAATGCCTTTAGTCCATCTTCCAGTTCAGAGCGGATCAGATAGGATTTTAAAGTTAATGAATAGAAAACATAAAATGGATCATTATTTAAAAGTTTATGAGGAATTGAAAAAAATTAATCAATCAATTGAATTTTCAAGTGATTTTATTATTGGTTATCCAGGTGAAACTGAAGAAGACTTCCAAAGTACAGTCGATTTAATTAAAAAAGTTAATTTTATAAATTCTTACTCATTTATTTTTAGTCCAAGGCCTGGGACAAAGGCAGAAGGTTTAGATTTAATTGATAAAAAAATTTCAATGAAAAGATTAGAATTTATTCAAGGTTTATTATCTGAAAATCAAACCCAAATGAACAAAAAATTAGAAAATAGAACAATTGATGTGTTGGTTGAAAATTTAACCGAAGATAAATCCAAAGCTTTTGGCAGAACTGAATATATGACATCAGTAATTTTTAATGGTAAAAGAGAACATATTGGAAAAATTGTGAAAGTGAAAATTACAAATAGTAATAGAACCACATTGTTTGGAGAATTGTTAAGCAACCCAGATCAAAAGGTGGCATAATCTTTGA
>CACCRN010000025.1 GCA_902548405.1 uncultured Pelagibacteraceae bacterium | reverse complement strand
ATTAAATTTATTTTAGCAGTCTTACTGGCCTCAAGTGCGTTTGTTAGTACAGTAAATGCAGATTTTAAAGAAATTGGAAATTTTGGAACACCAGCCAACAATCCTGGTGCAGAAGAAACATCAGCAGAAATCATTGCTGCAACCTCAGACGGTATGAAGCTAGTATATAGTGATAGCCCTGCAAATGCATTAGGGATGATTGATATCACTGATCCATCTAACCCAAAGCCATTAGGCTCAATGAGCTTAGGTGGTGAGCCAACTAGTGTTGCTATTAAAAATGGGAAAGCATATGTTGGTATTAACACTTCTCCAGACTACGTAAAACCAAGTGGACACTTGTTAGTTATTGATCTTGCTTCAGAAAAAGAAGTTGCAAAAGTAGAACTAGGTGGACAACCAGACTCTGTTGCAGTTAGTCCAGATGGAACTTTTGTGGCAGTCGCTATTGAAAATGAGCGTAACGAAGATATTAATGACGAAAAAATTCCACAACTTCCAGGGGGCTTTGTGGCAATCGTTAATTTAGCAGATAATAGTGTTATCAAAGCAGACTTAGTTGGTTTTTCAACTATTGCTCCAAACGATCCAGAGCCAGAGTTTGTCGATATTAATAACTTAGGTGAAATAGTTGTTACGATGCAAGAGAATAACTGGATGGCAGTTATTGATCGAAATGGAAATGTAATTTCAGAGTTTGATGTAGGACTTGTGACACTAGTAGGTGTTGATAATAAAAAAGATGGTAAGTTGAATATGTCTGACAGCATTGAAAATGTAAGAAGAGAGCCAGATGCAGTTAAGTGGATTGGTAATGATCATTTTGCTACTGCAAATGAAGGGGACTACAAACATGAAGCGCCAGGTCAAGCTAAGCGTGGTGGAAGCCGTGGATGGACAATCTTTAACAAAGATGGCTCAGTTGTGTACGAGTCAGGTTCATCATATGAAAGAGCACTTGCTTCAGCAGGTTATTGGCCAGAAAATCGTGCAGAGAAAAAAGGGGTAGAACCAGAATCGGTTGAGGTGGCAATATATGGTGATACGCGTTACATCTTTGTTGGTGCTGAAAGAGCAAATGCTATCGGTGTTTATAAAGCAAATGATTTATCTAACCCAGAATTAGTTACTATATTACCAACAGGCATTGGACCTGAAGGTTTAGTTGCTATTCCTGAGAGGAACTTATTTGTAAGTGCTAACGAAGTTGATAAAGAAAAATCAGTTACAATTTATAGCTTAGATTAATAGCTAAATTAAGCGTGGGGGCGTTAGCTCCCACAATTAGATCTTAGCAATAATTACTCTAAAATTATCTTGCTAGTTTGATAAATATATCACCCATACCGCCTTGTAATTGATCTAGTGGGGTATTGTTTCTAAATTCACAAAACCTACCTGTAACTTCATCATTATCCACTATATCAATACTTGCTTGGTCACATAATTTACCTTCATGATATAGTCCTATAACCAGTCTATCATTGAGAACTATAACTTGATCTTCTGCTAGGTTTTCTCCATCACAAAAATAATCTCTGTTCACATATCTTGGAAAATCTCTTTTTTGACAGGGACTTTTGATTGTTATTACGTAAAATTCTTTTTCAATATCAATAAATTGATGCCTCATTTTTTCAACTTTTGCATACTTCATCACATCACAAGAACAAGGAATACAACATTGATAATAATTACCACAAATTTTTTTGTCAGTTTTAACTTCGCTCATGTAAACTTTTTGAGGTCTAGCGTTTGGATCGATTAATGAGCCTGATACGGCGCAATATAATTTATTGAACTCTACAAAATCTTTATAAGTTAAATCTTTTTTCTTAATAATATGACTAAAAAATTTAGGACCTGCAGCATTTCTATTTTTATCTGGAAATATTTCTAACCAATTATTAATTAATTCTTGGTAATAATTTCTTTCATTAGCAAAAGAATTTGTATTAGCAAATAAAGTAAAAAATAAAGTTAGAATGATAATCAAATTTTTTTTCATTAATTATTTTGTTTCACTTCTATTGTTTGATTTAAGTTTTTAACAACATAATTATCGGTTTTACCATTATTCCAAGTAACTTCAAATTTAAGGTTTTTTTCATTTTTTCTAATTCCATAATGTGCCACTGGTTCCATTTGACATAAATATCCAGATCCAGCATCAATGGTTTTTGAATGTGTTCTTAAATTAGATTTAAGAGTAACTGTTGCACCTCTTGCAGGAGCTCCAAACTTGTTAAGAGGTTTGATCCTTATGTAATTAGTATCTTTTATATTGGCTTTATATAAACTTAAAGGTTGATAACCAGACTCTCCATGAGAAATAAGCAATTCAAGAATTCCATCATTATCAATATCAGCAACAGCAGCACCGGTTCCTAAACCGTAAGCCTCTAGTGCAGTATTGATTTTAACGGGTTGAAAAACTCCATTGTCTAAAATTTTGAATAATTTATTTGGTTCTCCAATATTATTCATAAATACTTCGTCATACCCGTCATTATCAAAATCTGCAGAGATAACAGTTCTAATCCTTGAAGGCTCACTAAAGTTTTGATCCGCAATATCTTTAAATTGATTATCATCTAATACAAAGGCACGGTGAGGTCCTTCCCAATTCGAAGTTAAGATATCTAATTGACCACGGTATAAAATATCACTTAAAGCAGTTCCTCTTCCATTTTCAAAAAGATCTTGAACTTGATAATCTTTTGCAAGCTCAACAAATTCTCCCTCTTGATTATAATATAGAAAATTTTCACCTCTCTCGTTTGCTGCAAATATATCAGATCTACCTGATAATATATTTCCCGATATAACAGCTCTTCCACCTGTGATTTTATCTATGCCAAGCTCTTTTGCTTTATCAACAATTCTTTGACCTTCTTTTTCATAGAATCTGGTTGGACCACCATAATTTGCAACATAAATTCCATATGCTCCATTACCATTTCGATCAACACAAACCACAGATCGACCTGCTGTAAGGTTTAGATTTTCTTGATTAATTTCAAGTTCAAATAAATCAATAAATTTATTGTCGTTGATGTCGAGTAATCTGTCTGAGTATTTTTTTTCACCACTATAAGTGTCAGTATTTAGAAAGTAAATTTCTTCAAATCCATCTTGATCAATATCACAAGCAGCAACTCCAATTGTTCTACGATCTTTATCCAAAAATATTTTCTGATCTACTTTGTTTAATAAAACACCTTTTTTATATTTTAAGGCTAAATTATTAAATCCAAATCCAGTAACTATAAATTCATAATCATCGTCTTGATTGATATCAGTTACTGAAATTCCATAACTTAATCGAGGTGGATTATCTAAAATTTGGTATGTAATATCTTCAAAAAATTCATTTGCTTTTACAAGGTTAGTAAAAAGAACAATAAGAGTAATATAAATTAATTTTTTCATTAGATATTTTTAATCATAGTCATTAATTAAATTTAATGTAACTGAAATAAAATCTTAATATCGTGTAAGAAGTAAAGGTTTTTTAATTTCTGTTTTTTTAGCCTTATTTTTCTGATCACAATATTTTTTAACAGCATATGCTGCTAAAGCACCACCTACCAATGCATATTTTAACAATTTTAATTTAATTAATGTTTTAATCATGATCCAATATCAAATTTTTCTAATAAGAAATTGATTAGTAGATTGTAAATGAATGCAAAACTAAAAATATAAAACAGAAAAATTACTGCTTTAGAATTAAAAATGTATCCAGTTGAAGTTAAAAGAACTAAGAAAAAGCTTATCGATAAAGCAAGTTTAGATAGTGCTTTTTTCTTAAAATGAGATTTAACAACTTTTTCCTTCATATATCCTATTAACTAAAATACTTAATATACCAATGAATTTTAAAAAATATATATGGAAATGTAGGTTGTTAGTTTTGAATACTCCAAACTACACTAATCAAGAGTATAAAAATTCAAAAGATGCTTATCAAAAACACATTAAAGAATTTCATAAAAGATTCATAAAACTTGTTACAAGATTAGACAAATCAAAAAACTTTAGTGTCAGTTTAATTGGCTTTGATGGAACTGAAAAAGCTAGGTTAGATACAATAAATCTAAAAAAGATATTTACCTTGGTTGATAAAATGC
>CACCRN010000024.1 GCA_902548405.1 uncultured Pelagibacteraceae bacterium | reverse complement strand
TTGAATTAGTAGTTTTACCAATTACTGCAAAATCTAAATTCCATTTATCAAATATTTTTTTTGCTTGTTTTTCTTTTCCATTTTCTAAAACAATCAACATTCTTTCTTGGCTTTCAGAGAGCATAATTTCATAAGGTGTCATCTTAGTTTCTCTGCAAGGAACTTTGTTTAGATTTATTTCAATTCCAAGATTTCCTTTTGATGCCATTTCTATACTTGATGATGTTAATCCAGCAGCTCCCATATCTTGTATAGCTATAATTGAATCTCCGGCCATTAATTCTAAACAAGCTTCCAGTAAAAGTTTTTCAGTAAATGGATCTCCGACTTGAACAGTAGGTTTCTTTTCCTCTATTTTGTCATCAAAACTTGCTGAAGCCATGCTGGCTCCATGAATTCCGTCTCTACCTGTTTTTGAACCAACATAAATAACTGGCTTATTTAAACCAGCTGCTTTTGAGTAAAAAATCTTATCTTTTTTAACCAAACCCAAGGTCATTGCATTAACCAAGATATTTCCATTGTATGAACTATCAAAACTTGTTTGTCCCGCAACAGTTGGAACACCCATACAATTTCCATATCCTCCAATTCCGTGAACTACACCTCTTAGCAGATTTTTTGTTTTTTTGTGTTGAGGTGAACCAAAATGAATTGAGTTTAAATTTGCAATAGGTCTAGCACCCATTGTAAATACATCTCTCATAATCCCACCAACGCCAGTTGCTGCACCTTGATAGGGCTCAATAAAAGATGGATGGTTATGGCTTTCAATTTTAAAAACAATGGCATCATTATCTTCAATATCAATAACACCAGCGTTTTCTCCAGGACCTTGAATAACTTTTTTTCCTTTTGTTGGAAGTTTTTTTAAATGAAGTCTTGAAGATTTATATGAGCAATGCTCATTCCACATTGCAGAAAAAATACCAAGTTCAGTAACATTTGGTGTTCTTTTTAATAATTCACAAATTTTAGCATATTCATCTTTTTTTAAACCATGATCAATAGCTACTTGTTCGTTTACTATCATTTTAAATTATTAATTAAATTATTAAAAAAAATAATGGAGAAACATTATTGAAACTTATAGAAAGCAATCTAATCAAAAGTGCTCATGATGTTTCTTTAGGTGGAATTGTTACAGCGGTAGCCAAAATGTGCATCAAAGGTAAAAAAGGAATAAATTTAAATAAACCAAAATATTTAATCAATGAATTGGAGTATTTCTTTGGTGAAGATCAAGGGCGTTACATAATTGAGGTTAGTAAAAAAGATTTAAAAAAAGTCACAGATATATTGAATAAAAATGCTGTTCATTTTGATGAACTTGGTACAATCAGTGAAAATGAACTATATTTTGATGATAAGACAAAAGTTACAATTGACGAATTAACAAGTTCAAATACAAAGTGGCTTACAGATTATATGAGTAACTAATGGCAATGGATTTGAAAGAAATTGAGAGTTTAATTAAAGAAGCAATGCCTGATGCTGTTGTAGAGATTCAAGATTTAGCAGGTGATGGAAATCATTATTCAGCGACTGTGACTTCTTCTCAATTTTCAGGAAAAAGTAAAATTGAACAACATAAAATGGTATATAATTCTCTAAAAGGACGTATGGGAAATGAATTACATGCCCTAGCAATTAAAACAAAGGAGCAATAATGGATGATAATACAAAAAATATAATTCAAAATCATATAGACAACAATGATGTTTGTTTATTTATGAAAGGAACACCTGATGCTCCACAGTGTGGTTTTTCAATGGCTGTTTCAAATATGTTAAAAATTCTTGAAGTAAATTTTAAAGGAGTAAATGTTTTAGAAGATCAAAACATCAGAGAAGGTATTAAAGTTTACAGTGATTGGCCAACAATTCCTCAATTATATATTAAAAAAGAATTTGTTGGTGGATGTGATATCGTAAAAGAAATGTATGAAAACGGAGAACTTAAAAAAGTTCTTGAGGATAAAGGTATTAATTTTAAAAATTAAATTTAGAAATTATCTAGAGTAATACTCAATTACAAGATTGGGTTCCATTATTACTGGATAAGGAACTTCTTCAAATTTAGGAATTCTTACAAATTTCAATTTTTTGTTCTTTTCATCCATTTGAATGTATTCTGGTGTTTCTCTCTCTTTATTTGCTAGAGCGATATCAATGATTGCTAATTGTTTAGATTTATCTCTAATTTCAATTGTGTCCTCTTCTTTTACTGAATAGCTTCCAATATTAACTTTCTTGCCATTTACTCTAACATGACCGTGATTGATTAATTGTCTAGCTGAAAAAATAGTAGTTGCAAACTTTGCTCTATAAATAATAGCGTCTAGTCTTCTCTCTAAAAGACCGATTAAATTTTCACCTGTATCACCCTTAAGCATAACTGCTTTTTTGTAAATATTTCTAAACTGTTTTTCGTTAATATTTCCGTAATATGCTTTTAATTTTTGCTTAGCTTGTAGCTGAATTCCATAATCTGAAGGCTTAGAAGTTTTTGTTTGACCATGTTGACCAGGTCCATATGCTCTAGTATTAAAAGGACTTTTTGGTCTACCCCATAGGTTAACCTTTAATCTTCTATCTACTTTATGTTTAGAGTTTAATCTTTTTGTCATTTAATAGTGGGCTTTATAAACTTACTCTTACTTTTGTCAATCAACGTTTTTTGCCTAAACTTGCAAATACACCAGATAAAATACGCGATTCTTTTGATGATAATTCCATCCGGTAAAAGATATTTCTTAGGTTTTCTAGCATTATTGGCTTCTTCTCTTTTGATTTAAAGAAATTAATCTCTTCAAGATTCTGAATACATAAATTAACCATTGCAATAATCTCTTTTTTAGAGGCAGATTTTAATTTATTTGATTTATTAAAAGGGGTCACTTTTGAATTAAGAATACTTGATACATATTGAGCAATAATTATGAGACTATGAGAGAGGTTTAATGACTTAAATTCAGGGTTTGTTGGAATTTGAAGTGTATAATTTGCGTAACTAATCTCATTATTAGATAAACCTGATGCTTCTGATCCAAAAAGGAATGCTACTTTTTTTTTATAGTTAATTTTTTTTAAATCTTCTAATTGAATATGCTTAATATTTTTATTTCTAAATCTCGCAGATGTTGCAATAACAATATCAATATTTTTCAAAGACCTTTCTAAATTTTCATAACTCTTTGTTTTGTTAATAATATTCTTAGCTCCAACAGAAGTTGCTAAAATTTTATCGTTTGGAAATATTGGTTTAGGATCTACAACAACTAATTTCTGAAAATTGAAATTTTTCATTCCTCGTGCACAAGCTCCAATATTTTCTGAAAGCTGAGGCTTATGTAAAATGAAAGAAATATTGTTAACAGACATTAATCAATGCCGTGATTTCTGTTATAACTAGAAACAACAGATGGTTTAATATCTTTTAAATACTTGGGATCTACAGACCAAGTAGAAACTTTTAATGGATAACATTTTGCAACATCAGAAGAGTGTTCAGATCCACAATCTCCCCCGGGACAAGCTGAAAGAGCACCCAACAAATCTGTTTCAGCAAAAAACTCCAGATAATCGCCTGGCCTAACAGGGCTAGCTTTCATAAAGTATTGTTTAGTATCATTAGTAAAACCAGTAAGCATAAATACATTTAATACATCATGAACTATTTTTTCAGCATGATCTAATTGAACGTTTTTTTCTTTAACTAGTGCTCTTGTTAGATTTGAATGACAACAATAGTGGTAATCATTATCGCTTAAAAGTTTTGAAGTATAAGGATCGCATCTAGTACCAATTACATCATGGACAGACCCACCATCTTTATCATAATCATACCAATCCAAAGTGTCCCAAGTTATTGTCGCTAAAGACCTAAGGTATGGAAAGCTGCTAAACATTTTGTCTCCAACGGATAGATGTGTCCCATATAAAGCTCTTGTTTTTCCTGAATAAAATTTTTCCTCTAAATTATTTAAATTAAATAAATTTAGATCTCCTACTTGTGGGCCATCTACACTTTCAATTCTGAAAAACTCCCCAAATTTAACCTCAAATGTTTTGGCGTCTCTTGGAGGTATGATTACTTCGTCTTTTTTTACCAAATATTCTCTTGCAGAATGTAGAGTGTTTAAATTTTTATCCTCAATGGTGCTATTTGGATAACAAACTATAGGTTTCGCCCCTATTCTACTATTAATATTTGATGGTTTTTCTGAAAATTTTTTAATTTTCATTTTTATGAACTTCCAGGTGCCTTATCCTTAAATAATTTATAATCTAAACTATCTACTAAAGCTTTGAATGAAGCATCAATTATGTTGGGTGATACTCCAATTGTGAACCAGTTCACTCCTTTGGAGTCTGTGCTTTCAATACTAACTCTTGTAACTGCTTCTGTACCTGTATTTAAAATTCTAACTTTATAATCAACAAGTCTTAAATCTTTCAGATATTCAGAATATTTGGCAAGCTTGTTAACATT
>CACCRN010000023.1 GCA_902548405.1 uncultured Pelagibacteraceae bacterium | reverse complement strand
GGCATCAAACCTATTTCAAAAAGTTGGTAATTCTATTGATATAGATAAGAGACTTTACAAAGAAGATATACAAGGATCCATTGCACACGTTGAAATGCTTTTTAGACAAAAGATAATTTCCTTTAAAATAAAAAATAAAATTATTTATGGTCTAAATAAAATTTATAAAGAAATAACTTACAAAAAATTTGAATTTAATAAAAAATATGAAGACATTCATATGAATATAGAGAAAAGATTATTTCAAATAATTGGTGATGAAGCTGGATACATTCATACAGCTAGATCAAGAAATGATCAGGTAATAACTGATTTTAAAATTTGGATTAAAACTGCAACAAAAGATATTAATAATAATATAGATAAAGTAATCAAAAGCACAATTAATCTGGCTGAAAAAAATATAGAGACTATCATGCCAGGTTTTACTCATCTTAAAAATGCTCAAGCTATATCATTTGGCCATTATTTAATGGCTTATGTGGAAATGTTGACTAGAGATAAAAAAAGATTTTTAAACAATTTAAATAGTTTAGATGAAAGTCCATTAGGTGTAGCAGCTCTATCAGGCACTTCGTTTAATATAGATAGAAATTTTACATCTAAAAAACTTGGATTTAAAAAACCAACTAATAATTCAATAGATACAGTTTCGGATAGAGACTTTGTGCTAGATTTTCTTTACGCTATTTCAGTATGTTCAATGCATATTTCTAGAATTGCAGAGGAATTAATTATATGGAATTCAGATGGATTTAACTTAATCAACTTATCAGATAAAGTTGTTACAGGCTCTTCGATTATGCCTCAAAAAAAGAATCCTGATCTCTTAGAATATCTAAGAGGAAAAACTGGTACTTCTTACGGAAATTTTTTTTCTATGTTAACGATATTAAAAGGCTTGCCACTGTCCTACTTTAAAGATTTACAGGATGATAAGGAATTGGTTTTTAATTCCAATGATACTTTAATAAATTGCTTAAAAATATTTGATGAAGTTTTAAAAAATTGCAGTGCAAATAAAAAGAAAATGCTTGAACTTGCAAATAAGGGTCATATTACAGCAACAGATCTAGCTGATTATTTAGTTAGAGAACATAATATGTCATTTAGAAAGGCATATCAAAAAACAGCTGCTATTGTTAACATGGCTGAAAAAAGAAAGAAAAATTTAAACGAATTAAGTTTAAATGAACTTAAAAAAATTGAGCCAAAATTGACAGAAAAGGTTTTAGAAATTTTCAATTTAAAAAACTCTATAAATTCAAAAAAATCATTTGGGGGAACTTCTTTTGAAAATATTAAAAAAATGATAACTAAATATAAAAAATTAAAATGATAAAAAAAATCACATTTATGTTAGTTATGTTGCTACTGTTATTTTCATGTGGCAAGAAAGGTGACCCTGTATACAAAGAGGACAAAAAACAAGTTTATTTAAATCTATTCTCTAAAAATAGAGTGTAATGAAATACATAAATAAAAAATTATCTATTGATAAAGTTAACTTTTTAAAAATTGCAAAAAAATATGGTACTCCAACATATTGCTATTCTTACTCAAGGTTAAAAAAAAATATTTTAAATTTTAAAAAAAATTTTAATTCAATATCACCATTGATATGTTTCGCAGTTAAATCAAATACCAATGTAAATTTAATAAATGAGATATCAAAATTTGGTTTTGGAGCTGATGTAGTATCTGTTGGTGAAATGATGATGGCTCTTAAAGCAGGTATTAGTCCAAAAAAAATTGTCTTTTCAGGAGTTGGCAAAACTACAAATGAAATAAGTTACGCAATAGATAAAAAAATTTTACTAATAAACGCAGAGTCTAAAAGTGAAGTAGTAGAAATAAATAGAGTGGCTAGACAAAAAAATAAAATTGTAAAAATTGGTTTAAGATTAAATCCTAATACTGATGCAAAAACATTAAGCCAAATTTCGACTGGTAAAAAAGAGAATAAGTTTGGTGTAAATGAAAAAACATTTTATGAAATAATTGAATATTGCAAAAGTTCACAAAATATAGATCTTAATTGCCTAAGTGTTCATATTGGAAGCCAAATTTTAGATCATAAGCCTTATGAAAAGATGCTTAAAGTAGTCGATAATATTTTAAAGAAAACATCTCATACATTTGAATACATCGATTTAGGTGGTGGTATGGGAATTTCTTATGCAGATAAAAATAAAAAACTTAATTATAAAAAATATAATTTAGCTATTAAAAAATTTTTAAAAAATAAAAAATGTAAAATTATATTTGAACCAGGAAGATCTATAATAGGAAATTCTGGAACATTGATTACAAAAGTAATTTATATAAAAGACAGTGAAAGTAAAAAATTCATTATATTAGATGCAGCAATGAATGATTTAATGAGACCAGCATTATATGGTGCAATTCACAAAACTTTACCTGTTATTAAATCTGGAAAAGTTTCCAAAAAAACTTATGAATTTGTAGGACCTATATGTGAAACTACAGACAAGTTTGTAACTATTAAAAACTTTCAGGAACTTCAAGAAAAAGACTATGTTGCAATATGTGATGTTGGTGCCTACGGAATGTCACTAAGTTCGAATTATAACTTAAGAACAAAACCATTAGAAATATTAATTAAAAACAACAAAATAAAAATAATTAGAAAAAGACAAAAGCATAAAGATTTAATTTAGCTTTTGAGACAATGATAAGAAACATTTTATTTTCAATAATTTTTTTTACTGGAATTATTTTTATTTCTATAATTTTTTTACCTTCTTTTTTCCTACCAAGAAAAATAGTTTTAATTGGTGGCAAATTAATGGGCTATTGGACTGGTGTTTGCTTAAGATTTATCCTTTCAGTAAAAATCCTTATCAAAGGTGAAGAAAATATAATCAAAGAGGATAAATTTTTTATTGCTGCATCTCATCAATCAATGTTTGAAACTTTTTATTTGCAAACTATTTTTAATTCACCAGTTTTTATTTTAAAAAAAGAGCTTCTCCAAATTCCAATATTTGGTTGGTATTTAAAAAAAATAGGATCAATTTCAATAAATAGAAATAAAACAACTAAAGATAATTTGGGTTTTTTTAATGATATTTCAAACACAATATCACAATCAAATCGTCCATTAATTATTTTTCCTCAAGGTACCAGGGTATTACCTGATGATAGAACTCCATTTAAAAAAGGAGCCTCAAGGATATATGAAGAATTAAAAATAAATTGTTTACCAGTAGCCATAAACTCTGGTTACGTATGGCCAAAAAAAGGTGAAAAAAATAGTAATAGAACAATTACTATATCAATATTAAAACCTATTTCAGCTGGGCTAGAAAAAAATGAATTTTTAAAAACTCTAGAAAAAAATATCTATCAAGAATTAGATTTAATAAATTAACCCTTCATTGGCATCACAACATAAATACTGTCGAAATCGCCTGGATCTTTTATTAAAGCTGGTGAACCCGTATCATTAAAGAAGATTTCGACTCTATCACCATCTAATTGTGAAGCTACATCAATCAAATATCTGGAATTAAAACTTATTTCTAAGTCGTGATCAAATTTAACATTTAATGTTTCTTTTCCGTCTCCGCTATTAGTATTATTTACCGAAAGGTTAAGAGTATCATTTGATAAATTAAATTTTACACCATCTTTTTTATCCAGAGATACAGAGGCCACTCTATCAACTGAGTTTAAGAAAAGTTTTAAATCAATTTCTAATTTTTTTTGATTATTTTTAGGTATTACCTGAATGTAATTCGGGAATTTTCCATCGATAAGTTTTGAAATTAAAATACTATTATTCAGTTCAAACTTAATTTTTGACTTTAGATTTGATACTTTTACATCACCATCATAACTATCTAACAGTGAACAAAGTTGAAAAATTGTTTTTTTGGGAAGTATAATAGGGTCAAATTCAATTTTTTCATCTAGCCTGATTTTTGAAATCGACATTCTATGACTGTCAGTAGCAACAGCTGTTAAATAATTTTTATCTTCAACTTCGGTTTGGTGAAAATAAATACCACTTAAATAATGTCGAGTTTCATCATTTGAAACAGAAAACTTACATTTGTTTAGAAGTTTCAATAATTGTTTTGATTTTATAATAAATTCATTTTCATTAAAATTTTCATCAGTCAATGGAAACTCGGTAGCACTAATACAATTCAAATTAAAAATAGATTTTTCCGATTCTACTTGTAATTTACTTACATCGGTAAGAGTAAGATTAATTTTTTTTCCTGATGTTAATTTTCTGATTATGTCATACATAATTGACGAGGTTGTTGTTGTTTTTCCTTCTTCAAGAATTTCAACATTATTTAGCTGGTGGATAAAAATTAAATCAAGATCTGTAGCAGTAATTGTTAATTTAGAATTACTAGCATCTAATAAAATATTAGATAAAATTGGTAATGTGCTTCTCTTTTCAATTACACCCTGACAATAATTTAGTGCTTGCTGAAGGTCTTGTTGGTTGACGTTAAATTTCATTTTCTTTGT
>CACCRN010000022.1 GCA_902548405.1 uncultured Pelagibacteraceae bacterium | reverse complement strand
GCTCTATGAGAAATAGAAACACCGTGGCTAGCTCTTAAGCCTCCAAAATTATGTCTCTTCATTGCACCAGCAAAACCTTTACCAATCGTTTTTGATCTTGTGTCTACAAATTTTATATCTTTGAAAATTTCTAAACCAAATTCATTTCCTTCTTTGTAAGCAGAAGTATCGTTTACTCTAAATTCTTTTAATTTTTTCTTAGCTTCAGTGTTTTTCTTTGCAAAAACACCTTTCATTGCTTTTGTTAATTTTGAATTTTTAATTTTTCCATATCCAAGTTGAACAGCTTTGTAACCTCTTTTTTCTTCTTCAATTACTTGAATAACTCTAGCTTTTTCAACTTTAAGAACTGTAACAGGCACCAACTGACCAGATTTATAAAATTCTCTAGTCATGCCAATTTTCTTACCTAATAAAGCTATCTCGCTCATAATTAAATTTTTATCTCCACATCTACACCTGAAGCTAAGTCTAATTTCATTAAAGCTTCTACTGTTTGTGGTGTTGGTTCTATAATATCTATTAATCTTTTGTGAGTTCTAGACTCAAATTGCTCTCTACTTTTTTTATCAATGTGTGGAGATCTTAAAACTGTATATCTTTCAATTCTAGTAGGAAGTGGTATTGGACCTTTTATAGTAGCTCCAGTTCTTTTAACTGTATTAACTATTTCTTCGGTAGAAGCATCCAAAACTTTATTATCGTATGCTCTTAGTTTAATTCTAATATTTTGTTTTTCCATTAACCTGCTACCTTTTTAGTTACTTCATCTTGAACATTTTGTGGAACTTTAGAATAATGATCAAAGAACATTGAATATTGCGCTCTTCCTTGAGACATTGATCTTAGATTGTTTATGTAGCCAAACATATTTGCTAAAGGAACCATTGCCGTGATTACAGTTGCATTACCTCTTTGCTCTTGAGTGCTAATTTGACCTCTTCTACTGTTTAGATCACCAATTACATCACCCATATAATCCTCTGGAGTAACAACTTCCACTCTCATAATGGGCTCTAAAAGCTTTAATCCACCTTGAGTGCAAGCTTCTTTAAAACATGCTCTGCTGGCAAGTTCAAATGCTAGAACACTTGAGTCTACATCATGATGCAAACCATCAACAATCGTTACTTTGTAATCAATCATAGGAAAACCTGCTAATATTCCACTATCAGAAACTGTCTCAATACCTTTTTCAACACCAGGGATAAATTCTTTTGGAATAGCTCCACCTTTAATGGCACTTTCAACCTCTCTACCCTTACCTGGTTCTTGAGGTTCAACAAATAATTTTACTTTAGCGAATTGACCAGCGCCACCACTTTGTTTTTTATGTATATATTCAAATTCAGCTGATTTTTCTATTGTCTCCCTGTAAGCAACTTGTGGAGCTCCAACATTTGCTTCAACTTTAAATTCTCTTTTCATACGATCAACAATAATATCTAAGTGTAACTCACCCATACCTTTGATGATTGTTTGACCAGATTCCTCGTCAGATGATACTCTAAATGATGGATCTTCTTTAGCTAATCTTGCTAAAGCTTCACCCATTTTTTCTTGGTCACCTTTTGTTTTAGGCTCAACAGCAATTTCAATTACTGGTTCAGGGAATTCCATTGGCTCTAATAAAACAGGATTTTCTTTGTCACACAAAGTATGACCTGTCATAGTATTTTTTAAACCTGCCAAAGAAACAATATCACCTGCATTTGCTTCTTTAATATCTTCTCTAGAGTTTGCATGCATTAAAAGCATACGACCAACTCTTTCTTCTTTATCTGATGAAGAATTGTACACAGCTGTACCAGATTTAATTGTACCAGAATAAATTCTAACAAATGTTAATGAACCAACAAAAGGATCATTTGCAACTTTAAATGCTAAACCTGAAAAAGATGATCCATCCTCAAACTTCATTTCAATTTCATCATCTGAACCAACTTTAGTTCCCTTAATAGACCCAATATCTAATGGACTTGGAAGGTAATTAATAACAGCATCTAATAAAGGTTGAACACCTTTATTTTTAAAAGCTGAACCAGTTAAAACAGGAACAAAGCTAAAATTTAAAGTTCCTTTTCTGATACATTTAACTAAATCTTCCTCTTTAATTTCATCGCCGTTTAAATACGCTTCCATTAACTTTTCGTCTTGCTCAACTGCAGACTCAATTAGTTCGGTTCTGTATTTTTCTGAAATTTCTTTTAAATCATCAGGTATATCTTTATATTCCCACTCTGCGCCTAGTGCTTCATTTTTCCATACTTGGGCTTTCATTTTAACTAGATCAACAACACCAGTTAATGAAGCTTCAATTCCAATAGGTACTTGTAAAACTAATGGTTTAGCACCCAATCTATCTCTGATCATATCAACACATCTAAAGAAATCAGCACCAGTTCTATCAAGTTTATTTACAAAACAAATTCTTGGAACTTTGTATTTGTCTGCCTGTCTCCATACTGTCTCAGATTGAGGCTCTACACCAGCAACTCCATCAAATACAGCCACAGCACCATCTAGTACTTTTAAAGATCTTTCTACTTCAATTGTAAAATCGACGTGGCCCGGAGTATCAATTATATTAACTCTGTGGTCATTCCAGAAACAAGTTGTTGCTGCAGAAGTAATTGTGATACCTCTTTCTTGTTCTTGCTCCATCCAGTCCATTGTTGCAGCACCGTCATGTACTTCACCAATTTTATGACTTTTTCCTGTATAATATAAAATTCTTTCTGTAGTAGTTGTTTTACCAGCGTCTATGTGGGCCATGATCCCAATGTTTCTATATTTATCTAATGTATGAGTTCTAGCCATAATTTTTTACCATCTAAAATGAGCAAATGCCTTATTAGACTCTGCCATTTTATGAACATCCTCTCGTTTTTTTACTGCAGCACCTTTTTTTTCATAAGCATCATACAGTTCGTTAAAAATTTTATCTGCCATGTGTTTATCTTTTCTTTTTCTAGCAGAATCAACTAACCATCGTATTGCAAGTGCTTGGGCTCTTTTACTTTTTACCTCAACTGGCACTTGGTATGTTGCACCACCTACTCTTCGTGATCTAACCTCTACAGTTGGTTTAATGTTGTTAATTGCTTCATTAAAAATATTTATAGGTTCATCTTTAGTTTTTGTTTTGATTTTCTCTATTGCTTCATAAACTATTTTTGCAGCAATACCTCTTTTGCCATCATACATAATGTTGTTTATTAATTTTGGAATTATAGTTGAATTAAATTTTGGATCAGGAACAACATTTTTTTTGGGTTGAGTTTTTTTTCTAGACATTATTTACCTTTTTTTGTTCCGTATAAAGATCTTCTCTGTTTTCTATTTGCAACACCTTGGGTATCTAAATTTCCTCTTAAGATATGATATCTAACACCAGGTAAATCTTTAACCCTTCCACCTCTAATTAGTACGACTGAGTGTTCTTGTAAGTTATGCCCTTCGCCTGGAATATAAGCAGTTACTTCAAAACCGTTTGACAATCTAACTCTAGCAACTTTTCTTAATGCAGAGTTTGGTTTTTTTGGAGTGGTTGTATAAACTTTTACACAAACACCTCTTTTTAAAGGTTGCTTTTGTAAAGCAGGAACTTTGTTCCTAGAAACTTGTTTAACTCTTTTTTTTCTTAACAACTGATTAATAGTTGGCATAATTTTTTTTTTAAAATTAATTAATTTATTTTTGAGATGAAAATAACTGACAGGTTATTTTGTGGCAGCGTTTAGTACCTCAAGAGCACTACATTCCAACCAAAAACATCGCCAAAATACTTATTAATCAGCTATTGTCAAACTAAAACTGCAATTTTTAGGTGATTTTTTTATTGATTTACTTGTGTTTCTTCAGGCTCAGAAGCTTCGAGTTTATCCTGTTCTTCTAAGAAACTATTATCATCTTCTAAAGCCTTGTTGTTCCATCTGTTCTTGATATTACCCGTACCAGCAGGAACTAATCTTCCAACAATTACGTTCTCTTTTAAACCGTTTAATGGATCAACTTTCCCTTTAATTGCAGCATCTGTTAATACTCTTGTTGTCTCTTGGAAAGATGCAGCAGAAATAAATGATTCTGTTTGAAGTGAAGCTTTAGTAATACCCATTAAAACTCTTTCTCCGACTGCAGGAGTTTTACCTTCGGCAACTAATTTTTCATTAGTATTATCAAATTTGATTCTATCAACCACTTCACCTGGTAAATAACTTGAGTCCCCAGATAATTTAACTTCAACTTTTTTAAGCATTTGTCTTAGAATTGTTTCGATATGTTTATCATTTATAATAACACCTTGTAATCGATATACTTCTTGAACTTGATTAACAAAATATTCTGTTAATTCTTTAATGCCTAAAATTCTTAAAATATCATGTGGTAATGGCTGACCATCTAAAAGGTATTCACCTTTTTGAATTTTTTCACCAGGATTAAAGTTAATGTGTTTTCCTTTTGGAATTAAATAATTTGATGGTTCTGATCCGTCTTCTGGAACAATTGAAATTCGTTGTTTACCTCTAACTTCTTTTCCAAAAACAACGCTTCCATCGTTTTCGGCAATAATAGCACTGTCCTTAGCTTTTCTAGCTTCAAAAAGTTCAGCTACTCTTGGAAGACCTCCAGTAATGTCTTTGGTTTTCGTTGTTTCTTTAGGCAATCTTGCAATAACATCACCAGCATAAACTTTTTGACCATCTTTAATTGATAAAATCGAATCTGGTACTAAGTAATATCTAGCTTCATTGTCATCTGCTTTTTTAATTACATTTCCTTTTTCATCTCTTAAAGTAATTCTTGGTTTCAAATCTGTACTCTTAGATTGACCTCTCCAGTCAATTACAGATTTTGATGATATTCCAGTCGCGTCATCAGTAGTCTCTTGAATTGAAACACCATCTATCAAATCAACATAACTTGCAATACCGCTCTTTTCAGCAATAACTGGTGTTGTGTATGGATCCCACTCACAAATTTTCGTATTTGCTTTAACTTTGTCTCCATTATTAAAAAATAATCTTGATCCATAAGCAACTTTGTAAACTGCTATTTGAACACCATTATCATCCTCTATAGAAAGCTGGGTATTTCGACCCATAACAATTAAATTCTTTTTAGAGTCTTCCAAAATGTTTGAATTAATAATTTTTAATGTTCCATCGCTTTTGCTAATAATCTGGTTATCTTGTTTTACTGA
>CACCRN010000021.1 GCA_902548405.1 uncultured Pelagibacteraceae bacterium | reverse complement strand
TTATATTTAAGTGAACACAATTATTAGTTTAGAGAGTGGTAAAAATCAAAAAAAAGCCCTTAAAATGCGGTGTTTTTATTTAAAAATTTATTCTTAAATGCTTGATTTCCATTATTTTTAGCCTATAAGCACTGAACTTTCTCAGTAAAATTATTGTTAATACAATAAATTAGTGAGGATTATTGAGCCTTTTTTGCTCAATTAGCTATTTTAAAAGTTTAAATTTAAGAAGAGAAGTGTGGACGGTTAAGGTTACCAAAAATTTGTCGTACACACTTCAATCACATATAAATTTTATTCTTAGAATTTATATGGAAGCTAGTGTGCG
This sequence comes from uncultured Pelagibacteraceae bacterium, assembly GCA_902548405.1. Lineage (GTDB taxonomy): Bacteria > Pseudomonadota > Alphaproteobacteria > Pelagibacterales > Pelagibacteraceae > Pelagibacter. The sequence continues at coordinate 5,144 of CACCRN010000021.1, read as the reverse complement.
CCGTTTTTAAACTTGAGAGTTTGATCATGGCTCAGAACGTACGCTGGCGGCACGCCTAACACATGCAAGTCGAACGAAGTAGCAATACTTAGTGGCAGACGGGTGAGTAACATGTAGGTATCTACCCTTTGGCCTGGAATAACACGAGGAAACTTGTGCTAATACCGGATAAGTCTTTACGGAGAAAGCTTTATGCACCATTGGATGAGCCTGCACTTGATTAGTTTGTTGGTGGGGTAATGGCCTACCAAGACTGTGATCAATAGCTGATTTGAGAGGATGATCAGCCACATTGGGACTGAGACACGGCCCAAACTCCTACGGGAGGCAGCAGTGGGGAATCTTGCACAATGGAGGAAACTCTGATGCAGCGATGCCGCGTGAGTGAAGAAGGCCTTTGGGTTGTAAAGCTCTTTCGTCGGGGAAGAAAATGACTGTACCCGAATAAGAAGGTCCGGCTAACTTCGTGCCAGCAGCCGCGGTAATACGAAGGGACCTAGCGTAGTTCGGAATTACTGGGCTTAAAGAGTTCGTAGGTGGTTGAAAAAGTTAGTGGTGAAATCCCAGAGCTTAACTCTGGAACTGCCATTAAAACTTTTCAGCTAGAGTATGATAGAGGAAAGCAGAATTTCTAGTGTAGAGGTGAAATTCGTAGATATTAGAAAGAATACCAATTGCGAAGGCAGCTTTCTGGATCATTACTGACACTGAGGAACGAAAGCATGGGTAGCGAAGAGGATTAGATACCCTCGTAGTCCATGCCGTAAACGATGTGTGTTAGACGTTGGAAATTTATTTTCAGTGTCGCAGCGAAAGCGATAAACACACCGCCTGGGGAGTACGACCGCAAGGTTAAAACTCAAATGAATTGACGGGGACCCGCACAAGTAGTGGAGCATGTGGTTTAATTCGAAGATACGCGCAGAACCTTACCAACACTTGACATGTTCGTCGCGACTCTAAGAGATTAGAGTTTTCGGTTCGGCCGGACGAAACACAGGTGCTGCATGGCTGTCGTCAGCTCGTGTCGTGAGATGTTGGGTTAAGTCCCGCAACGAGCGCAACCCTCACTTTTAGTTGCCATCATTAAGTTGGGCACTCTGAAAGAACTGCCAGTGATAAGCTGGAGGAAGGTGGGGATGACGTCAAGTCCTCATGGCCCTTACGTGTTGGGCTACACACGTGCTACAATGGTATCTACAACAGGAAGCAAGACTGCGAGGTCAAGCAAATCCTTAAAAGATACCTCAGTTCGGATTGCACTCTGCAACTCGAGTGCATGAAGCTGGAATTACTAGTAATCGTGGATCAGCGTGCCACGGTGAATGCGTTCCCGGGTCTTGTACACACCGCCCGTCACACCATGGGAGTTGGTTCTACCTTAAGGCAAGGTTTAAAACCCTTGACCACGGTATAGTCAGCGACTGGGGTGAAGTCGTAACAAGGTAGCCGTAGGGGAACCTGCGGCTGGATTACCTCCTTTCTAAGGATGAATGAAAGTAAAATTTCATTCTAAATAATATACAGGTAATGTTGACCGTCCTCATTTCTCTTCTTAAAGTAGTGTTTCTCTTTGCATAGGGGCCGGTAGCTCAGTTGGTTAGAGCACACCCTTGATAAGGGTGGGGTCGAAAGTTCGAGTCTTTCTCGGCCCACCAATTTAAGATCATGGGGGATTAGCTCAGCTGGGAGAGCGCCTGATTTGCATTCAGGAGGTCAGCGGTTCGATCCCGCTATCCTCCACCAAAACACTTAGTTATAAAAAATCGTAAAAAATTAATAATTAATATCAATATCTATATCCGAATATTAGTAATGTTATTAGCTAATGTTCAAAATAAAAATTTGATTCAACACAGAATTTTTTTCTGTGCATAAATCAAGCGTTTAAGGGCGTGTAGTGGATGCCTTGGCACTGAAAGCCGACGAAGGACGTGATATACTGCGATAAGTTTCGGGGAGCTGTATGTAAGTTTTGATCCGAAAATTTCCGAATGGGGAAACCCACCACTTTATGTGGTACTTTAAACTGAATACATAGGTTTAAAGAGACAACCTGGAGAACTGAAACATCTAAGTAACCAGAGGAAAAGAAATCAATTGAGATTCCGTTAGTAGTGGCGAGCGAACGCGGACTAGGCCAGTAGTTTTGTTAAAAAAATTTGAATAGTTTGGAAATGCTAACCATAGAGGGTGATAGTCCCGTATGAGTAATGTTTAACAAAATTCTTGAGTAAAGCGGGACACGTGAAATCCTGCTCGAATATAGGGGGACCACCCTCTAAGCCTAAATACTCTTCAGTGACCGATAGTGAACTAGTACCGTGAGGGAAAGGTGAAAAGAACCCCTATTAGGGGAGTGAAATAGAACCTGAAACCGCATGCCTACAATCAGTCGAAGCTCTTTTTAGAGTGACGGCGTACCTTTTGTATAATGGGTCAGTGACTTAATTTATAAAGCAAGCTTAAGCCATCTAGGTGTAGGCGTAGCGAAAGCAAGTCTTAATAGGGCGATTAGTTTTATGAATTAGACCCGAAAACGAATGAGCTTACCATGAGCAGGTTGAAAGTTGGGTAACACCAACCGGAGGACCGAACCAGTTGACGTTGAAAAGTCTTTGGATGACTTGTGGTAAGGGGTGAAAGGCCAACCAAATTCGTAGATAGCTGGTTTTCCGCGAAAACTATTTAGGTAGTGCGTTGAATAAATAGACATTTAGAGGTAGAGCACTAAATGGGCTAGGGGGAAGAGATTCTTACCAAACCTAATAAAACTCCGAATGCTAAATGTTGTTCTTCAGCAGACAGACTGTGGGTGCTAAGGTCCATGGTCGAGAGGGAAAGAGCCCAGACCACCAGATAAGGTCCCCAAATTATGATTAAGTGTGAAAGGATGTGGAAATTCCTTAACAGCCGGGAGGTTGGCTTAGAAGCAGCCATCCTTTAAAGATAGCGTAACAGCTCACCGGTCTAATAGAGTTTCTGCGCCGAAGATGTAACGGGGCTAAAATCATATACCGAATCTGTGGATTTGTAATTTCTTCGGAAATTATAACTGGTAGCGGAACGTTCTGTAAGCCTGTGAAGGGATACCCGCGAGGGATCCTGGAGGTATCAGAAGTGCGAATGCTGACATAAGTAACGATAAAAGAAGTGAAAAACTTCTTCGCCGAAAATCCAAGGGTTTCTGCGCAAGGTTAATCCGCGCAGAGTTAGTCGGCACCTAAGGCGAGGGCGAGAGCCGTAGTCGATGGAAATAAGGTTAATATTCCTTAACCAGATGGTAGTGACGAATCTTGTAAGTTGTGAGTTCTTAATGGATTGAGCTTGCCGCGAAAAGGTTCCAAGAAATAGCTCCATCATTAGACCGTACCCTAAACCGACACAGGTGGATTAATAGAGTATATTTAGGCGCTTGAGAGAATGATGTTGAAGGAACTCGGCAAAATGCTTCCGTAACTTCGGGATAAGGAAGACCTATTTTTAGGCAACTAGAGATGGGTGGCACAAGCCAGGGAGAAGCGACTGTTTATCAAAAACACAGGGCTCTGCTAACACGTAAGTGGATGTATAGGGTCTGACGCCTGCCCGGTGCTGGAAGGTTAATGCGGTTGGTGCAAGCTAACTTCTGAAGCCCCAGTAAACGGCGGCCGTAACTATAACGGTCCTAAGGTAGCGAAATTCCTTGTCGGGTAAGTTCCGACCTGCATGAATGGCGTAACGATTTCTCCGCTGTCTCCAACATCAACTCAGTGAAATTGAATTCTCCGTGAAGATGCGGAGTTCGCGTAGTTAGACGGAAAGACCCCGTGCACCTTTACTGCAACTTTACATTGGTATTAGGAAAAACATATTTAGTATAGGAGGGAGACATTGAAGCAAAGGCGTCAGTTTTTGTGGAGTCAACAGTGAAATACCTCTTTTGTTTTTCTTGGTATCTAACTGATCGCCGTTATCCGGCATCAAGACATTGTATGGTGGGTAGTTTGACTGGGGCGGTCGCCTCCCAAATAGTAACGGAGGCGTGCGAAGGTAGGCTCAGAACGGTCAGAAATCGTTCGTAGAGTGCAATGGCATAAGCCTGCCTGACTGTGAGACTGACAAGTCGAGCAGAGACGAAAGTCGGTCATAGTGATCCGGTGGTTCTGAGTGGAAGGGCCATCGCTCAACGGATAAAAGGTACGCCGGGGATAACAGGCTGATACTGCCCAAGAGCTCATATCGACGGCAGTGTTTGGCACCTCGATGTCGGCTCATCACATCCTGGGGCTGGAGCAGGTCCCAAGGGTTTGGCTGTTCGCCAATTAAAGTGGTACGTGAGCTGGGTTCAGAACGTCGTGAGACAGTTCGGTCCCTATCTGCTATGCGTGTAGAAGAATTGAGAGGAGTTGACCCTAGTACGAGAGGACCGGGTTGAACATACCACTGGTGGACCGGTTGTAGCGCCAGCTGCAGTGCCGGGTAGCTAAGTATGGACGAGATAACTGCTGAAAGCATCTAAGCGGGAAACTCACCTCAAAACTAGTTCTTCCTATAGAGCCGTGGTAGACCACCACGTTGATAGGCTGGATGTGGAAGCGCAGTAATGCGTGCAGCTGACCAGTACTAATAGCTCAATTGGCTTGATTTATGCACTGAAAAAAATTTTTATTGTTCACTTTTGAAGATATTTGAAATTTAAAGCTTCAAATACATATTTTACTAAGTTGAAAAAATTTATTTTTGACCCTCTAGTATTTTTTACCTCAACAGGTATCAATGATATATTAATTTTATTTTGATTTGCTTTGATGGCAAATTCAGTTTCAGCAAAATAATTATAATTTTTAAGTTTCGTAATAAACTTTAAGTTAGATGAGAACATTTTTATGCATTGGCAATCAAATTTAACATCATTTTTAAAAAAAATTTTAAAAAAAATAATTGATATAAATGAAATTAGTTTTCTAATCTGATTACGTTTAATTAGTGATTTTGAGTGTGATTTTGGACCATAAACAATTTTAATTTTATCTTTTTTTAAAATTTTGTATGCTCTAGTATAAAAATCAAATGACCAAGCATTATCAACAGCACAAATTGCAAAAAAGTTACATTTTATTCTTTTAAAAGCCTTATTTAATCCAGAGCCTCTATGTTTTTTT
>CACCRN010000020.1 GCA_902548405.1 uncultured Pelagibacteraceae bacterium | reverse complement strand
AAATAGTGTCTGCGAATATATTTATTTCCATTTATTTATGAACGAAGTTTTTTCTTATGAAAATTAATAAATCTTTCAACATTAGATTTGTTAAATGTTTTATTTTCTTCAAAGGAAACTTTTTTCATAGAGTAGGCTGAACTATTTGTAATTCGAGACTCTATTATTACATTTCCTTTATAAAGTTTAAGTTTTACTGAGCCATTAACTTTGTTTCTTTTAAGATCTACAATTTTTTGAAGTTTGAATCTCTCTTTTGAATACCAATAACCATTATAAATAAGTTCAGCATATCTTGGCATAATCTGATCTTTTTTATGCATTGTTTCTTTATCTAAAGTTACGGACTCGATTGCTCTATGCGCATGAATTAATAAAGTTCCACCTGGTGTTTCGTATACACCTCGAGACTTTATTCCAATAAATCTGTTTTCAACTAAATCGACTCTTCCTATTCCATTTTTTCCAGCAATATTGTTCAATTTTTCTAATAGTTTTGAAGGAGACATTTTTTTTCCATTAATTGCAAAGGGATCTCCATTTTTAAAATTTATAGTAATAAATGAAGGCTTGTTTGGAGCTCTCTCAGGAGAAACTGTTCTTTGGAAAATAAATTCTGGCGCAGAATTTTTTGGATTTTCTAATACTTTCCCTTCCGTTGATGTATGAAATAAATTGTCATCTACTGAAAAAGGTGGAGCACCTTTTTTATCTTTTGGTATTGGTATCCCATGTTTTTTTGCATAGTTAATTAAATCAGTTCTTGATCTTAATTTCCAAATTCTCCATGGAGCAATAATTTTTATTTTTGGTCCAAAGTAATGATAACCTAATTCAAATCTTACTTGGTCGTTTCCTTTTCCTGTAGCGCCATGTGAAACTGCATTAGCTTTAAATTTTTTAGCAACTCTTATTTGGTCTTTGGCAATCAATGGTCTAGCAATAGAAGTACCTAATAGATACACCCCTTCATAAATTGCATGTCCTCTAATCATTGGATAAACGTAATCTTTTACAAAAACATCTTTTAAATCTTGGATAATAATGTTTTTGACACCAAATTTTTTTGCATTCTTAAAAATTTTTTTTCTATCAATTTCTTGACCAACATCAGCAGTATAACAAATCACTTCAGCTTTATAATTTTCTTGAAGCCATTTTAAAATTATGGATGTATCTAAACCGCCTGAGTAGGCAAGTACAATTTTATTTTTTGATTTCATTTAATTATGTGCAAGCTTTTTTTGATGCGTTGTAAGCTTTGGTAAATCCAAGTAAAGAATAATGATCAATTGTTTGGGATCCATTTTGATTGTAACCGGTAATCATTATTCTTGATCCCTTCTTCATTCTACTAATCATTTTTACTTCAATTTTGTTATCAGCAATCCATGCAAATCCTTGCTGCATTATATCAAACTTAAATTTGTTCTTTCCAGATGCTGCAATAACAGAATTCTTGTTATTAAATTCATATCCAGGAGTAACACTTACTTCATTTGAAATACTTTCTTCTGGTCTAAAAGTTACAAATAATTTTGCATCTCTTTTGTTTGATTTTGGTGCTTGAAGTACAGGTACTGATTGAGCAAAACATACTTTGCCATCAGGTTCATATGCCACCATTGCCTCCCAATCTTTGTATTTACCAATTTTTTTTACTTCCTGAGCAAATAGATGATTTGAACTTAAGATAAGTATAGTTGATAAAATTAATATTTTTTTAATTAAGGACATGGGTTTGGATAAATTGTTTGAACTTGATTGATTTCTTCAATGACATCATTAGATAAATTTACATTTACACTTTCTATATCTGATTTCAACTGCTCCATTGTAGTTGCACCTATAATTACACTTGTCATAAATTCTTGAATTTCACAGAATTTAACAGACATTTGAGTCATATTTAAATTGTGTTTCTCACAGATTTTAAAATAAAGTTCTACAGCAGCCTCTGTGTTAGGTTTTCTATATCTTGTCCAAAAATCAAAGTCTCTCTCCATTCTTGATCCTTTAGGAAAATTTTTATTTCTGTACTTTCCCGTTAAGTATCCACTTGCTAGAGGTGAATATGCAAGGCATCCAATTTTTTCTCTAATAGAAACCTCGGCTAATCCTATTTCATAAGATCTATTTAGTAAGCTGTATGGATTTTGAATAGACATCATTCTTGGTAAATTTTTATCTTTTGATACCTGTAAATAATTTAACGCTCCCCAAGGAGTTTCGTTTGAAAGACCAACGTATCTTATTTTCCCAGCTTTAATATATTTATCTAATTCCCCTAGAACATCTTCAAATTTATTCCAATCATTTTCTTTATGGACGTAACCCAGTCTTCCAAAATTATTTACATTTCTTTCTGGCCAATGCAGTTGATATAAATCAATATAATCTGTTTTAAGTCTTTTGAGACTATTGTTCAAAGCCGACTCTAAGTTTGGACCTGTAAAACTATTTTCTCCATTTCTTAAATAATCTCTTGCTGGACCAGCAACTTTAGTAGCTAAAATAACTTCATTTCTTTTTTTTGTTTTTTCAAACCAATTACCAATTATTTCTTCAGTGTCCCCATAAGTTTCTTTACGAGGAGGAACTGCATACAATTCAGCTGTGTCCCAAAAATTTACTCCATTGCCTAAAGCAAAGTCCATTTGCTCAAATGCTTCATCTTGAGTATTTTGTTCTCCCCAAGTCATTGTACCGAGACAAATTGTACTTACATCAAGATCGGTATTTCCCAATTTTTTGTAATTCATTAATGTTTTATGTTAACTTTTTATTAATCTTTTAAGGTGTCTTGAATAATTATCAAAAGACCATTATATGTAGCATATTATGGAATTTGATAAAAACGGAATATTAAACAGAGCAAAGGCAGCGCAACAAACTGCAGCTGTAATGGATGAAGGCTTAAGAGCCTACATGTTAAAAGTTTACAACTATATGGCAACAGGTGTGTTGTTAACAGGGATCATTGCATTAATGACATTTAAGATGTCAGTCGTGACTGATCAATCAGGAGCAATTGTTGGATTAACACAAATGGGGAATGCAATCTATTTGTCAGGACTTAAATGGTTAGTAATGTTGGCTCCTTTAGGTATCGTTTTTTACATGAGTTTTGGAATTAATAAGATGAGCGCTTCAAAAGCTCAAACAACATTTTGGGTGTTTGCAGCTTTAATGGGACTATCTTTGTCTTCAATCTTATTAGTTTATACTGGCTTGAGTGTTACTAGAGTGTTTTTCATAACATCAGCAACTTTTGGAGCGATGAGTATTTATGGTTATACAACAAAAAGAGATTTAACTAAGTTTGGCTCATTTTTAATGATGGGATTGATTGGTATAATTATTGCATCAATCGTTAATATTTTCTTGAAGTCTTCAATGATGTACTTTGTAATTTCAATTTTAGGTGTTTTAATTTTCGTAGGTTTAACAGCCTATGATACTCAAAAAATTAAAAACATGTATGTTGCAAGTGACTCTGGTGAAATCATTGGAAAAAAAGCTGTCATGGGTGCTTTAACATTATACCTAGACTTTATTAATCTATTTATAATGTTGTTAAGACTTTTTGGTCAAAGACGATAGTTTATTTTTGAAGTTTCTTCCAATTAGTATTTTTAAGTAAAGACTTAAGCTCATAAGAATTTTTTAAAATCTTTCCGCTTGTGTCTGTGATTAAGTATTTTAAATTTTTATTTTTTGGCTTAAAATTTTTACAAATTTTATAGAGCGCATTCTCTGCTGCATTCCTAAATACACTAAAGCTAACTTGTTTGCTTGATATGTTGAGACCATAATCTTTCCAAGAGCCTTCGGAAACCATCTTTGCATAAAGATCTAAAATAATTTTAAGCTCATCTTTTTCAAAAAATTGTTTTTCCTCTATTTTATTATGTGGATTGTTTACTACTAATCTTAAGTTATTACGCATCTATTTTATGTTTATTTATCAAAGGTACCTGAAATCCAGTAAACACTATTGTTATTGGAAGCATTCCCCATACTTTAAAATTAACCCAAAATTCTTCAGTTTGTGTTCTCCATACAAATTCATTTAATAATGCAAGACCGAAGAAAAAAAACATCCATCTTCGATTTAAAATTTCCCATCCGATATCTGACAAAGGTATTGATTTACCCATAACTTTTTTAAGCACTGGTTCTTTTGTAAAGTATTTTCCAAAATATAAAGCTAAAGCAAACATGATATTTATTATTGTTGGTTTTACATAAATAAATATTGGATCATTAAAGTAGATAGTGAGACCTCCAAAAAAAGTTATTAGAATTCCACTTAACAGAGGCATTGGTGGAATTTTTTTTTCAAAAAACCAAACAACAGCCAATGCAATAATAGTTGCAACTATTAAGGGAGGAATTGCTACTGATAAATTTTTTCCACTGTTGTAATAATAGAAAAAAAATATTGCTAGTGGTCCAAAATCAGTAACAAATTTTAAAAAAGATTTATTCACTTAAAAGATATTAACATATTTGCCACATCACAAAACCTTAATATTTTTTACATTGATTTTTATTTTTAAATACCCATACTAACTAACATGGCAATCCAAAAAGCTAAATTCTCAATTGGAGATATTGTTAAACATAAGCACTTCGAATTTAGGGGTGTTATTTATGATGTAGATTTCGAGTTTAACAATTCAGAGGAATGGTATCAGTCTATTCCAAAAAATGTTAGACCAAGAAAAGATCAGCCTTTTTATCATCTACTTGCCGAAAATGACGAAATCACTTACGAAGCTTATGTTTCAGAGCAAAATCTTTTGATGGACGATTCAGACGAGCCTATAAAACATCCGTTAATTGAAGAAATTTTTTCAGGTAAAAAAGGCTCAAGTTATTTCAAGCTTTCTAATTAGCTATCATTATTCAAACACATTTATTTCCAATCTAGGCCACACTAATTCTATAAAAATTATTCATATTCTGATCAAGAGTGTTAAAAGTTAATCTTTCTTTATTATCTCCCCCTCTTCATTCTTGATCAGATAATTTTTCTCAATAGTATTTTTAAAATAAATCCCTAAATTACAGATATGTTTAAACTTCTAGAGCCAAATAAAATTTTTCAAATTACTTCGAAGGCGCCAAAATATGTTTTATTTTTATTTGTTGTTGTTCTATCTGTTGGATTAGTTGAAGCACTAATATTGTCTCCAGAAGATTACAAGCAGAGTGACGCTGTTAGAATTATGTATGTTCATGTTCCTGCTGCATGGATTTCTCTTGGAATTTTTTCTTCGATAACTGTTTTGTCAATTTCAGGATTTATTTTTAAAAACAAAAATTTTTTTTTAATATCCAAAAGTTTAGCACCTTCAGGTTTTGTTTTTAACATAATTGCTTTGGTAACAGGTTCTATTTGGGGGAAACCAACTTGGGGAACATGGTGGGCTTGGGATGCGAGGATTACTTCGATGTTAATTTTAGCTCTATTTTATGCTCTATACCTAATCTCTTGGAGAATTTATGAAAATGAAGAAAAAGTATTTAAAATTTCTACCTTTATTACCATTCTTGGAATTATTAATGTGCCAATAATTAAGTACTCTGTTGATTGGTGGAACACACTTCACCAACCTGCCTCAATAAATATCTTGTCTAAAAGCACAATTCATTCATCAATGCTTTATCCATTGTTGATAATGACTGCGGCATTTGCTCTATTTTCGTTGTTAATTTTCTTAATGAAATATAATACAGAACTGATAAAAATTAAAAACAAAGGTTTAGATAGACTATGAT
>CACCRN010000019.1 GCA_902548405.1 uncultured Pelagibacteraceae bacterium | reverse complement strand
AATCTTAGAATTAAAAGAAAAAAATACTAAACAAAAATATTTATACTTGTTGTCAGAAATAGTATTTACTTCTAATAAGGAGGAATTAGATCAGATGACGAACGATATTAATACGTCAATCAAAATTAATGGATTTGAAAACACAGCATTAAAATACAGTATTTCAAATTCAGCAAATCTTGGTGGTAAAATAGGATGGATACAAGAAAATGCTTTAAGTCAATTCATAATTAATCAAATAAGAGATTTAAAAAAAGGAGAACATAGCAATCCGATAAATATACCAAGTGGTTTCCTTATTTTAAAAATTGAAGACATAAAAATTGAAAATGAAGAAATGAATTTTGAAAAAGAACTAAAAAAATTAATAACAATAAAAAAAAATGAACAACTTAATCAATTTTCAAATTTATATTTTAATAAAATTAAAAAAGAATATCAAATAGATGAGCTATAGAAATCCCATTTTAATTGTGCACGGAGAACCAAATAGTGTTTTTTTTGAAATTTTTTTTAAATCATTAAAAGCAATCAAAATAAAAAGTCCAATAATTTTGATTACTTCAATTGATTTATTAAAATTCCATATGAAAAAAATGAATTTTAAAAAAAAAATAAAGTTAGTTGAAAAAAATCAACTAAGGATAGATAAATTAGAGAATAATTTTATAAATGTTATAAATATTAATTATAAAAATACTCTAAAATTTGAAAAAATTTCAAGCAAATCAAATAAATTTATTAAGGACTGCTTTCAAACTGCTTTCTTTATCATTAAAAAATATAAATTAAAAAAATTTATTAATGGCCCTGTTAACAAAAAGATATTTTTAAAAAAAAGTTTTCCAGGAATAACTGAATACATATCCTCAAACTTTAAAATTAAAAAAAATGCAATGTTGATTTACAATAAAAATTTATCAGTTTGCCCTTTGACAACACACGTACCTTTAAAACAAGTCTCAAAAATTATAAGTAAAAAGCTGATAATTGAAAAAGTGAAGCTAATAAATGAATTTTACAAAGTTATATTCAAAAAAAAACCTAGGATAGCAGTATTGGGATTAAATCCACACTGCGAAACTATTGATGGTTATGACGAGGATGATAAAATAATTAAACCAAGTATAAAACTCCTGAAAAAAAACTTTTCTGTATTTGGTCCATTTTCAGCTGATACAATGTTTCTTAGACAAAATAGATCAAAATACGATGTTGTATTGGGTATGTATCATGATCAGGTTTTAACTCCATCAAAAACACTATTTGAATATGATGCAATTAATATTACTCTCGGATTGCCATTTATTAGAATATCTCCAGATCATGGTCCAAATGAAAAAATGTTGGGGAAAAATTTGTCCAATCCTTTAAGTCTTCTTAAAGCAATTTCTTTTTTGGATAAAAATTGATTAAACCAAAAAAAAGTTTAGGTCAAAATTTCCTAATAGATCATAATGTTTTAAAGACAATCGTAGAATGTATTGATGTTCGTAATAAAACTGTATTGGAAATTGGTCCTGGAACTGGAAATTTAACAAATTATATTTTAGAAAAAAATCCTAAAAAAGTATTTGTGATTGAAAAGGATAATGAGCTCGCAGAAAAATTAAAATTAAAATACTCCAACTTAATAAATGTAATTAATAATGATGTCCTAAATATTGATGAAAATTCTTTGTTTGATGAAAAAGTAATTGTATTCGGTAACTTGCCATACAACATATCTACTGAAATATTAAGTAAATGGATAGCAAACATAGGAAGTGACTTTTGGTTTGAAGCCCTTGTTTTAATGTTTCAAAAAGAAGTCGCAAACAGAATTGCAGCTAATTTTAATACATCAAACTATGGGAGACTATCAGTGTTAGCTAACTGGAAATTAAAAATTAATAAAATTATAGATATTAAACCCAGCTCTTTTAAACCAAAACCAAAGATAGATAGCTCATTACTTTTTTTTACACCAAAAAAAAATTTTTATAAAATTAAAGATTCTAAAAATTTAGAAAAGATTACGAGAATTTTTTTTAATAACAGAAGGAAAATGATTAAAAAACCATACAATCAAATTTTTAATGGTGATTTAAGATTTTTAGAAAAGCTTAAAATAAACTTAAATTTACGACCTCAAAACTTAAGTTGTGAAACTTACTACAAATTGGCTGAAGAATATGAAAAATTAACAAGTTAATTTTTCAACATGATCTCTGATAAAATTTAAATCATAATCCTTATAGCCATTATTAATTTCTGCATCTATTAAATTTTCAATTCTTTTGTGACACTCTATAATGTCATCATTAATTACAACATAGTCATAATTAATCCAATGTAATACATCTCTTTCGAATTGTTTCATTCTTTCTTCCACAATTAATTTATCTTTCATGTCTCTATTAGATAATCTTTTAAATAAAACCTGTTTACTTGGTGGGAGAATAAAAAAAGTTATTAATTTATAATCCAATTTTTTATTCTTGATTTGATCAGCTCCTTGCCAGTCAATATCAAATAAAACATTTTTACCCTTATTTAAATTATCTATAACTGGTGTTCTTGTTGTGCCATACAAATTACTAAATACTTTTGCATACTCAAGAAATTCCTCGTTTTTAATCAGTCTTTTAAACTCTTCACCACCAACAAAGAAATAATCTTTATTATTTTCTTCACCAGGCCTTGGGTTTCTTGTTGTGTGTGAAATAGATGTAACAAAATTGTCTTTTTTAGACAATAAATTTACTAGAGTAGTTTTTCCAGCTCCGGAAGGAGAGGAAAGTATTATCATTACCCCATCTTTTTCTGAGGGCATTGAAACTTCTAGTTTGCTTTTCCTTCGATAAACTTAACTGCATCTCCCACAGTTAAAATTTTCTCTGCTTCACTATCTGAAATTTCAGATCCAAATTCTTCTTCAAAAGCCATCACCAACTCAACAGTATCTAAACTATCAGCTCCTAAATCATCTATAAAACTTGATTCTTCAGTTACTTTGGCTTCATCGATACCTAAGTGATCTGCTACAATTTTTTTTACTTTGCTTGAAACGTCTTCTGACATATTGATCCTTTTTGTTATAATTCGTTAATAGTTTAAAAAGCTATTTTGTCAAGCCATATACATGCCACCATTAACATGCAAGGTTTCACCATTTATATAGCTAGATTGATTTGAACATAAAAAACCTACAGCATTTGCAATATCATCGGGCTCACCAAGGCGCGCGGATGGTATCTTGGATATAATAGTTTCTTTAAACTTTTCATCTAACTTCTCTGTCATTGCAGTTTTAATAAATCCTGGGGATATACAATTGACATTAATATTCTTCTTTGCATATTCAATTGCTAAACTTTTTGACATTGCAACTATTCCAGCTTTTGATGCAGTATAGTTAGCTTGACCTAAATTTCCTGTATGTCCAACAACAGAAGTAATATTAACTATTTTTCCAGATTTGTTTTTTAACATTTTTTTTATGGCAAATTTACTTATCAAAAATGTTGAAGTTAAATTAATATCAATCACCTTTCGCCATTCATCAAAGCTCATTCTAATTGCTAAATTATCTTGTGTGATACCTGCATTATTAACAATACAATCTAAACTACCACCCAATTCCTTTGTTGCATTTTCAATAAATTCCTCGATTTTTTTACTTTGAGATATATCAAATTTTAATATTTTTATTTTTTCAAATTCTTTTTTTAATTCTTCAAGTTTTTCAATTCTTGTCCCTGAAGCTAATATATTTGCACCACTTTCATTTAATTTTTTAACAATTGAATTTCCTATCCCTCCAGATGCACCTGTAACAATTATATTTTTATCTTTTAAATCGCTCATATTTTTAAATTTTCAATATCCTCTTGACTGTTTATCGTATTAATTTTCACTTCTCTATTAATTCTTTTTACCAAACCTGACAAAACTTTCCCAGGCCCAATTTCTATAAAATGATCAACATCGTTATTTATCATATTTAACACACTTTCTCTCCATCTTACTCTACTTTCAATTTGTTTTATTAAAAGTGATTTTAAATCTTCAGAATTTGAAATGACTTCGGCTGTTACATTTGATATCAACTTATTACTTCCATCAGAAAATGAAATCTTGTTTAATTCTTCTGTCATAATTTCTGTTGCCTTACTCATAAGACTACAGTGAAAAGGAGCACTAACTGGAAGTTTTATATTTTTAATTGAATTTTCTTTTAATATTTCAGTTAACTTTTCTAAATCTTGAGTTTTTCCACTTAAAACTATTTGCCCTTCTGAATTATCATTTGCTATTTGCGCCAAAAATTTGGACTCATTATCTTTTAACATTTTTTCTATTACTTCAACAGTTGATCCAACCACCGCAACCATACCGCCCTCACCCTTCGGCACTGAATTTTGCATAGCATCACCTCTGATTCTTAAAATTTTTAATGTTTTTGCAAAGTTTAAACATCCAGCACAAGATAAAGCAGAATATTCACCTAAAGAATGACCTGCAAAATACTTTGCATTATTTAAATCAATATTAAATTCTTTTTTAATAACGTTAAATATTGAGTAGCTTATTAAAAAAATTGCTGGTTGAGTGTTTGCTGTTAAATCAAGCTCTTCTTTAGGTCCTTGTAGTATTAGCTTTGAAATTGAATAATTTAAGGTCTCGTCTGCTTCCTTAAATAGGCTTTTCACTAGCTCAAATTTGTCATAGAACTCTTTTCCCATTCCAACTATTTGAGATCCTTGACCTGGAAATATTACTGAAAACATATAAAAATATTAATAATTTTGTGTTTTTATCTATTGTAATTGAACTTTTATAATAGTATATCCTCATTTTTTATTAAAGAACATAAATGAACTTATACGAACATACTATAATAGCTAGACAAGATACTTCTCCAAGCGAGTTAAAGCAGTTAACTGAAAAATATTCAAAAATTGTTGAAAAAAATGAAGGTGAAGTTGTAAAAACTGAGAACTGGGGCCTTCTAAACCTTTCTTACTTAATAAAGAAAAATAAAAAAAGGAAGTTACATTCACTTTAAAATTAAAGGTAAAGGTAAAGTAGTTGAAGAGTTAGAGAAAAATGAAGCTATTGATAAAAAATTATTAAGATATCTAACTGTTAGAGTTAAAGAATTCGATTTAGATACGAACTACTTTGGAAAAAAAGAAGATAGTCAAAACAAAGAGAGTGCTAAGAACTAATGCCAAAAAGACAGAGTGGAAATAAAAAAGGAAAACAAAGTAACTTTGCAAAACTAAGTATTTTCCAACCAAATAAATATAAATTTAAAAAAACTTGCCCACTTTCAGTAAAAGGCGCTCCTAAAGTTGATTATAAAAATATCAAACTTTTGAAAAGATATGTTTCTGAAAATGGTAAGATTTTACCTTCAAGAATTACAAATGTTTCTCAAAAAAAACAAAGAGAATTATCTTTATCGATTAAAAGAGCAAGAAACCTAGCTTTAATATAATGAAAGTTATTTTATTAGAAAACGTTAAAAGAATTGGATCTATAGGTGAAGTGATAGATGTGAAGAGAGGTTTTGCGAGAAATTTTTTGATTGCAAACAAAAAAGCTCTTTATGCATCCAAAGAAAATATTAAAGAAGTTGAAAAAATAAAAGCTGATTTATCTAAAAAAGACAATGAGAGAAAACAAGAAGCGACTAATATTGCAGAACAAATAAATAATAAAGAATACTCAGTTCAAAAATTAAGTACTGAAAATAATGAGCTTTATGGTTCAGTGAAACCAACTGAAATTTCAAAACTAATTCAAAATGAAAACAAAGTTGAAATCAAACCTTCAATGATACAACCAGTTGAAGAAATTAAATCTTTAGGAAAATTCAAAGTTAAAATTTCTTTACACTCTGAAGTTGATGCTGAAATAGTTGTTAATGTTACATCAGCAGACACAATCCAATAATTATACATTATT
>CACCRN010000018.1 GCA_902548405.1 uncultured Pelagibacteraceae bacterium | reverse complement strand
AATACAAAAATGAATATAATCCTATACATTATCATGAAGGAGACTTATCAGGTGTTGGTTATTTAAAAATTCCAAAAGATATGACAAAAAATAAAAATGTTAAAAATAAAAAAATAAAAACCAATGGAACAATTGATTTTATTAATGGACAAAAAGCTTTTCTTTCAAAAAGTATTTTTAATTTGATACCAAAAACAGGTGATCTTTTAATATTTCCCAATTACTTAATGCATACAGCCTACCCATTTAATATTGAGGAAGAAAGAAGATCATTTTCTTTCAATGCTAAAATAATTTTTAATAAATAATTTACAAATTTTAATAATATTATATAAATCTATCTGCCGATTTGATCCTATTGCGGGCATAAACTGCTAAAATGGAAATTCCCAATAGATCTAATTAGCAAGGTAGTTGAACTATATTGTGCACCTGCATTTAGCTTAAGCACTAAAAAAGTGAGGATAAAATGAATAAAGATTTTTTTAAAACAACAAAAATTTTAGATGGTGGAATGGGTCAAGAATTATTGGCTAGAGGTATGGAGCCTAAAGGAACTTTGTGGAGTGCAAACGCTTTAATTGAAAAAAAATACCACAACTTAATACTTAATATTCATAATGATTTTATTAAATCTGGAGCTGATGTAATTGTAACTACAACTTTTACAACGAGAAGAAAAAGATTGAGAGAAAATGGTATAGAAGATCAATTTAAATTCTTAAATCAGAAAGCGTGTGAAATTGCACAAAAAGCTAAATTAAATAATCCTCACATTAAGATTGCAGGAGGACTCCCGCCTCAAGATTTGACATATGAAGAAGACAAGAGAAGTGAAAAAGAAATCACAAAAGATCATTTGGAATTAGCAGAAATACTAAACCCTTCAGTAGATTTTTTCTATTTTGATGTTTGGAGTAGTATCAAAGAAATTAGATGTGGAATAGAAGCTATTAAAAAATTTAATAAACCATACTTAGTTGGGGCTCATATTTCTGAAGGAAACTCTTTGCCAAGTGGAGAAAAAATTTCTGCAATTAATTCAATAATTACTGAAAATTGCCTAGGAGTAATTCTAGCATGTGTTTCACCTGAAAATTATGAGAATAATTTAGATGAAATTCAAAAACTTAAAGTTCCATTTGGTTTCAAATTTAACGGATTTATCACAACTAAACCAAAAGGTGGTTATACTTCTCAGTATAAAGAAAATGATGGATCGAACCCCAATAGTTTTTTAGGTCAAAGAAAAGATTTAGATCCTGAAAGAATATCAATTTTTGCAAAAAAATTTAGAGAAAATGGTGCCACAATTCTTGGAGGATGTTGTGAAACTCGGCCATCACATATAGAGGCAATAAAAAACACTATTTAAATTTTGTACCTTTTCTTACAAAATAGATACCTGTAGCAACTGCTATCAATGAAATTATAACTTTCGTTGTTATTAATTCTTTTAAAAAGATATAACTTAAAATGGTACCAAATATTGGAATTAAATAAGATACTTGAGATTGAAAAATTAAACCATTGTTAATTAAAATTCTAAATCTCAATAACCAAGCAATTCCAGTAGATACCAACCCAAGATAAATAACTGAAATAGTAGAATCTAATCTTGGAACAGTTTTCCAAGGTTGTTCAATCAAACTTACTAAAGGTAATAATATAATAGTAGCCCAAATCAAAATTGAACTGGTTACATTTTCATTTTTTTTCTTACTTATTTTTAATGTTAAAAGACCTCCAATTACATAACAAGTAGCACCTAACAAAATTAATAATGCTGAAGTAAAGTTATTTTCATTAATTAATAAATTATCTGAAAATAAATAAACTATTCCTGAAAATCCAATTAGAACTCCTGTTGTTCTAATTAAATTAAATTTTTCATTTTTGGTGTAAAAATGTCCTAGTACTACTGAGCTAAGTGAAGTTGATGACATTAAAATTGCTGCTAAGTTACTTTGAACAGATTTAACTCCATATGCTATTAAAAAAAATGGAGCTACTAAATTTATAAATCCAATCATTGCAAACCAATACCAATCTTTTGAAAATGCCTCGATTTTAATTTCTTTGTAAAAGCAAAGTAGTAAAACTGGAATTGAACCAAAAAAAACTCTTAGAAATGCAATTGTAACAGGACCAAATGAATAAGTTGCAATTTTAATATTAAAAAAAGCAGATGCCCAAATCAACGCTAACAATGTTAATAAACTATAATCAATTAGTTTTGGTTCTCTCATTCAATAATATCTTCTGGTGATCCATTTGTTATTTCAATTAACTTATTATAATTTATTTTGAAAACAGCATTTGGATGTCCAGCTGCTCCAAATATATCTGGGAATCTTTCAAGACTTTTATCAATAAAGATTTTACATTGCTTTAAGTGACCTACTGGTGACACTCCTCCAATTGTATATCCAGTATTTTCTTTAACAGCTTCAGGAGATGCCATGGACACGTCTTTTTCATTAAGAATTTTTTTTAACTTATTTAATGAGCAACGCTTGTCTCCAGATACCAAGCTTAATATATAGTTGTCACCTGCCCTAAAAAGTAAACTTTTAACAATAGCACCAACATTGCAACCCAAAGCTGTAGCAGCATCATTGGCTGTTCTTGCTGTTTTTTCTAAGACGATAACATTTAAATTTTGATCGAATGTTTTAAGAGCTTTTTCTGCCCTTTTTACCGGTTCTTTATTTAGTATTGATTCCATTGAATTTATTAAATTCCTTAATTTAATTGAGTAGATACACTACTTATGTAAAAAATGCATAGGTGTTATTTATTAAATAAGCATTATTTTTTAATTTTTTTTTGCTAATCAGGCCCCATCAAAATTACATAGGAGACAAAATGAGTGCAGAAAACGTTTTAAAATATATTGAAGAAAAAGAAGCAGAATTCATTGATTTAAGATTTACTGATCCAAGAGGAAAACTTCAACATTTAACTATGGATGCATCAATAGTAGATGCCGACATGCTTAATGAGGGAGTGTTTTTTGATGGTTCATCTATTGCTGGATGGAAAGCAATTAACGAATCTGACATGATTTTAAAACCTGATACTGCAAGAATGTTCATGGATCCTTTCACGTCTCATAATACTGTAGTTTTGTTCTGTGATATTTTAGATGCAATCAAAAAAGATCCTTACGAAAGAGATCCAAGAGGAGTTGCAAAAAAAGCAGAGGAATATTTAAAAGCATCAGGTATTGGTGATAAAGCGTTTTTTGGACCAGAGCCAGAATTTTTTGTTTTTGATGATGTAAGAATTAAAAATGACATGAATGAAAGTGGATTTAAAATTGACAGTAAAGAAGGTCCATATAATTCAGGTAAAGAATATGAAAATGGTAATATGGGACATAGACCTCAAATCAAAGGAGGTTATTTTCCTGTGCCACCTGTAGATAGTGAACAAGATATGCGTGGTGAATATTTAAAAAATTTAAAAGAAGTTGGTATCAAAGTAGAAAAACATCACCATGAAGTTGCTCCAAGTCAACACGAACTTGGTATGTATTTTGGAACTTTAGTTGACCAAGCAGATAATGTTCAGCTTTATAAGTATGTAGTTCAAATGGTAACACATTCATTTGGGAAAACTGCAACCTTCATGCCAAAACCAGTTGCAGGTGATAATGGTTCAGGTATGCATATTCACCAATCTATTTGGAAAGGTGATACTCCTGTATTTTCAGGTGAAGCATATGCAGGACTTTCAGAAACTGCATTACACTATATTGGTGGAATTTTAAAACATGCTAAAGCGATTAATGCTTTTGCTAACTCTACAACAAATAGTTACAAAAGATTAATCCCTGGTTTTGAAGCTCCAGTATTATTAGCTTACTCTGCAAGAAACAGATCGGCATCATGTAGAATTCCAATTACTTTGAGTAAAAAAGGTGCAAGATGTGAAATTAGATTTCCAGATGCAGCAGGTAATCCTTACCTAACATTTGCAGCAATGCTAATGGCTGGTATTGATGGAATTAAAAACAAAATACATCCAGGTGAGTCTTTTGATAAAGATTTATATGAATTGCCACCGGAAGAGGTAAAAGCTATACCAACTGTTTGTGGATCTTTAAGAGAAGCAATGGAAAGTTTGGATAAAGATAGAGAGTTTTTAACTCAAGGTGGTGTATTTACTGACGACCAAATTGATGCTTATATAGCTCTTAAGTTTGAGGAAATTCATAAATTTGAACACGCACCTCATCCTGTAGAGTTTGAGATGTATTACAGTAGTTAATATTTAATTACTGTTTGGTTGTTGCAATTGTATCTTTGTTAATACCTTTTTTAACAACGTAATCTTGAGTACCGTTTGCACCGGTCTCAACTTCTTTACGTAAATCTTTAAAGAATGTTCTTTCTTTAATTGTATCTTTTAGGTTTTTAACAAGATTTTTAAATTCAAATTTGTTCATACCTAAATATATATACTAGGTATGCATGTGGCGCAATACTGATATGCGTTAAATGGGAATATTCTACTTTTGCTAGATTTTAAAGGATTCTCCGCAACCACATCTCTCTGTTTCGTTGGGATTATTGAAAACAAACGAAGAAGACAGCTCTTCTTTTTTGTAATCCATTTCTGTTCCTAGCAAATACATAATAGCTGCAGAATCGACAAATACTTTTACACCTTTTTCTTCAATAACTTCATCATTTGGATTTACTTCTTTGGTATACTCCATGACGTAAGACATACCAGCACAACCTCCTGATTTAACTGAAACTCTTACACCTAAAGAATCTTTTTCAGCATTAGACATAATTTCTTTAATTCTTTCTGCAGCATTATCACTTAATTTAATAATTGGATTCATTATAAATTTAACTCCAGTTTTGCAGCTTCTGACATCATGTCTTTATTCCAAGGTGGGTCCCAAACTAATTCAAGATCAACGTCCTCAATACCTTCAACTTGCATTGCACCATCTTTAACTTCTTTAGGTAAACTTTCAGCAACTGGACAATTAGGAGTGGTCAAAGTCATTTTAATTTTTGCAAATTTATCATCCTCAATTTTAATATCATAGATCAAACCTAGTTCATAAATATTCACTGGTAACTCAGGATCATAAATTTTTCTAATTTCTTCAATAATTTGATCTTTTTTCGACATAATTAATTTTCTGTTTTAACCTCATCAGTTTTATTATCAAAAGCTGAAACTAGTGTATGCCAAGATAGTGTGGCACACTTTACTCTCATTGGATATTGTTTTACTCCAGATAAACACATTAGTTTTGTTTTTTCATCTTCTTTAAGATTTTCTGATTTAAGCTCAGGATTTTCTTTAATCATACCCAAAAAATCTTCAACAATTTCTTTTGCTTCATTTTCATTTTTTCCTTTAATTAAATCAGTCATTATTGATGCAGAAGCCATAGAAATTGCGCAACCACTTCCTTCAAATGAAATATCCTCTACAATTCTTTGTCCATTTAATTTTAAATAGACATGGACGTTGTCACCACACAGTGGATTGTTACCTTTGGCATCTTTGTTAAAATTTTCTGCCTTACGAAGATTTCTTGGATTTTTTCCATGCTCTAAAATTATTTCTTGATATAATTCTTTTAAATTCATTTTAAGTTAAATATTTTCTTACAGTTATTTATTGCATCATTAAGTTTATCTAAATCTTCTTTGGTATTATATATTCCAACTGAAGCTCGTGCACTCGCTGGTATATTAAGTTTGTCATGTAAAATTTGACAACAATGATGACCAGCTCTTATTGCAACTCCGTCTTCATCTAAAATTGTTGCGATGTCATGAGGATGCACACCTTCTAAAGTGAAAGACAAAACTCCCCCTTTATTTTTTGGATTTCCAATTATTTTTACTGAATTATTTTTTTTTAATAATTCTTGGCCATACTCAACTAATTCTGCCTCATGTTTCATAACATTTTCAATACCTACGCTCTCCAGAAATTTAATTGATTGATCAAAAGCAATAACTTGCGCTGTAGCCATAGTTCCAGCTTCATATTTATTAGGTAAATCACCATAGGTAATTCTATCTTTTTTAACCTCTCTAATCATTCCACCACCGCCTTGGTAAGGAGGAAGTTCATCCAACCACTTTTTCTTACCATAAAGAACCCCTAATCCTGTAGGGCCATACATTTTATGACAAGAAATTGCATAAAAATCACAATCTAAGTCTTGCATATCTAGCTTTAAATGAGGAGCTCCTTGGCAGCCATCTACGACAACTATTATTCCTTTTGAATGTGCTAAATCAGTAATTTCTTTTACTGGTAATATTGCTCCAGTCACATTTGATAAATGAGTAATTGAAATAACTTTTGTATTAGGAGTAATTTTCTTTTCAATTTCTTCTAGTGTAATTTCTCCTTCTTCATTTATTTCTGCAAAATTAATTTTTATATTTTTAGATTTTCTTAAAAAATGCCAAGGTACATAATTTGAATGATGTTCTAATTCGGTAATTAATATTTCATCACCTTCGTTTAAATGATTTTGACCCAATGTATTAGCAACGAGGTTTAATGCTTCGGTAGCACCTTTAGTAAATACTATTTCATTTTTATCTTTAGCATTAATATATTTTTGAACTGATGTTCTAGTATTTTCATATAAATTTGTTGCAGCAACCGCAAGATAGTGAACACTTCTACCAACATTAGAAAATTGTTTGGTATAAAATTCATTAATTCTATCTATCACTACTTTTGGTTTTTGTGATGAATTTGCACTATCCAAATAAACCAAATCATTATTTTGGATTTTCTCATCAAATATTGGAAATTCTTTTTTAACTTGATCTATGTTCATACATTTATACCTGATAATTTTTTAACTAATTTTTTTACATCTTCATTAGAAATTTTTTCAATTACCTCGTTAAGAAAACCATTTGTTAATAATTTTTTTGATTCTGAATAACTGAGACCTCTAGACATTAAATAAAAAATTGAATTTTCATCAATATTTCCTGATGTAGATCCATGTGAACATTTAACATCGTCTGCATATATTTCTAATTCTGGTTTCGCATTAAATTCAACACTTTCATTTAACAATAAAGCTCTACTTAATTGGTATCCGTCTGTTTTTTGTGCTTCAGGGCTTACGAAAATTTTACCTTGATAAATTCCTTTTGATTTATCATTCAATACACTTTTAATTAATTGATAACTTTTACAATTTTCTTTTTTATGGTTAATCACAGTCTTTATTTCGTGATGTTTTTCATTTTCTAAATTGATAATTCCATTTAATGCAATAGAACCATATTCATCATCTAGATTACAATTGATGTCTTGTTTTATAAATTTA
>CACCRN010000017.1 GCA_902548405.1 uncultured Pelagibacteraceae bacterium | reverse complement strand
ATAATTATTTTTCATAGTAAAAATAAAATTCTTTCTTTTAAGAAAAAATTAAATATAAGTTAAAATTATAATGAAAATATATATTACTGGTGTTGCAGGTTTTTTGGGATCTAATCTAGCGGATTACTATATTAATAAAGGTTATGATGTAGTTGGTTGTGATAACTTAATTGGAGGTGATAGGGAAAATGTCAATGATAAAGTAGAGTTTGTAAAGGGAGATTGTGAAGATTTAGATTTAATGACAAGAACAATGAAAGGTGCAGATGCGGTTTGTCATGCAGCCGCTTATGCTCATGAAGGACTGTCCAATATATCTCCTACTTTAATTACAAGCAATAATGTCACTGGAAGTGTTTCAGTTTTTACAGCCGCAATAAGAAATAATGTAAAAAGAATAGTTTATTGTTCTTCTATGGCTAGATATGGAGATGCGTCCACTCCTTACAAAGAAGATGCTGAGCCAAATCCAAGAGATCCTTATGGTGTTGCAAAGCTAGCTTCAGAAAAAATATTAAAAATTTTATGTGAAACTCATGGTGTTGAATACAATATTGCCATTCCTCATAATATTATAGGGCCGAAACAAAAATATGATGATCCTTTTAGAAATGTTGTTTCTATAATGATTAATTTAATTTTACAGAATAGACAGCCAATAATATATGGTGATGGTAATCAAACTAGATGTTTTTCTGACATCAATGATTGTATATATTGTCTAGACCAGCTTCTTATAAACAAGAAAATAGTTTCTGAAACAGTAAATATCGGACCTGATGAGGAAACAATAACTATCAATCAATTATATAAAATTTTGTGTAACAAGTTGCAGTATAATAAAGAAGCTATATATTATCCTGATAGGCCTAATGAGGTAAAAAATTCGTATTGTTCCTCTGAAAAAGCAAGAAATATTTTAAATTATGAAACATCTATTAATTTGAGTCAGTCTATAGATAAAATAATTGATTATATTAAATTAAAAGGTCCAAAAAAATTTAAGTATGATTATTTATTAGAAATAGAAAATGATAAAACCCCAGAAACTTGGAAAAAAAGAGTATTTTAATAATTATATAGGGGAAAATAGTGTAAAATAACTAAATCTAATCAAGAAACTATTTTACAAAATAAAATTAAATTGTATAAGAGCTTGCCTGGTGATTATTGCGAAGGAGAAATACCCGATCCCATTCCGAACTCGGAAGTCAAGTCTTTCTGCGCCGATGGTACTTTGTCTTAAGACATGGAAGAGTAGGACATCGCCAGGCTATTATAAAAAGCCATAATTATGAAAATTAAAAGCTCATTAAAATCTATTAAAAAAAGAGACTTAAACTCTAAACTTGTTAGAAGGAGAGGAAGAGTTTACGTAATTAACAAAACGAACCCAAAATTTAAAGCAAGACAAAAATAATTTTATGGATAATGAAAACCATAAAAAAACATGGAATAATTTTACTAAATTTGTTTTATGGGGAACGGTTGCTGTAATTACAGTTTTAGTTTTAATGGTAATATTTCTTTTATAGTATCTTAATTAATTTTTATGAATTTAGCTTCAATTTCTGAAAATCATAATGTTGAGAAGAGAATAGCTATAACTCCTGAAATTGCAAAAAAATATATTAGTTTAGGATTTAATTTAACTTTACCAAATAATTATGGGACACACTTAGGTTTTATAGATGAAGATTATAAGAATTTAGGAGTAAATATTTTAGATAATGAAGAGGAAATAATTAAAAATTCTGAGATTATTATTCAATTAGGATTACCAGTTAAAGAAAAATTATCATTATTTAAAGAAAATCAAACTTTGATTGGTTCATTAAATGCTTTTTTAAATATAGAAAAATTAGAGAATTTAAAGTCTAAGAAAATAAATTGTTTTTCATTAGAGTTGTTACCAAGGATAACAAGAGCACAATCAATGGATATTCTTTCATCACAAGCTAATCTTGCCGGTTACAAAGCTGTGGTTGAAGCTTTCCAAGTTTATGAAAAAGCAATTCCAATGATGATGACAGCAGCAGGAACTATTCCTGCAGCAAAAGTATTAGTTGTAGGAGCAGGAGTTGCAGGATTACAAGCTATTGCAACTGCCAAAAGAATGGGGGCCGTTGTATTTGCAACTGATGTCAGAATGGCATCAAAAGAACAAGTTGAAAGTTTGGGTGGTAAATTTTTAACTGTTGAAGGATCTGAGAATTTAGAAACTGAAGGTGGTTATGCAAAAGAAGCTTCAGATGAGTTTAAAAAGAAACAAGAAGAATTATTAACAGAGACGTTAAAGAAAATTGATATAATTATTTGTACTGCTTTAATTCCAGGAAGAGAAGCACCTAAAATTATAAAAGAAGATATGTTTAAAAATTTACAACCAGGTTCAGTGATTTATGATTTAGCAGCGGTTCAAGGAGGAAACACGGCTTTTACTGAAGTTAATAAAATTGTTGAAAAAGAGGGTGTTAAAATTTTAGGGGAGGCAAATATTTTAAATAAATTACCTGTATCAGCTTCTAATTTGTATGCTAAAAATGTATTTAATTTTATCTCTAACTTATATGATAAAGAAAATAATAAACTAAATATTAATTTAGAAGATGAAATAATAGAGAAAACACTTATTAAATAGTATTATGGAAATAGATCCCTTTATATTTAGATTAAGCATATTCATATTATCAATATTTGTTGGATATTATGTGGTTTGGAGTGTAACACCTTCTTTGCATACACCATTGATGTCAGTTACAAATGCAATCTCTTCAGTAATTATTGTGGGTGCAATCATTGCAGCTTTATCTGGAAGCGATGGAGTAGTGTTTTCTTCATCTAGTATATATGGGTTTTTAGCAATTATTTTAGCAGCTGTTAATATCTTTGGTGGCTTTTTAGTAACTCAAAGAATGCTTGCTATGTATAAAAAAAAGAAAAAGGATAAATAATTCATGTCTGCAAATTTATCTGCAATTTTGTATTTGGTATCTGGCGTATTATTTATCTTAGCTTTAAGAGGTTTGTCATCTCCTGAAACCTCAAGACAAGGAAATTTATTTGGAATTATTGGAATGGTGATAGCTGTTACTGTAACATTCTTGTCTGTTGGAAATTTTAGTTCAGGATTTATTTATGTTTTAATATTTTTGGCTATAGGTGGAAGCATTGGAGCATTTATCGCATATCGTATTCCAATGACAGCAATGCCAGAATTAGTTGCTGGATTTCACAGTCTAGTTGGTTTAGCTGCAGTATTTGTTGCAATCTCAGCCTTTATTAATCCAGCTGCATTTAATTTAGGGACACCAGGAAATATTAAGCTTGCAAGTTTAATAGAAATGGCAATTGGAGCAGCTGTTGGTGCAATCACTTTTTCTGGATCAGTTATAGCTTTTTTAAAATTACAAGGAATAATGTCAGGTGCTCCTATAACCTTTAAAGGTCAGCACTTATTAAACGCTTTATTATTAATATTGATTGTAATATTAACCATTTATCTCTGTTCGACACAATCATCTAACCTTTTTTGGATATTAATTGCAGTTTCTTTTTTAATAGGATTTTTAATTATAATTCCTATTGGCGGTGCAGATATGCCGGTTGTAATTTCAATGTTGAATTCTTACTCTGGTTGGGCTGCAGCAGGAATTGGATTTACTTTAGAAAACACAGCACTGATTATCACTGGTGCTTTAGTTGGATCATCAGGAGCAATACTTTCATACATTATGTGTAAAGGAATGAATAGATCATTCTTTAATGTTATTTTAGGTGGTTTTGGTGCTACCGATCAAACAACTGGAGGTCAAAGTAAAGAACAAAGACCAGTAAAAAGTGGTAATGCAGATGATGCAGCCTTTTTAATGAAAAATGCTTCATCAGTTATAATTGTTCCAGGATACGGAATGGCAGTTGCACAAGCTCAACATGCCCTTAGAGAAATGGTAGATACGTTAAAGAAAAATGATATTAAAGTTTCATACGCTATTCATCCAGTTGCAGGACGAATGCCTGGACACATGAATGTATTGTTGGCTGAAGCAAATGTGCCATATGATGAAGTATTTGAATTAGAGGAGATTAATAACGATTTTGCAAATGCAGATGTTGCATTTGTAATTGGTGCAAATGACGTTACTAATCCTGTAGCAAAAACAGATCCACAAAGCCCAATTTATGGAATGCCAGTTTTAGATGTAGAAAAATGTAAGTCAGTATTGTTTGTTAAAAGAAGTTTGTCCCCTGGATATGCAGGAATTGATAATGATTTATTTTATAAAGAAAATACATTGATGTTATTTGCGGATGCAAAAAAAATGACCGAAGATATTACAAAGAATTTATAGATTCAATGAATACAAAAATTTTTTGTGATATTGCAGATTTATCTTCAATTAAAAAATTTAATAAGAAACAAATTGTAAAAGGATTTACAACAAATCCAAGCTTAATGAGAAAAGCTGGGGCAAAAGATTACAAATCATACTCTAAACAAATACTTCAAGTTTGTAAAAATAAACCAATTTCATTTGAAGTATTTGCTGATGATCAAAAATCTATGATTAAACAAGGAAACGAAATAAATACTTGGGGAAAAAATGTATACGTTAAAGTTCCAGTAGTTAATTCAAAAAATAAATTTTCAGGAAAAGTTATTAAAGAGCTAAATAGTAAAAATATTAAGTTGAATATAACAGCGGTATACACAGCTAAACAAACTTCAAAAATACTTAAAGTAATAAACAAAAAAACAAATGTAATTATATCTATTTTTGCTGGAAGAGCAGGTGACACCGGCAAAGATCCAATTCCAGAATTTGTTAAAAGTATAAGATTAGCAAAGAAATTTAAAAATGTAGAAATCTTATGGGCTAGTGTGAGAGAACCATATAATTTTTTGCAAGCTAAACAATTGGGATGTCATATAATTACTATCCCACCAACCCTAATTGAAAAAATTGAAAAATTCGGTAAGTCCTTTAATCAGCTAACTGTTGAAACAGTCAAAGCATTTCTAGTAGATAGCAAAAAATCTAATTTTAAATTATAGCCAAATTGGTTGCGGGGGACGGATTTGAACCGCCGACCTTCAGGTTATGAGCCTGACGAGCTACCAGACTGCTCCACCCCGCGATATATTTAAATTCTATTCTTGAGTTTATTTAACTTTTTAACTCTTTTTATATTTTCTTGAAGAATTCTTTTTTTCTTTTCTGAGGGTTTTTCGTAAGTATTTTTTAATTTAATAACTTTAAAGAAACCGTCTCTTTGCAATTTTCTTTTTAATACTCTTAATGCTTGTTCAACATTATTATCTTTAACTTCTATTTTAATAACTACCTCCGAAAAAGTGGTTTGTTATCACTTTTATTAATTTATGTCTATTAGTTTTGTTCATTATAAGCTTGTTTGATTAACTTTATTTTGTTTTTCTTTTACTTTTTTCTCTCTTTTAATTCTTCTTTCAGCTTTTTCTATTGCATCCATCAGGTCTTTTTGAGAAAATAAATTTAATGCTACAGGATCTTTAGGATTTAAATTATTGTAATTCCAGTAACTTTTATTTCTTATAGAAGTTACAGAATTTTTTGTAATTCCAACCAATTTAGCAATTTGTGAATCTTTTAAAATATTATGTTGTCTGATAAGCCACAAAGCAGAATCTGGCTTGTCTTGTCTTTTCGAAAGAGGGATATATTTTTTTATTTTCTTTTCATCATTTGAAATCTCAATATCACTGCTTTTGATTTGTAGCGGTCTATTCTCATCTTTAGATGATAATTCAATTTCTTCTCTTGAAAGTTGTCCTGAAATAATTGGATTATAAGCTTTAATCCCTTTTGCAACCTCTCCATCTGCTATACCTTGTATCTCTACTTCGTGTAGCTTGCAGAAATCTGCAATCTGTTTAAATGTTAGAGTGGTATTTTCTACCAACCAAACGGCAGTAGCCATTGGCATTAGAGGTGCGTTTGACATTTAATTTTTCTTTTCTGATTTAAAGTTTTGAAATTTTTTATTAAACTTACTTATTCGACCTTTATCCATTAATTTCTGTTTGCCACCCGTCCACGCAGCGTGCGATTTTGGATCAATTTCAAGCTTAAGTAAATCTCCTTGAGCACCCCAAGTTGATTTTGTTTCAAATTGTGTACCGTCGGTCATTTCAACTTTAATAGTATGATAGTCTGGATGAATATTTTTTTTCATGCGGAGACTTATAGCAAAAGAATTTTTTAAAACAATTAAAAGTTAACTAATTTTTCAAGCATTTTGCTGTTTATTGCACTACTTGAGGCTCTGATATCAATATTTTTTATGTCAAATTTGCTAATATTGTTAACTATTCCTCCAGCCTCTTCAACCATTAAAGCACCAGCGGCAACATCCCAAATATTAATTTTATTATGAAAAAAACCATCAAATCTTCCTGATGCCACATACGCAAGATCAAGAGCTGCACATCCAGTGTATCTCATATTTAGATCACTAAATTTTACACCTTCATGGTTGCTTGAGAATAAACAATCTTCGGCAGCATTTTTTTTAGAAACTCTCAGTCTTTGATTGTTTAAGTATGCTCCCTTATTTTTCTCAGAAAAAAACATTTCATCCTTTATTGGGTCAAAAATTAATCCACTAATAATTTCGTTGTTAGAAATGTGAGCAATACAAATAGCGAAATGTGGAATACCATGAAGAAAATTAGTTGTCCCATCTATTGGATCAATAATCCAAAAATTTTCTTTATCTTTGTTATTTATCTTTCCGGTTTCTTCTGTAATGAATGAGTAACTTTTTTTTGATTTAGATAATTCTTCAATTAAAATTTTTTCTACATTTTTATCAGTTTTTGTAACAAAATCGTAAGGGCCTTTTTTTGATACTTGTAATTTTTCTACTTCTCCAAAATCTCTTATTACAGATTTAGATGCTTTTTCAGCAGCTTTTATCATTAAATTAAGATTTGAAGATATTGATATCATTTATATCTTTTTTACGTATTCTAAATTTCGAGTATCAACAATTACTTCGTCTCCTGCCTCTATAAACGGTGGAACTTGAATATTTAAACCATTATCTAAGGTTGCAGGTTTATAAGATGAAGATACAGTTTGACCTTTTAATGCTGCATCAGTAGTTTCTATTTTACACTGTACCTGATTTGGTAATTCAACTGAAATTGGATTTTCATTATAAAAACTTACAGATACCTCAAGATTTTCAGTTAATAATTTACCTTGTTCTCCAATAATTTCTTTTTTAATTTCAATTTGTTCAAAGGTTTTTGGTTCCATAAAAAAATAATTAACATCATCTTCATACATATAATTATATTTATTCTCATCTAGTGATGCTTTTTCTACAGTTTCACTAGATCTAAATCTTTCATTTAGTTTGGTATTTTTACCAACACTTTTCATTTCAACTTGTGCAAACGCACCACCCTTTCCAGGTTTTACATGTTGTGTTTTTAGAACTTGCCAAAGATCATTTTTATATTCTAAGAGCATTCCAACTCTAATTTCACTTGCATTTATTTTCATATTAAACTCTTTATAGCTTCTGTAGGTTTGTATTTTTTATTATTCCAAATGTAGCCTGAAATAGCTAAAAAATTTGCATTGTTCAATAAAAGTTTTTTATGGTTTTTGTTTGTTATTCCACCAATAGCTACGATAGGAATATTTGTTAATATCCTTGCTTTATTTAAAGTGTTTATATTGGATTTATATTTAGCTCTTTTTGTTTTTGTTGGAAAAAAAGCTCCAAATGCAATGTAA
>CACCRN010000016.1 GCA_902548405.1 uncultured Pelagibacteraceae bacterium | reverse complement strand
AGCAGGAACATTTATTTCAATTGTTTCAAGTCCCTCATCAATTTCTCGAGTAACTTCTAGTTTGTTATCTTTTACATCAATCTTTGATGCAAAAGTTGCTTGTGGCCAATTTAATAATGCACTCAACATTTGACCTGTTTGATTACAGTCATCATCAATTGCTTGTTTTCCCATAAAAACTAAATCTGGTTTTTCATTTTCAACAACTTTTTGTAAAATTTTTGAAACAGCTAATGGCTCTAGTATTCCATCTGCTTTCACATGAATTCCTCTATCTGCTCCAACTGCTAAAGCCTTTCTAACAGTTTCTTGAGCTTTTTCTTCACCTACAGTGATTGCAACCACTTCAGTTGCCTTTCCTGCCTCTTTAATTTTTACTGCCTCTTCGATTGCATTATCATCTGGTGGATTAGTTGACATTTTTACATTGTCTGTAACTACACCAGTGCCATCCTCTTTAACTCTGATTTGAACGTTGTAATCAATAACTCTTTTTACTGCTACTAAGATTTTCATTAAGCTCTCAACAAATTATTTTCTGAATCGTATGGACTTTCATCTAAAACGGTAGCGTCATACATTTCGCCCAATATATCAACTTGTAATTTGTCGCCCACATTAGAACAATCAGGTTTTACCATTGCAAGAGCTATTGATTTATCTAATCTAAATCCAAACTCACCGCCTGTTGCTCTTCCAACCACTTTACCATCTTTAAATATAGGATTATTTCCTAAGACATCAGCATCTTTAGTATTGTGAACTTCTAAAGTTACTAATTTATTATCAAAACCTTTTTCTCTCCATTTATTAAGTGCGTCTAAACCAATAAAGTTTCCTTTATTTGGATGAATAAATCTATCTAGTCCAGACTCATAAGGAGAATATTCAATCGACAATTCTGTTCCTACTAGTTTGTAAGATTTTTCTACTCTTAAACTATTCATTGCTCTGATACCGAATGGTTTAATTCCTAAATCTTTACCAGCTTCCATTAATTTATCAAAAATATGATTTTGATACTCAATTGGATGATGAAGTTCCCATCCAAGTTCACCAACAAAATTCACTCTCATGGCATTAACTGGTGCATATCCTACATTCACATTTTTAGCAGTTAACCATTTAAAGTTTTCATTAGAAAAATCATCTGTTGAAACCTTTTGCATTAGTTGTCTTGCTTTAGGGCCAGCAACTACTAATACACCTGTACTATTTGTTAAATCTTCAAAAATTACAGATCCATCATCTGGCATCCATTTTTGAATCCAATCATGATCTAATCTTAAATTTGCTCCGGCTGAAACTAAGTAATAACTATTCTCGGCTTCTTTCATGATTGTAAATTCTGAATGCACACCACCTTTGGTATTTAATGCGTGGCATAGATTTATTCTTCCAATCTTTTTTGGAAGTTTGTTTGCAACTAAATAATCTAAAAATTCCTCTGCTTTAGGTCCTCTTATTCTGCATTTTGCAAAAGCAGTCATGTCTAAAAGACCAACATTTTCTTTTACGTTTTGACATTCCTTTTTAATTGCATCAAACCATTTTGATCTTCTAAACGACCAATCATCCTTTTGTTCCATTCCATCTGTTGCAAAAAAGTTAGGTCTTTCCCATCCAAATTTTTGTCCAAAAACTGCTCCTAAATTTTTCATTCTTTCGTAACATGGAGCTGTTCTTAAGGGTCTTGCTGCAGGTCTTTCTTCGTCTGGATAGTGAACTATAAACACATGACTATAAGCCTCTTCATTTTTAGCTTTCAAATAAGATTTTGTTGCATAGTTTCCATATCGTCTTGGTTCAACTCCCAACATATCAATTGTTGGTTCACCATCTACAATCCATTCAGCAAGTTGCCAACCTGCACCACCGGCTGCAGTTATTCCGAAACTATGACCTTCATTAATCCAAAAATTTTTTAATCCCCAAGCAGGTCCAACAATTGGATTTCCGTCAGGTGTATAACAAATTGCTCCATTATAAACTTTCTTAACTCCAACTTCTCCAAAAGTTGGAACTCTATGTATTGCTCCTTCAATATGTGGAGCTAATCTATCTAAATCTTCTTGAAATAATTCGTATTCAGAATTCTTTGATGGTCCTTCTACATAACATGCTGGTGCACCATCTTCATAAGGTCCTAAAATTAATCCACCCGCTTCTTCTCTCATATACCATCTACTATCGCTATCTCTTAAAACTCCCATTTCTGGTAAACCGTCTTTTTTTCTTTGTTGAATAGCAGGATGTGGTTCGGTTACGATGTATTGATGTTCAACAGGGATAACTGGAATATCTAATCCAACCATTTCACCAGTTTGTCTTGCAAAATTTCCAGAACAAGAGATTACATGTTCACACTCTATTGATCCTTTATCTGTTTCAACAATCCATCCATCTTTTGTTTGTCTCATTGACAGAACAGTTGTGTTTCTATAAATCTCCGCTCCCCTATTTCTTGCACCAGTAGCTAAAGCTTGTGTTAAATCTGCTGGTTGAATGTATCCATCTTCTGGGTGTTGAATTGCTCCAACTAAATCATCTGTATGACATAGAGGCCAAATTTCTTTTACTTGTTGTGGAGTTAAAAATTTTACATCTACTCCAATCGTTCGAGCAACACCTGCGTACTGATGGTATTCATCCATTCTATCTTTTGTACTTGCTAAACGAATATTTGAAACAACACTAAAGCCAACATTTTTTCCAGTTTCTTCTTCTAAAGTTTTGTAAAGATTTACTGCATACTTATGTAGCTGACCTACAGAGTAACTCATATTAAATAATGGCAATAAACCTGCTGCATGCCAAGTTGAACCTGAGGTTAATTCTTTTCTCTCAACAAGAACTACATCAGACCAACCTTTTTTTGCTAAATGATAAAGAGCACTTACACCAACTACTCCACCACCAACTACTACGACTTTAGTTTTTGTTTTCATTTCGTGATTCCTACTAAATTTTTATTAGTAACGAAACAAAAATGTATCTGTGGATAATCAAATTGAGCTGCCGAGTGGAATTGGACTTGAGACCATTGTGGTCAACCAGCAATCTTTTAAAACTCCTTCGTCTATATATTTTTCAACCTGCCAATTGAACTTGTGATAAATTTTGTCCTTATCTAAAATGATGACCTCAAATTGGGCCCATTTGTCACTACTGCCAAGCTCTGTGATAGTGTGGCTTAAATGGTTAATCATCATGTTATAGGAGGCTCCTTTGATCATACGCTTAAAATTACCTAGGGGACCTGTTACTCTTTTATTGCTTGGGTGAGCAAAGGTCCAGGTTTGCTCTATCCCTCTGTCTTTATATTCTAAATCATTTTGTTTGAGACCATTAAGTTGAATTTCAACAACTTCTTTTGGAGAAATATTTTTGCTTGGGTTTATCAACTCTGAATATGAATAAACAGTAGTTAATAATAGAATTAATAAAGTGCTAAATATTATTCGCAGTTTTTCTAACATCTTCTAAGAACTCTTGTCTTTTTGAGTCGCCTACAAAAGGTACTGCAAAATATCTTCGATAGGTAATGTTATATATGCCACACATATGAAATACCCCTCTTTTAAGTCTTCTAATCGGTAAATTTAAAAAAAATGTAGTGATAGCTAGTCTTGGTGAACCATATGTACAAAAAATTACGGCTTTCTTTTTTCTTAAATTACCAATTGGATAACCATAGTTTCCAACTAGTTGCTTAAATCTAAATGCCCATGGTGGTGCCAACACTTTATCAATCCATCCTTCAACAATTGCTGGCATTCTAAAATTCCATATTGGTGCAACTAATACAATTGTATCACTCTCTTCTATTCTCTTACGATGATCTAAGACTTCAGCGCTTGGGTCCTCACCAGCAAATACAGGATCAAACTTTTCTTTGTATAAATCTACAACGTCTACTTTATTACCTTTTAATTCAGAGTGTTTGATAAATTCATTTTTAATTGCTGCATTAAATGAATTGTCATTATAATGACCATAAACTAGGAAAATTTTTTTCATGATTTTTAATTAACAAAAAAAACCAAAAAAACTATAAAATTATTGTTTATTCTGAAGTTTTGTACTTACTATTGTTAATTATATAGACAAATAAAATAGGCAAAATTAATGTAAGTAAAGTTACCACAATTAACAATAGCCCAAGCTCTGAGTAATCGGCAGTAGTTTGAATTTCACCTGAAATTTTATCTTTTACTTCTCTAGTAACTGTAAAAATTTGATTTAAATATTTTGTTCCTAAAGCACTTGCTGAAAGAGCCAAATTTGTAAAAGAAGCAAAAACTGCAAAAAAAGTTGCTTTAAGATGTGAAGGAGCATTTTTTGCAATCCAAGCTAATAAAGGAATCATTGATACCTGACCCAATGGAGACTCTAAAGCTGTATTAAGTATCGCTATAAATTTAGCATCAACTACACCACCTGTTATTGAAGCGGTCCAATTATGAAATCCATAATACATTCCAACACTTGGTAAAAATAAAATCGCACCAGCTATACTTAATACAACAATAATTTTTGCAATTGAGTTATTGGCCATAAATGGTCTCAATAAAACAATTCCAGCCAATGTTAAAATTGATGCTAGTAAAGACAAAATTGAAAAAAATTGTTCATTAAAACCAAGTTCATCAATTTCAAACCACGTTAGACCAGGACCAGGCCCTGGCATTGCTCTAAATATAAATATAATTACTGAAGTACCAACAATTGTTAATCTTAAATTTTCTGGCAACTCTTTGATGAGCTTAAACATCAAAAATAAAATTATAATGACTGAACCAATGAAAACAATTTCTTGTGCAAAGGGAACTTTGAAGGATCCAATAGATAAAGTGAAAATAACAAAAATTAAGCTTCCTCCAAGTATCCACCAATTAATTTTAGTTTTCTCAGATCCTCTTTCCTCTTTAAATTCAAGTCCTTTAGATTTTAAATTTTGAATTTTCTTATTCCTTAAATATTTTGCTAAAAATACTCCTAAGATTGAAACAACTGGAATAATTAACGCATATAAATAAATTTTACCGTAAAGAGCAATTTTAGCAGCCTGTTCTAGGCTATCTACATCTCTAAATAAAATTACATTCACCAACGCAACTAAAACAGTACCTCCAATAATTGCAAAACGACCAAGGGTTTGCATTGTTGTATGCATAATTTTAACTTGATCTTTATTGTAATCATTTCCACTCTCATCAGTTAATGGGACAGCTTCAACAGTCATAGCATCAGCAACAACATCCTGAATTACATAACCAACAGGTGCTAAAATTACGCTAATCACAAACCAAGTCTCAACTGAGAAAATTTCAGACATGTCTTCTGTATGAATTATAAGTCCATACATAATCAGCAAACTTAAAGCGATTAAAGAGGCGCCAAAGTAAACCATATAATTTTTTCTATCCCATATAAGATCTACCAAATGTCCTAAAGGCATTTTTAAAGCCCATGGAATTCCAGCCCAGAACCCAAGTCCAGCTAAAAAAGCTGCAGATAAATTTAAGTAGTCTTTAACAAAAAAAGTTCCGACTATTCCAGTTAATCCAGAAATACCAGCTGCAACATAAACCATCAAAGGAGGCAAATAAGTCCATTTAAATTGTCGACCTAAATCTAAAAAAGTGTTGTCTAAAAATTTTAAAACTTTATTCATAAAAATTATTTCTACTCATTATAAACAATTAAGAAAAATTATAAATTTATCTTGGGGAGCTTAAATTGAATGATTTAACTAAGTAAAATCCTACAAACATTGAAGCAACAAAAGTTAGTGAGTAAATATTCAATAAAGCAACAGAAGTTATAGCCGGACCAGGACATAATCCTCCTAAACCCCATCCAGCACCAAATAAAGCTGAACCTAAAATTAATTGATTATTAATTGTTTTGTTATTTGAATAATTAAATTTCTCTGCAAGTAGTGGTTTTTCTTTTTTCTTAATTATATGAAACAAAGGAGATGAAACAACCAAAGCTCCAATCATCACAAATGCAAGAGAGGGATCCCAATTTCCAAATAAATCTAAAAAGCCTAATACTTTTGCTGGATTAACCATTTCAGATATCACTAAACCAATACCAAACATTATACCTGAAATAAGGGAAGCTAATTTGTTCATAATAAATTTTTTATAAATACAGTTAATATTCCAACAATCATAAATGTAATTGTTGCAATAATTGATCTTAAAGAAAATCTTCCAATACCACTTATACCGTGTCCACTTGTACAACCACCACTGATCCGTGTTCCGATTCCAACCAACAAACCAGCTGCTATCATCAAGACATAAGAATTAGAAATACTAATGCTAATTTCTCCTTTAGAAAATAAGGAATAAATAAATGGTGCAATAATTAATCCCAATAAGAATAATAAATTATCAAATTTATTTTCTTTCTCTGTTAACGCATTACTTGCGATACCACTAATTCCTACTAAACGACCGTTAAGTAAAAAAAACACCACCACTGCTAAACCAATGATCAATCCACCAGTAAAAGCCGGTATTGGTGTAAAATTTACTATGTTCATAAAATTAATTACTTAAAACAGGAAAAGCCTGTCTTACTTTTAAAAAAAATTTTTGATATTCCATTTTGGTACATTTGTTTTCTACATATTCTATATTATTTTTTTCTACAAGTGACTTAGCATCTTCGTCTCTTATTCCAAGTTGTAACCATAATACCTTAGCACCAATTTTCACAGTATCTTCAGCTATGCCAAAGGCTTCTTTAGAAGGTCTAAAAACATCTACAATGTCTATAGGATCTTTAATCTCTGTTATCGAAGCATACACTTCTTCACCTAAAATCTTTTTACCCTTAGCTGATGGATTAACTGGATAAACTTTATAACCATACTCTTGCATATATTTCATGACAATAGTTGAGGGTTTTTTTAAATCATTACTGACACCAATCATTGCTATAGATTTAGAATTTTTTAAAATCCTCTTTATGTCGCTCATTTTATTATTTGTTTTCTTTTTTAATTTGTTCCTCGCAGAATTTTCTTGCTTCATCCAAATCAGTAATTTTGGTCTCAGATAATTTTTGGCTTCCTGCAATACAAGCATCTACTGCTCTTTTAAAGTTATGATCTTTAAAATTTAATACAAAGTACATTCCAAAAATAACAAATAAAATAATAAGTATATTTTTTTTGTTCTTCATTATTATTTATGTTTCCAATTTGGTTGTCTTTTTTCTAAAAAGGCCGAAATACCTTCTTTGGCATCCATGGCCATCATATTAATAGTCATCATTTTGCTAGTGTGAGAGTATGCTTTTCTTAGAGGCATTTCTAATTGTTTATAAAAAGCTTGTTTTCCAATTTTAATGGTCAAATTTGATTTAGATGCAATTTTTTTTGCAACTTTCAAAACTTCATCATTTAATTTTGATTTGGAAAAATGATCATTTATTAAACCAATTTCTTTTGCATAATTTGCTTTGATAGGCTCTCCTGTTAGAAGCATCTGCATCATTGGTTTACGATTAATTTTTCTACTAACAGCCACCATTGGTGTGCTGCAAAACAATCCAATATTTACACCTGGTGTCGCAAATAATGAGTCTTTAGTGCTATATGCAAGATCACAACTTGCAACTAACTGACAGCCTGCTGCAAAAGCTGCGCCATGAACCTTTGCAATAACTGGTTTTTTTCCCTCAACAATTTGCAACATAACCTTGGAGCAAAGATTAAATAACTTTTGATATTTATCTTTATTCTTAAGACTTCTAACTTCTTTTAGATTGTGACCAGCGCTAAATCCTTTGCCCGCACCCTCTATGATTATTACTTTAGTTTTTTTATCAGCATCTAATTTTTTTAATGATTTTAATAAATCGGAAAGATTTTTAAATGAAAGAGAATTATATGTTTTTGGTTCATCCATTATAATTGATGAAATCTCTGAATTAATTCTTTTTATTTTAATATTACTTATCATTTAATCAGTTAATCCATCGGACCTAGCCTGATTTCTTTCTATATGAATTGGTAAAACTTTACCATAAATTGCTTTTGAGTGTTCTGGTGTATTTACCCTATAAGGATCTAAGACATAAGCAGGAATACACATATACCTAGATTTTTGACCTTCTACTTTTGTAACTCTATGCAGAGTAAATCTTCCTTTAAAAATTTGAAGATCTCCAGGTTCTAATTTAAGTTGTCTAACTCTTGATCTATCTCCTTCTAATACTTTTTTAACCTCATCAAAATTTTCATTACCTGGTGCTCTAATATTTGGACAATATTCAAAAACACCTCCTTTTTCAGGTTTCTGAATCATCAAGCTTAGAGTGAATTCACAACTATCAAAATGCCAAGGAAGAATTCCATCTGGTTTCATAACGTTGTAAGCATGACAAGCCAAAGGGTCTGCCCATCTATAAATAGGAGAAATACCTAAACATGCAGAAACAAATTTTAAAAGTTCTTCAGTTTCATAAAGATATTTCATTTCTGAATTTTTTGAA
>CACCRN010000015.1 GCA_902548405.1 uncultured Pelagibacteraceae bacterium | reverse complement strand
ATTATATTTAGAAAAAGATGATATATAAGATGATCCTAAGTTGATGTTAAGTTTCTCGTATACATTTTTATTACCAACTGCATAATTATAAAATTTAATTTTTTTAAAATTTTTTAAATTTTTTTTTAATTTTTTAAAAACTGCCTTTTGAGGTTCAAAACACATTATTTCAATGTTTTTGTCGATATTTTTGAAAAGTTCTGAATATTCACCAACATTAGCACCTATATCAAATATTAGTTTAAATTTTTTATTTTTAAAATAATTGAAAATTCTTTTACGATGATAAAACCTGTCTACAAATTGAAGAATAGATCTTGTTGCTAAGTTAATCATTTTTTTTTAAATAAAAAAAGACTTGTTTAATAATTAAATATAGAATTTTAAAATTAAGCTTACTTTTTCCATTTTGTCTCTTATTTAAACTTATAGGTATTTCAGTAATTTTGATTTTATTTTTAAGAAGTAGATAGTAATCCATAACAATTTTAAATCCATTTTTGTATAAAAATTTTTCTTTTCCATAAATTTTAGATCTTTTTACAACAAAAAAACCTGATAGAGGATCACTTATATTACTTGAAAATATCAAGTTAAATAAATTAATAAATGTTTTACTTAATGACAATCTAAACAAGCTTATAAATGTACCTTTGAAGTTTCTAGACCCTTTCAAAAATCTACTTCCAATTATCATATCAGACTTATCTTTTTGCATTTTTATTATTGATTTTTTTATATTTCTAGGATCGTGCTGCATATCACTATCCATCAATACAACCAATCTCCCAGTTGATATCTTTAAACCAGATATAAATGCTGTAGAAAGATTCCTTTCATTACGAAATATTTTTTTTATATTTTTAAATTTTTTTTTAACTTTTATTATCTCTTTTTGAGTGTTGTCTGACGAATTATCATCTACAAATATAATTTCATTTTTTAGAGGTTTTGTATTTTTTTTGATTAATTTGACTATTTTAAAAATATTTTTTTCCTCGTTTAAAGTTGGAAGAATAATTGAAACTTTCATAAAAATAGAATTCCTATATATATTTAGAACATGAAATATCAAAATATAATTATAGGATCAGGTCCAACTGGCATAGCAGCAGCTGAAGAAATGCTAAATTTAGGCAAAGAAGTAACCATTTTAGATTATGGCAATATGCTAGAGGATAAAAACAACGAAATAAAGCAACAATTTTTAAATAATTATGACAAGAATAAATTTAGAAAAGAGATAGAAAAAAATAAAAAAATCACCAAAAAATATAAAAATGAAAACTTAAAATTTCCATTTGGATCGGATTATGTTTTTCGAGAGAATAAATTTGAGAAATTTAAAACTCAAAATAATATAGATTATTTATATTCAAATGCCAAAGGTGGTTTATCAAATATTTGGGGAACAATGTATTCTCCATTTTATCCCAAAGATATAGAGTCCTGGGATATAAAATATGATGAATTTTATAAAAATGGAAAAGATATTGTAAAATCTATTCCAATTTTAAGTTCAAAAGATAATTTAGACAATTTTTTTCCAATAAATTTTGGAGATAAGCATAATTACCCTTTATCTCCAAATGCAAAAGAATTTTATGAGAAATTAGAAAACGAAAAAAAAGAGAAAAATGAAAATGGAATTTTTTTTGGTAGAGCAAAAATG
Source organism: uncultured Pelagibacteraceae bacterium (assembly GCA_902548405.1). Lineage (GTDB taxonomy): Bacteria > Pseudomonadota > Alphaproteobacteria > Pelagibacterales > Pelagibacteraceae > Pelagibacter. Next base: position 7,906 of record CACCRN010000015.1, on the reverse strand, counting down.
GCAATTGGAAAAAAATACTCCCATGATAGTACAGAATGTAAGTCTTGTGGCTTATGTCATCAAGGTTGTCCATATGATTGCATGTTTAGTTCCTCCCATTTATTAAAAAAAATTCAATCTAATAGTAAACTTAACTATATTAAAAATTTATTTATTGAAAAAATTATTCCTGGAAAAGATTTAATTGAATTGCAAGCCATAGATGTAATCACAAATAAAAAAAAATTTTTTCAAACAAAAAATTTATTTATCTGTTGTGGACCTATTTCAACTGCTACATTAATGTTAAGAAGCAATATGGTTAAAAATAACAATGTTGTATTACAAGAGTCACAAAGATTTTTTATTCCAATTTTTAAAAGAAAAAATACAAAAAATTCTGTCGATCAAAATAAAAATACACTAGCAGAAATTTTTTTAGAAATTTCTAATGATCAAATTTCCAAAAAAAGTATTCATTTACAATATTATACTTTTCTTGATGAAATGCTTAAACCACTCACTAAATTATTTGGTAAATTTGTGTATATTTTTCCAAAACTATTTCCATTTATTTTTGGGAGATTAAATTTAATAATTGGGTATTTGCATTCTGATTATTCAAATCAATTAGTTATTGAAAAAGGCGATAATTACAATGAATTTAAAATACATGAGTTAAAAAATAAAAATACTGATATAGTTATAGAAAAAACAATAGCTTTTATTAAACAAAACTTTAAAAAACATTTTTTTATATTTAATTTTTTGTTGAACAAGAATATTACAGGTGCAAGTTATCATTATGGTGGCAGCTTTCCTATGTCAAGTGAGAAGAAAAATGATTCAACATCACTAATTGGAGAATTGCATGACTATAAAAATATTTTTATTTTGGACTCATCAATTTTACCTAAGGTACCTGCAAGTCCAACAACAATTAATGTATGTATTAATTCAAAAAGAATTATTAACGAAATTAATAAACTTGGAAGATTATAATTTTGAATATTTTAATTTTAGGATCAAAAAGTTTTATTGGTAGATATATTTTTGATCAATTTAAAAAAAAATTCAATATATTTACTTTAAATAGTTATTTTGATGAAGTTGACATATTAAAATTAAATAACAGAGAGTTTGTAGAGAAATACTTTAATCATTTAAATACAAAAATAGATGTAATTATCAATTTAATTTATATTCATAAAAATAATCTAAATGATGAATTAAATTTAAATATTAATTTAATTGATAAAATTTGTTTTTTTGTTAATCAAAAAAAGACAAGGATAATTCATATTTCTTCAGTAAATTCATCTGATTCAAATAGAGATAATAAATACTCCTATACAAAGAGTTCTTTAGAAAAGAAAATCATAGGTACTGATAGGTATACGATTTTAAGATTATCAACTGTTATATTTAAAGATAAAGATAACAAGTTTATTGGTGGCAGAAATGGCAATTCTTTAAATGTTTTTAATTTTTTTATAAAAAAATTAAGAATTTTTCCGTTAATAAATAATGGTGATTTTATTCATACGGTATGTTTTTTAAATGATTTAGATAAGTTTATAGATATTTTAATTAGAAAAGAGTTATTTTTAAACGAAAGAATTAATTTTTTTACTGGTCAATATATAACTTTAAAGCAATTAATTAGATTTTTTTCAAAATCATATAACTTACGTATATACTTTTTAAACATACCAAATGTAATTATTCAATGCCTGGTTAATATTAGCGAAATTTTCAATTTAAAATTTATTAGTGAACAAAAATTAAAAAACTTATTAGAGCAGAACATTGAATATGATAAATCAATAGAAATTGAAAGATACATCAAATTAAAAAAAATTGATTAGTTTTAATGCTAAATAAAATAAAAAATCTGAAACCTGAGATTATTATTTTTACATGTCTTTTCTTACACATTCTATTTTTTTTTTATTTTTTTTTAAAAGGAGGGTATTTTGATTATCAAATACCAGTTGAAGCTCGTGAATATGCATCCACATCTTCTATATTAAGTTTTTTGAACAATAAAAATCCTTATGCAGTTGAAAATTTCCCTTTATCTATTAACGCATATTCTGCACTGTATCCATATTCATTAAGTAAACTCTTTGAATTTTTTAATATACTTGATTTTAAGTTAATTGTTTTATTTTCAAGATCTATATCATTATTTTTTGTTTCTATTTTTATTATCTATTTTTTTATTCATTGTAAAAAAAAATCGTTAGAGAATAACTTAATTTTATTTTTAATTATTTTTTTTATTATTTCTGTCTCAATAAAAATTTCTTTAGGTACTTGGGGTAATAGCATTGGCCTTGTTTTATATTTTATTGCTTTACTAAAAATTTTTGAAAATAATTCAAAAAAAAATTATTTAATTTCCTTTGTTTGTATAATTTTATCTGCCCATTTTAAATTTTATTTTATATTAGGTGTAATTTTTTTATTAATGAGATTTTATAATGAGATTTTCAAAAAAAGTTATTTAAAGTTAAACATATTAATCTTAATTTTCGCATTATTTGTATTTAGTATTCATTATTTATATTTTCCAAGTTATTATTTTGTGTCAATTTTAAACCAAATAAATCTTACTCAATTTAAAGAATTTGATCTCTTGTCTTTTTTATTTTCAAAAAAACTTTATTCAGAAATTTATTTTTTTGTTAAAAATTATTTTTATCTATTAGTTTTATTTTTGTATTTTATATTTTTAAATATTAAACAAAAAAAAATATCAAAAAAAAAGATTACTATTGATTTATTTTTCTTCTTAATTTTTTTATATATTTTAATTTTTAAACTATGGCCTAATCTTGGAAATTATGGAACATATTCTAACAATCTTTTAATACCATTGATTATTGCTTACATTATTAATATCAAAGTTGATTATAAAAAAACTTACTTAAATTTATTGATAATTGTAACACTTATATTTCCTTTAAGTACTCAAATATTTAATTTTACTTATCCTGGAGTATTAACTGAAAAAGATAAATTAATTAACTCTTTAAGCAAAAAAAAAATTAATGACATATTAGCTAAAAATCCAAATACCTATACTGATCATTTAGTTCAAAATTTTAACCACAAAGAAGGAATTAATAAACTTCTGTATTTTAATGGAAATTCACTTCACATAACAGAGAAATCAATTTTAAGTTACCAAAATAATTTAGTGAAAAAAATATTTAAGCTTGATGATTTACATTTTTATTATAAAGAAAATAAGACAAATGCTTTAGAAGAGATAAACAAGAATTACCCAAAAATAATATGTGCATTTATATGTTTTAATAGTTCTTTAGGATATGATTTTAAAATCCCTAGTCAGAATGTGTATGTATTAAATGAAAAAATTGATATAAAAAATATTTTTGGACAAGCATATAAAATTAACATATTTGAGAATAATAATGAAAAAAAATAAGTATCTAATCATTGGTGGTGCTGGTTATATAGGTTTAGTTCTACTTGATTTACTAAGTCAGGATTATGAAATAATAGTATTTGATAATTTTTTTTTTAATAAAGTAGATGATTTAAAAAAAAAATATAAAAATATTAAATTTATAAAAGGTGATATTAATACAGATATTAAAAGTAAACATTTTAAAAACGTAAATACAGTTATACATTTAGCCGGTTTGGCAAATGATCCATCCTCTGACTATAACCCAAATAATACAGTCTTAACCAATCATATATCTACTATTAAAATTGCTAAGTTAGCAAAAAATAATAAAGTAAAAAAATTTATATATGCTTCTTCGTGCAGTGTTTATGGAGATCATGGAAAAAAATTAATAAATGAAAATACTACAGAAAGACCATTAACAGTTTATGCATTAAGTAAATTCTCTAGCGAAAAAGAAATTTTAAAATTTAATAGTAAATCATTTAATGTTATTTCATTAAGATTTGCAACTTTGTTTGGCTTATCTAAAAGAATGAGGTTTGATTTGGGAGTTAACACTATGACCAAAAATGTATTACAAGGTAAAAATATAATAGTTAATGGCGATGGTAAACAATATAGATCATTCGTTCATGTGAAAGATGTTGCTAAGTCAATTATTTTTTTTATGAATTATAAAAAAAAATTAAGATATAATGTTTTTAATATAGGTGCCAAAAAAAATAATGTTAAAATAATTGAGTTGGCAAAATTATTTGAAAAAATTTTTCCAAAATTAAAAATAAATAAAAATCTAAAAAACTTTGATTTTAGAAGTTATGAAGTTAACTTTGACAGATTAAATCAATTAATGAATAATAAAAATTTTATTACACTCAAAGAGGGCATAACAGAAATTTATGATTATTATAAAAGCAAAAAAATAAATTTTAATTCCAAAATTTATTACAATCTTCGAATAGTAAAGTCTAAATGAAAATAATAGCCATGATCTTAACTTATAACAACCAAGATATGGTTAATCAGGCTTTAAACAAGATACCATTAGAATTATTTTCAAATATTTTTGTATCAGATGATTGTTCAATAGATAAAACTGCAGATATTTATGAGGAAAAAGGCATACCAGTTTTTAGAAATAAAAAAAATAGAGGTTATGGGGGAAATGTTAAAAACGCTTTGGAGAACGCAATATTAAATTATGAATTTGATTATATAGTTGAAATTCATGGAGATGGAGCTCAGTTTGATCCCTCTGCAACATATGATGCAATGGAATTTATGAAAAAAAAATATGATTTTATTATTGGTTCAAGGTTTATAGACAAAAATAAGACTAAAAAAGGTGGAATGTCTAAATTAAGGTATTATTCAAATATAATTTTAAGCAATTTAGCCGAAAGCGTATTTAAACTAGGAATTACAGAATATCATACTGGATTTAGAATATACAGCAGGAATTATCTAAAAAAAGTGAATTGGAGAGATTGTTCAGAAGGGCATTTGTTTAGTTTTGAGACACTCGCCTTAGTGGCACACCATAAATTAAAAATTGCTGAAGTAAAATGTTTTTGTGATTACAATAATATGCACACATCAATATCAATATTCAATGCTGTTATTTTTACCCTCAAGCATTTTTTGACCATGATAGATTATTTATTAACAAAAATAAGATTTAAATCTGGAAAAATATTTAGATAACTTTAATTATGAAATATAAGTGTATATGTGATAATTCAGATTTGATAGAGTGCATTAATCTTGGATCAATTCCTTTAGTCAATAATTTTAAAAAAACATACCAACCTAAAAAATATCCACTAAGCATGGGAATTTGTAAAAAGTGTATGCTATTTCAAATTCAAAAAAATATAAATCCAAAATTAATGTTTAATAATTATGCTCATATCTCTTCAGGATCAAAGTCAAATGTTAGTCATATAAAAAAAGTTTTTAAAAAAATTAGTAGAATTAAAAAAATTAATAATAGGACAAAAATTTTAGAAATAGGTTGTAATGATGGAACATTGTTAGAAATTGCACAAAAAAAAACAAAAAATGTTGTAGGAGTTGACCCTGCTAAAAATTTAATGTCAAAAATTAAAAAGAATTATTTAGAGTTAATTCCTGATTTCTTTAATAAAAAGAATGGAGAATACCTTAAATCGAAGTATAAACAATTTGATGTAATAGTTGCGTTGAATGTAATACCTCATACTATTAATGTTAAAGAAATTTTAGGACAAGTAGGTAAACTTTTATCAGATGATGGAATTTTTTTTATGGAAGGAGCTTATTTTTTTGATACGATTTACAAAGGTAAATTCGATACGATATATCATGAGCATGTATCAAGTTTTACTTTGCATAGTCTTAAAAATCTCTTGAATAAGTCAAAAATGAAAATACATTTTGCAGAAAGAATACCAACCCAAGGTGGATCAATAAGAGTTATTGCTAAGAAGAAATCGAGTAGCCAACAATGGAAAAAAATTTATAGAAATGAAAAGTCAAAAAATGTTGGAAAAATATCAACATATAAAAAAGCAGGTAAACTTATTGAGAGGATCATATTTAAGATTAATAAAAATTTTCAAAAATTAAGTGCCAGCGAAAAAGTTGTGTTATTGGGAGCACCTGCTAGAGGTGTTGTCATTTCACATGTTTGTAATATAGATCAGAAGAAAATAGACTTTGCAATAGATGATAGTAAAACAAAATATAATACTTTTTTTCCTGGGAAAAAATTTAAAGTTTATAATTGGGAAAAATTGAATAAATCTGAATGTAAAAATTTTTTTATACTTTCATGGAATTATAAAAAGGATTTATTAAAAAAATTAAAAAAATATAAAAAAAATTTCAATTTGATGGTTCCATTTCCTCAGCCAAAGATATCAAAATTAAATTAACTTAGAAAATTGGTTCTAAAATTGGAAAATTATTTTCGTAGGAAATTTTAAAAAATTTATTGTTTAGATAATCATTTTTATTCAAAAACAAAAACGATATGTTTTTCCATAACTTTTCATCTTTATTATTTAAATACATGTGATCATATCTTTTTAAAGCTATGTTTTTACAACAATTTTTAAATTTATTTCTATAAGGTATGTCGTTTTCCAACCTATCAATTAGTTGATTTTTTGAAAGTTTAGTGCTCCATATGTCCTCAAAATCATTATCAATTTTATTATATGGAATACCCAAAGACCAAGAAGTTGAATTAACTTCATGAGGATAAATGTAATAATTAAAAACTGTTCTTTCAAAACCTGATGATTTTTGATGAATAAAATAAATTTTAGATTTATTATTTATTATACTTTTAATTTTATAAGCTTCTTCTCTTATTTGAATAATTTTATTATTTAAGACTTTTTGTTTTGAATAGTAATTATGAAAGTTATTTTTTATAAATTTAGAATTAAATATTGAAAAAGATAATATAATAAACAATAAAGCCATTATTTGTTTAAAATATTTATTAAAAAAATTTAGATCATAGAATGTAAAAATATTAATTAATAAAACTGTGACTAAAAAAGAAGAACTTAATCTATTAAAATGAACTGGCTTACCTTGCCAAAAAACAAAATCAATAAAAAATACAAATAAATAATAAAAAATACTAAACAAGTAAATTGAGATTAACATTTTTATCTTTTTATTATTTTTTCTAATAGATTTAAGATTACTAATTAAAAGTAGAAAGGAAATTACAAACCATGTAAGTGTAGTAAAATCTGGCAAACCAAGTTTTCTGGTTACTGAAGTGAACTGACCATAATCAAGTATTACTTTTGTAAATGAATTTATATATGTTGGAAAATAATTGATGAAATTTGAAAAAAAATTTTCAATTGAGTTATATAATAAACTATCACTATTGTTACTTGCTCCTCCTTCTAATACATAATAATTCCAAGAAAATTTTATGATTAAACAAATGGTCACTAAACAAAATAAATAGTATCCTATTCCATTGTTTTTATAGTTTATTAAAATTATTAGAAATAAAATTAGAGGAACAAAAATTATAGTTGTTTCTTTAATAAGTAAAAAAAAAATTAAAAAAGGTATTAGGATAAAAAAACTATCAAATTTAATCAGATTTTTACTTATAAAAATTAAAATAGTACTTAGTAAAATTGAAATATAAAATTCAACATATAAATAACCAAAACTAAATATACTGAATAATATTATAATTGGAAAAAAAATAATAATATTAACTTTTATAAATATTTTTTTATCCATCCAAAATTGTTTTTGAAAAAAAATAAAACAATAAGATAAAACAAGAATTAAATTTGTAAAAATTAGAGTTTTGTCATTAAATTTTTCAAAAATAAAAGAAAAATAATTTTGATAAATTGGTAATCCTGGAGTGTATCGTGGATGATTTTGTAAAATACTAAAAGCATCATAGATTTTTTTTTCATAAAAAATACTTTTTGTATATTGTGCCCAAAAAAA
>CACCRN010000014.1 GCA_902548405.1 uncultured Pelagibacteraceae bacterium | reverse complement strand
GAAAATATTTATCAGATTTAGCTAGAGAAAATGGAGTTATTTGTTCGATGGCTTATGGTGATCAACCTTCGTTAATTCTAGAACAAATTGAATGGGCTAGACTTAATGGTTTTGAAGTTATTTGTGCTGGAAAAGGAACAAAATACCATCCAAGTTTTGAATATTCTACACCTGATACAGTTTGGGGTCATTATGGTTTAACTAAAGAAAGAGCAGAGAGTGAGTCAGGAATGAATCCTAAAATGTTCAATAGTTTTTTATGCGGTGATAAATCTGCAATTGAAATGTGCGCAGTAAGCAATGCTGCAAATCTTAAATGTCCTTCCAACGGATTAACATTTCCTCCAGTTGGGGTTTATGATATAGCAAAAAAATTAATACCAAAAAAAAATGGTGGATTAATTGATTTTGAAGGTCAAGTTGAAGTTATATCAAGTATTGATCTAAATAAAAAAGATATTCCTAATGACTTGAGGTGGGGCGTATACATTGTAATTAAAGCTCAAAATGAATATGTAAAAAATTGTTTTAAAGATTATGGAATAGTCACAGATTCTTCTGGAAACTACTCGGCAATATGGAGACCTTATCATTATATTGGTTTAGAACTTGCTCAGTCGATATATTCTATAGCGCTTGATAATAGAGCAACAGGTTATACAAAAAAATATAATGCAGATGTTGCAAGTGTTGCAAAAAAAGATTTAAAAGTTGGTGAAAAGCTCGATGGGGAAGGAGGGTTTTGTGCAAGAGGTAAATTAATTACATCTCAAAATTCAAAAAATGAAATGATTTTACCACTTGGTTTAACAGATAATGCAATATTGAAAAAAAATATCAACAAAGATGAAATAATAAAAATTGGTGATGTTGAGCTTAATTTGCCAAAAGAGGTAATAGAAGCTAGAGATTACCAATACAATTTAATATAGTTGAGTTATAAATAATTGTGGATATAAGAGTGAAATTCATTAATGCCCTCGTGGTGAAATTGGTAGACACAAAGGACTTAAAATCCTTGCCGCTTGCGGAGTGCCAGTTCGAGTCTGGCCGAGGGCACCATTAAATGAACAAACTACAAATTATTTCTGATAAAAATAATAAATCCTTAAATATAAAAAATATTTTATTAAAAAAAATTAGTTCTAATAATTTTCAAAACAAAAATTTAACTATTGTTATTGGAGGTGATGGTTTTATGCTTCAAACTCTTAAAAGAAACAAAAATTCTAATAAATTTTTCTATGGAATTAACTCTGGAAACTACGGTTTTCTAATGAATAAATTTTCCTCAAAAGATATAATAAAAAACCTTTCCAAAGCAAATATGGTTTCAATTTCTCCCTTAGAGATGATTGTAAGAAATAAAAATAATCAAATCAAAAAATCTATTGCTATTAATGAAGTTTCTGTATTAAGACAGAGCAGACAAGCAGCTTCGTTATCAATTAAACAAGGTTCTAGGCAAATTATAAAAAAATTAGTTTCTGATGGAGTTTTGGTGTCTACACCTGCTGGAAGCACTGCTTATAATTTATCTGTTCATGGACCTATATTAAGTCTTCATTCAAAAAAATTATCCATATCTCCAATTAGCGCATTTAGACCAAGAAGGTGGAAGGGTAAAATAGTTAATGATAAATCTAAAATTGTTATCAAAAATCTCAATCCATCTAAGAGACCCATTAGTGCAGTTGCAGATAATTTGGAAGTAAGAAATGCAAAATCTATTACCGTTAAAATAAATAATAAAATTAAGTTTAATCTTCTCTATGATAAAAATAGAAGTCTACAAAAAAAAATTAAAATTGAACAGATAAGAAAAGAAACAAGTTAGATTTAATGAATAAATTTAATCCAATTATAATAGTTGCTTTAGTTTTGTTTGCAGGATTTTTTACATTTAAATTAATGTCATTGTTCGGTTGCTATGTTCGTATCGAGAATTTTGATAAGTGTTTGAAGTTAACTGCTTGGTAAAGAAAGAAGTGGTGCCCCCGCACGGATTCGAACCGCGGACCTATTGATTACAAATCAATTGCTCTACCAACTGAGCTACAAGGGCATGCGCAATAATTATTAATTATTTGTTAAATAATCAACTCTTTTTTTTTAAATAACTTAAATGATGAAACACTATTGCTGCACTATTTGATATATTTAAACTTTCTATTTCTTCATTGATGTCAATTTTGACAAAAAAGTCTGCATATTTTCCAGTGTGTTGCCTCATTCCAAATCCTTCTGATCCAAAAAGTAAAATATTATTTCCCTCCCATTTGACATCAGTAAAATCTTTTTGGCCCTTTGAATCAAAACCATAAACCCAAAAATTTTTTTCTCTTAAATTTTTTAAAGTAGAATTAATATTTGAAACTTCAAAAATATTTACATGCTCCATACATCCACTCGCTGATTTATACATTAGTTTACTATCCTTTGGAAAATGTCTCTCTTTAATAATTACACCATCAATTTTAAAAGATGCTGCACTTCTAATAAGTGAACCTATATTTCTTGGATCAGTAACTTCATCCAAACATACAAAGGTTAAATTATTTTTTTCTTTAATAAATTCCTTTAATTCTGGTTGATCTAAATGTTCAATCTCAGCAACATATCCATTATGCATTAATTGTTCTTTTGATGAGTATTTGTCTAACTCTTTTTTTGATTTAAAATAGACTTTTACCTCTTCAAGAAGATTTGTATTTGGATTTTTTCTATGAATATTTTTTTTAGCATCCTCTGTTAAAAACACTCTTAAAACTTTCCTATTTGGATTACGCAATGCTTCCATTACCGCATGTTGACCAACAATAAAAAAAGATGATTTATTCATAAAATTATGATGTGTTTTACACGTTTTTTAATAGTTTTTCTTAATAAATCACGTGTTGCATTTGGATAAATAAAATATATAAAACGCATGTTATTTGAAGCTATATTGAACAAGGGGACACTTCCCCAAAGGAGGGGTTCCAGAGCGGTCAAATGGGGCGGGCTGTAAACCCGTTGACTTCGGTCTTCGAAAGTTCGAATCTTTCCCCCTCCACCATTTAATATAATTTTAAATAACAATGGAGTGTTACTCTTGGGGTTGTGCGGGTGTAGTTCAATGGTAGAACGCTAGCCTTCCAAGCTGGATGTAAGGGTTCGATTCCCTTTACCCGCTCCAAGAAATTAAAGTAAGAAACAAAAAAAAAAAAACTGAGGTTAAAAAGAAATGTCAAAAGAAAAATTCGTACGAAGTAAACCCCACTGTAACATTGGGACTATTGGTCATGTCGACCATGGTAAAACAACTCTTACTGCAGCTATAACAAATGTATTAGCTGAAGCTGGTGGTGGAACAGCTGTAGCATACGATCAAATCGATAAAGCTCCAGAGGAAAAAGAAAGAGGAATTACAATTTCAACAGCACACGTTGAATATGAAACTGAGAAAAGACACTATGCTCACGTAGACTGCCCTGGTCACGCTGACTATGTAAAAAATATGATTACTGGTGCTGCACAAATGGATGGAGCAATATTAGTTGTTAATGCAGCTGATGGTCCTATGCCACAAACAAGAGAACATATTCTTTTAGGAAGACAAGTTGGTATTCCAGCAATTGTTGTTTACTTAAATAAAGTAGACCAAGTTGATGATAAAGATATGATTGAACTTGTAGAAGAAGAAATTAGAGAACTTTTAACTTCATACAAATATCCTGGAGATACAACTCCAATCGTTAAAGGTTCGGCTTTAGCAGCAGTTGAAAAAAGAGATGATGAAATTGGAAAAAATTCAATTTTAGAATTAATGAAAGCTGTTGATGAACATATTCCACAACCAGCTAGAGAAGTTGACAAACCATTCTTGATGCCAGTTGAGGACGTATTTTCAATTTCAGGAAGAGGAACAGTTGCAACTGGAAGAGTAGAATCTGGTGTAATTAAAACTGGTGAGGAAGTTGAGATCGTTGGAATTAAAGAAACAAAAAAATCAGTCTGTACTGGAGTAGAAATGTTTAGAAAACTTTTAGACTCTGGTGAAGCTGGTGATAACGTAGGAATTTTATTGAGAGGTATTGAAAGAACTGACATTGAAAGAGGTCAAGTTCTTTGTAAACCTGGATCAATAACTCCTCATACTAAATTTGAAGCTCAAGCCTATATTCTTAAAAAGGACGAGGGTGGAAGACACACTCCTTTCTTTACAAAATATAGACCTCAGTTTTATTTTAGAACAACAGACGTTACAGGGGAAGTAGAATTACCGGCAGGTACTGAAATGGTTATGCCAGGTGATGATGCTAAATTCACTGTTAAACTGATTACACCTATTGCAATGGCAGAAAAATTAAACTTTGCTATTAGAGAAGGTGGTAGAACTGTTGGAGCAGGAGTAGTAACTAAAATTATAGAGTAACTCTATAAATAGGAGTGTAGCTCAATTGGTAGAGCGCCGGTCTCCAAAACCGGAGGCTGAGGGTTCGAGTCCCTCCGCTCCTGCCAATTTGAGCTAAAGAATTATGAAGAACCCGATTAAATTTATTCAGGAAGTAAAACAAGAGGCTTTCAAAGTTACTTGGCCTACTTGGAAAGAAACTTTGCAAGGTGCTTTAATGGTATTCGTTATGGCTGTTGTAATGTCTTTATTCTTCCTTTTATTAGATCAGGTTCTTAAATTCTTCTTAGAATTATTGTTAAAGGTGAGTATTTAATGAAAAATTGGTACATTGTTCAATCACACTCCAGTTTTGAAAATAAAGTTGCTTCATTAATTAGAGAAGAAGCAGATAAGGCTAAAATAAGTGAGAAATTCGAAGAAATTATAGTTCCAACTCACGATGTTACGGAAGTTAAAAGAGGAAAGAGAATTCAAAGAAAAAAGAAATATTTTCCTGGATACGTACTAATTAAGAGTGAAATGGATAACAATATTTATCATATGATCAAAGGAATAAAGAGAGTTAGTGGTTTCCTTGGATCAAAAGGCATCCCAGTACCTGTTTCTGATAAAGAAGTTGAGAAAATTTTAGGTCAAATTAAAGATGGTGTGGCTCAGCCAAAATCTGGTATAGATTACAGCGTTGGTGAAAAAGTTCAGGTTGTTGATGGTCCATTTGCATCATTTAATGGAATGATTGAAGAAATTGATGAAGAAAAAGCTAGACTTAAGGTGTCAGTTTCTATATTTGGTCGTCCAACACCGGTAGATTTAGAATATAACCAAGTTGAGAAAGTAAGTTAATGGCAAAAGAAATAAGTGGATTTATAAAGTTACAAATTAAAGGTGGACAAGCTAATCCTGCTCCTCCTGTTGGTCCTGCTTTAGGTCAACGTGGTGTGAATATAATGGAATTTTGTAAAGCGTTTAACGACAAAACAAAATCTATGGCTGGAAAACCTGTTCCAGTTGAAATTACTGTTTATAAAGATAAAAAATTTGATTTTAAAATTAAATCACCACCAGCATCTTTTTATATTAAAGAAGCTGTTAAATTAAAAGGTGGATCAAAAGAGCCAGGGAGAAATATTGTAGCTTCAATTTCAAAAAAACAATTAGAAGATATTGCTAAAGAAAAAATGAATGATTTAAATGCCCACGATATAAATGAAGCAGTAAAAATTATTGCAGGTTCAGCTAGATCAATGGGTATAGAGGTAAAAGAATAATGGCTTCAAAAAGATATAAAAAATTGCCAGAAAAAACTAAGGACTTAAATGCAGAGTCCATTGAAAAATTATTACCTGAACTGAAAAAAAACTGCACAACAAAATTTGATGAATCTCTAGATTTAAGTTTTCAAATAAATAACAAACAAAAGAAAAGTGAAGTCAACATTAGAACTGTAGTAAATCTTCCAGGAGGAACAGGTAAGAAAGTAAAAGTTGCTGTAGTTTGTGAAGATAATAAAGCTCAAGAGGCAAAAGATGCAGGCGCAGATATTGTTGGTGGAGATGAATTTGTTGAACAAATAAAAGGTGGGGATTTAAATTTTGAAAAATTAATTTGTACACCAGGAATGATGATTAAACTTTCGAAATTAGGAAAAGTTTTAGGTCCGAAAGGATTAATGCCAAATCCAAAACTTGGTTCAGTATCTGAAAATATTAAACAAGCAGTTACTGATGCAAAATCAGGACAAGTTGAAATTAGAAATGATAAAGATGGAAACATTGGAGTAAGTATTGGAAAAAAATCATTCAGTGATGATCAATTATTGAAAAATTATAATGCAATAATAGATGCGCTAGAAAAAGAAAAATCTAACAACACACTCAAAGGTGATTTAATAAAAGGTGTTTTTGCAACTTCTACTATGGGTGTTTCTTACAAAGTTAAATTAGGAAAATCGATATAGTTATGATGAACAAAGAACAAAAGAAAAATTATATTGAAGAAATGGCTTCTAAATTTGAGAGTAGTAAAGCTGTGATGGTTACACACTATCAGGGCTTAACAATGACTCAATTAGATGATTTAAGAGCAAAAATGAGAGAGCATGGTATCGTCTTTAAGATCACTAAAAACAGAATCACAAAATTAGCATTAGAAAAAACTAAGTGTAAAGATTTATCCAATCTTTTCACAGGACCAACAGCAGTTGCATTTGGTGAAGATGCAATAATGTCTGCAAGAATATTGTCTAAATTTGCTAAAGATAATGAGAATCTTAAATTAATTGGTGGAATAATGGATGATGAGGTTTTGGATCAAGCCGGTGTCCAAAATGTTGCTAGTTTACCTACACTAGATGAAGCAAGAGCCAATATTGTAGGTATTTTAAACGCTCCAGCCTCAAAATTAATTAGTATTTTGCTTGCACATTCGGAAAAAATGAGTAGTTTGTCCGCAGAAAATTCTGAAACACAACCCAAAGAGTAGAAAAATATGCCTGATCTAAATAAAATTATTGAAGACTTATCAAGTTTGACTGTCGCTGAAGCAGCCGAGCTTTCAAAACAGTTAGAAGAAAAGTGGGGTGTAACTCCAATGGCAGCAGCAGCACCAGCAGCAGCAGGTGGTGCAGCTCCAGCAGAAGAAAAAGATGATTTCACTATCATGTTAGTTTCTGCAGGTGATAAAAAAATTAATGTTATCAAAGAAGTAAGAGCAGCTACTTCATTAGGTTTAAAAGAAGCAAAAGATCTTGTAGAGGGAGCACCAAAAGAAGTTAAATCTGGTGTTAACAAAAAAGATGCCGAAGAGATCAAAGCTAAGTTAGAAGCTGCTGGCGCAAAAGTAGAACTTAAATAAATTAATTAGAAAGAATTCAAATACTGATTATTTTTAATCAGTATTAATAAATATAGATGCAATTATCTTTTACTGAAAAGAAAAACATTAGAAAAAGTTTTGGTAAACTAAAAGAAAGCTTATCAATTCCAAATCTTATTGAAGTTCAAAAAAATTCTTACAAAGAATTAACCGAATTCTATGCTGAAACCGAATTAACAAAAGGTTTTGATAGAGTTTTTAAAAGTATTTTTCCAATTGAAGATTTAAATGACAAAGCAACTCTTGAATATGTTTCATACAGGTTAGAAAAACCTAAATTTGATGTTGAAGAATGTATAACAAGAGGTCTAACTTATTCTTCAGCTCTTAAATGTACTTTAAGATTAGTTGTTTACGAAATAGATCAAGAAAACAATACTAAAGATATTTTATCAGCAAAAGAACAAGAAGTTTACATGGGTGAAGTACCTATGATGACTAATAGTGGAACGTTTATTACCAATGGTGTTCAACGTGTTGTTGTAAACCAAATGCATAGAAGTCCAGGAGTTTTCTTTGACCATGATAAAGGAAAAACTCATGCAAGTGGAAAATTATTATTTAATTGTAGAGTAATACCTAACAGGGGATCATGGTTAGATTTTGAATATGATGTTAAAGATTTTTTATATTTTAAAATTGATAGAAAGAAAAAAATATTTGCTTCAACGTTACTTTTAGCTTTAGGTTTTTCTAAATCAGAAATTGTTGATGAGTTTTATGATAGTGAGCAATATACTTATGATCCTAAGACAGAAAAATGGAAAACTAAATTTAATCCTGAGAATTACAAGGCTAAAAATTTTTCTGAAGAAGTAATTGATGCAAAAACTGGTGAAGTAGTAATCAAATTAGGTGATAAAATTAATTTTTTAAATGCTAAAAAATTAGCTAATGACGGACTTAAAGATATTTTAGTTTCAAGAGAATCTCTTTTTGGAAAATTCTTACATAGAGATGTTAAAGTAAGTGATGAAGAAGAAGGTACTTTTAAAATTGGTACCGAACTTAATGATACAATTATTCAACAAATACTGGATTCAAATGTTCACTCTTTAAAAATATCCGTAACAAATTCCATAAATAAAGGACCATATTTATTAACAACAGTTTTAGCTGACAAAAATAACTCTAAAGATGAAGCTATAACTGAAATATATAAAATGCTAAGACCTGGAGAGCCACCTACAATAGAGATAGCCACTCAAATATTTAACAATCTTTTCTTTAGCTCAGACAGATACGATCTATCTGATGTTGGTAGAGTGAAAATGAATTCAAGACTAAACCAAGAGTGTTCTGATAAAATTACGATCTTAAGAAATGATGACATCATGGCAATTATTCACAAAATGTTAGATTTGCGTGATGGTAAGGATGATGTTGATGACATTGATCATTTAGGAAATAGAAGAGTACGTTCTGTGGGTGAGTTAGTTGAAAACCAAGCGAGAATTGGTGTTTACAGAATGGAAAGGGCTATTAAAGAAAAAATGACTACTCTAGATGTTGAGTCTGCGATGCCACAAGATTTAATTAACGCAAAACCACTAACTGTTTCATTGAAAGATTTTTTTGCTAGCTCTCAACTTTCACAGTTTATGGATCAAACGAACCCATTATCTGAAATTACACATAAAAGAAGAGTTTCTGCTCTTGGACCAGGTGGACTAACTAGAGAAAGAGCAGGATTTGAAGTTCGAGACGTTCACCCAACCCATTATGGAAGAATTTGTCCAATTGAGACTCCAGAGGGACCAAACATCGGTTTGATAAATAGTTTATCAACTTATGCAAAAATAAACAAATATGGCTTTATTGAAAGCCCATATAAAAAAGTAAAAGATGGGGTTGTGCAAGATAAAGTTGAGTATTTATCTGCAATGGAAGAAACCAAATTTACAATTGCTCAAGCAAATACAAAGTTAGATAAAAATGGAAAGATAGTTGAGGAACTTGTTTCTTGCAGACAAAATTTAAACTTCCTTTTATCAAAACCAGATGCAATTGATTATATCGACGTTTCACCAAAACAACTTGTTTCTGTTGCAGCATCCTTAATACCTTTCTTGGAAAATGATGATGCTAACAGAGCTCTAATGGGTTCTAACATGATGAGACAAGCAGTTCCTCTTTTAAAACCAGAATCTCCATTGGTTGGTACTGGAATTGAAAGTGATGTGGCTTTAGACTCTGGTGTAACTATTGTTGCTAAGAGAGATGGAGTTGTTGATAAAATTGACGGTAAGAGAATTGTTATTAAAGTAACAGAAGAAACCGATTTTAGTGAGTCAGGTGTAGATATTTATAATTTACAAAAATTTAAAAGATCAAACCAAAATACGTGTATTAACCAAAGACCACTTGTTAGAGTTGGTGATAAAGTTAAATCTGGTGATATTATTGCAGATGGTCCTTCAACAAAATTAGGTGAATTAGCACTTGGAAAAAATGTGACAGTAGCATTTATGCCATGGCAAGGTTACAACTTTGAAGACTCAATTTTGATTTCAGAGAGATGTGTAACTGACGATGTATTTACTTCAGTACATATTGAAGAATATGAAATAATGGCAAGAGACACAAAACTTGGAGAAGAAGAAATTACCAGAGATATTCCTAATGTTAACGAGGAAGCTTTAAAAAATCTTGATGAATCAGGAATAGTTTACATTGGAGCTGAAGTAAACGCTGGCGATATTTTAGTTGGAAAAGTTACACCAAAAGGTGATTCAGCATCAGGACCAGAAGAAAAACTATTAAGATCAATTTTTGGAGAAAAAGCTATTGATGTTACTGATACATCTTTGAGAATGTCACGAGGTGCTAGTGGTACAGTTGTCGATGTAAGAGTATTTAACAGACATGGTATTGAAAAAGACGAAAGATCAATAACTATTGAAAGAGCTGAAATTGAACAAGTTCAGCAAGATAAATTAGTAGAGGAAGAAATTTTAGAGAGAAGCATTAAACAAAGAGCTTCACAAATTTTATCAGGATCATCATTAACTAAAAAAGTAAAAGATTTATCTGAAGGAACAAAACTTGATTTTGATGCAATTAATAATCTATCTATAAATGATGTATTTAAAATAACAGTTGGAAATGTAAATGATGAAGCGACTTTGGCACAACTTAAAGATCAATACAACAAAGCAAAACAAGACATTACAGAAAGATTTGAAGATAAAGTTTTAAAAATTAGAAGTGGTGATGATTTATTACCAAGTGTTATGAAAATGGTAAAAGTTTTTGTAGCCATTAAGAGAAGATTAAGACCAGGTGATAAAATGTCAGGACGACATGGTAATAAGGGCGTCGTTAGTAAAATAGTTCCAGTTGAAGATATGCC
>CACCRN010000013.1 GCA_902548405.1 uncultured Pelagibacteraceae bacterium | reverse complement strand
TAAACCTTCTAATAATGCCTCATAAATTTGTGAGGGATGTCTTGGTTGATTATCTATTTGTATAAAAGTAACTGCCCAAGGTAAATTAGTTATATTTCCATAAAGTTCGGAATTTATGAAATTTGCAATTCTTCCAAAAAATATTCCAATAGGTGCAACAAGAGCAACGACATCTAAATATAAAAACACATTTTGATTATTTTTTTTTGTAAATAATATAGTTGCGATAACAATACCAATTACTCCTCCGTGAAAAGACATTCCACCTTCCCATACTTTTAAAATATCTAATAGATTATTGATATAGAATTCAAAATTATAAAATAATACATAACCAATTCTTCCACCTAAAATAATTCCGATGATTAAGTACGTTATATAATCATCAAAGTTTTTATTTATTTCAGAATTCTTTAAGAACAGTTTTTTTGCTATTAACCATCCAAATAAAATACCAGCTATATAAGCTAGAGAATACCATCTAATTTCTAAAGAAAATATTTCTATTGCAACTGGGTCAAAATTATTGATGATCATTTTAAATTATATCTATATTGTATCTCAAATATGAAAAATTCTAAATTTATAATTGATAAATTTGCAAAACTACTAGAGCAGGGATTAATAACTTCAAAAGATTTATCATCTGAAATCTTAAATATATTTAAGTCAAAGAGAGATGAATTTGTTTTTAAAATGAAACTTACTAGCAAGGATGAATTTGAGATTCTTTCAAAGAGAGTAGAAAATTTAGAAAATAAAATTTCAAAATTAGAAACAAAAAAAAAGAAGAAAACTAGACCGGCAAAAAGATCTTAACTCTTAGCCCGTTAAATTTTGATTTTTCCAGCATAATGTTGCCACCATGGGATTTGATAATATCAGAAGCAATTGACAGTCCTAGTCCAACACTTGATTTTGAGTCATTTCTACCTTTGTCCATCTTATAAAAAGGTTTAAATACGTTTTCATGTTCTTTTTTAGGTATCCCTGGACCGTCATCATCAATAATTATAAATAGGTTTGTATTTTTTTTGGTTAGGCTTATTTCAACTTTGTTTGCATATTTTAATCCGTTATCAATCAGGTTATTTAAAGATCTATTGATAAGGTTTTTTCTACCATTAATGTAAATTCTAGGAACTAAATTATGAGAAATGTTTTTATTATTATATTTTTTTATTATCTCTTCTATTTGTTCTGAAAGGTTAAACATTTCGTCCTTCTCAACATACGATGAACTTGTAAATTGCAGATATTCATTAAGCATTTTTTCCATTTCGTTGATATCATCTGTTAACTTATCAACTGCATCTTTATCTTTAAGAAAAGCTAATTGTAGCTTCATTCTTGTTAAAGGAGTTCTTAAATCATGACTAATACCTGATAACATTTCAGTTCTCTGATTAAGATGTCTTTCAATTCTCTTTCTCATTTTGTCAAATTCATGACCTGCTTGACGTATCTCGAGTGCTCCCGAGGGTTTAAATTCTTCTATGTCTTCTCCTTTTCCGAATCTTTCAGCAGCGCGAGCTAAATTTGTAATTGGCCTCGTTTGGTTCTTTAAAAATATTAGTGAAATAATAACCATTATAATTGCAGGAACTGTAATCCACAGTGCAAATATTCTTGCAGAGGTACTAGTGACTCGATCTTTTGGAACTAAAAATTTAAAATATCCATCTTCATATTTTATTCTTAAATCAACTAGTTCTTTATAGTTTGTAGTATTAAACCAGAAGATCTCAGGAGAAAATTTAGACTTCAATTCTCTTCTTAAAGTTCGATCAATTGGACTAAACCATCTTTCTTTATTTTTATCACTTAATTTTTCATTAACTACCAATTCAATATTTAAATCTAGAAACAATGAAAAAAGATTATTCACTTCTTGCTTATCATTTTCCTCATTTTGATAAGCTTCTATAAAAGCACTAATCTCATTCACCAGAGTTCTGGTCATACCTTTATTAGTTTTAATCCACAAACTATCAAAGAAAACAATGGTGATTATTAATTGGATAGTAATTACAGGGACCGCAACAATTAAGAGTGCTCTATAAAATAATCTTTTTGGTAAAACTTTTTTTAAGAAATTATTCAATCCAGAGAACATATCCTGCACCTCTAATTGTTTGTAAAAACTTAGGACTTTTTTGGTCTATTTCAATTTTTTTTCTCAATCTAGTAATAATAACATCAATGGATCTTTCTTTATCCAAATTAATCAATTTTCCTATATCTTCTCTTGAAAATGTTTTTCCAGGACTATTAATCATTTTTTCTAAAATTGTCTTTTCAGTATTATTAATTTTAAATTCTTTTTGATCTCTAATAATTAAAAGTTTATTTAAGTCGATTTTGACATTTTCAAATTCAATAATTCTTTTTTGTTCAGTTTTTTTTGTCTTATCTAAAATGTTTTTTATTCTTAAAATTAATTCTTTAGGTTCAAATGGTTTAGGCAAATAATCATCTGCACCAACTTCAAGACCTTCTATTCTTTCCTTGGCTTCTCCTTTTGCTGTAAGAAGTATAATTGGAGTGTCTAGATTTTTTTTATTTTCTTCTACAAATTCCAATCCATTCTTTCCGGGCATCATTATATCGAGCACAATTAGATCAAACTTTATTATTTTTATTTTATCAGAGGCATCTTCAGCACTGTCAGCTGTAGTTACTAAATAATTATTTTCGTTTAAAAATTTTTTGACTAATGATCTAATACCATCGTCGTCATCAACTACTAAAATATGTGCTAAAAAATTATCCATTAATTATTTTATTTAATACATTGTCAAAATTAACAACCTCTTCTGAAGTTGAATTTAAAAGAGCTGAATAAATTCTTTTTTTTTGTAAATTAAAAATTTCTTCAAATATTTTCTTTCCTTTTTCGTTTAAAAACACATGTTTAACCCTTGTATCCTGATCATTTTTCTTAAATATGACGATGTCTAACTTTATTAAATCTTTTAAAACTCTATTAAGGCTCTGCTTAGTTACTTTTAATTTTTTTAGAAGATCTGAGATAGAGATACCTTCATAAGATGAAATTAGGTGAATAACCTTATGGTGAGCCACTCCAATTGAATATTTATCTAAAATTTTTTTAGAGTCAGAAAATGTCTCTCTGTAACTAACAAATAATTTTTCAATTAAACCCTTAAGTTGATCATCTTTAAGATATAAAAGTTCTTTCATAATGGGTAAGTTATATTGACATATCAAAGATACAAAGATATTTTTCACTGATATTTTAAAATATTTTCACTAATGATACCGTACGATAAAAGATCTGGAAAAATTTGGTACAACGATGAACTTGTTGATTGGGGAGATGTAAAACTCCATGTGTTAAGTCATGGTTTGCATTATGCGAGTTGTGTTTTTGAAGGTGAAAGAGTTTATGATGGCTCTATTTTCAAATTAGAGGAACATACATCTAGATTTTTTCATTCTGCTAGAAGAATGGGTTTCGAAATTCCTTATACTGAAGAGCAAATAAATACTGCTTCAAATAAAATAATTGCAACTCAGAATGTAGAAAACGGATATGTAAGACCAGTAGCTTGGAGAGGCACTGAAATGATGGCTATATCAGCACAACAAACAAAAATTCATGTTGCGATTGCAACTTGGGAGTGGGGATCTTACTTTGATCCAAAACTAAAAGTTGAAGGCATTAAATTAAATATTTCAAACTGGAGAAGACCAGCTCCTAATACTATACCTTGGGATACTAAAGCATCAGGTTTGTATATGATTTGCACATTATCAAAACATGAAGCTGAAAAACAAGGTTACACAGATTCTTTAATGTTGGATCACGAAGGAAATATTGCTGAAGCAACAGGGGCCAATGTATTTTTTAAAGATAAAAATGGAGAAATTCACACACCAATTCCAGATTCATTTTTAGATGGAATTACAAGAAGAACTGTAATTGGAATTGCAAAATCAAAAAATATAAAAGTACATGAAAGAAAAATTAGTCCAACAGAACTTCCTAACTTTGTAGGATGCTTTTTAACAGGAACTGCTGCTGAAGTTACACCTGTATCTTGTATTGCAGAAAATCAATTCAAAGTTTGTGATACCATCATCGATCTTAATGAAAGCTATCAAGCGCTGGTGAGAAAGAAAAAAGCAGCTTAATCTTTGTTATCTTCTGATATTGCGTGATCAATACCCTTTCGTAAATAATCATAACCTGTAAATAAAGTAAGCGCAGCTGATAACCATAAAAGAATAATCCCAATAGTTTGAGCATTATAATTTTCAAAGTTAATTATTTTGTTTCCAGTATCTCCTGAAAGCAGAAGACCAATAGCAACCATCTGTAACACTGTTTTGAGTTTAGCAAGATTTGAAACTGGAAGTTTAATCTGACCTTTTGCTAAAAATTCCCGTAACCCAGAAATTAAAATTTCTCTAGTTAAAATTATTATAGCTGCAATAACCTCATAATTTCTGATTGTTCCATCCATCACCAGTAAAATTAGAGCTGTAGCGACTATAATTTTATCTGCAATTGGATCTAGTAGTTCTCCCAATTTAGACTCTTGTCCTAACATTCTGGCTAACATGCCATCTAAAAAATCTGTAAATGAAGCAATTATAAATAAAATTAAAGCAGTTAAATCACCATAAAAACCTGGAAGATAAAATGCTAAAACAAAGAAGGGTACAATTATTATTCTTCCTATTGTCAGAATATTTGGAATTTTTTTTAACATAATTATTCGTGAAAGAAGTTATATATCTTTTTTGCTACTTTTTCTTCAACACCTTCAACAGATTTAATTTCATCTAAACTAGCAGACTCAACAGATCTTGCTGACCCAAAATGGTTTAACAGTGCTCTTTTTCTAATTGCTCCTATACCCTCAATTTGGTCCAGTAAAGATTTGCTAATTCCTTTTTTTCTCTTTGCTCTGTGGGCACTGATTGCAAATCTATGTGATTCATCTCTTATCCTTTGAAGAAAGAATAGAGTAGGGTCATTTTTTGAGAATTTATATTCTTTTCCATTGTGAAAAAATGTTTCATTTCCACTATTACGAAATTTACCCTTTGCTATTGCAATAATTGGAATGTCGTGAAGCCCCAATTCATTTAAACTTTCTCTAGCTACTGAATATTGTCCTTTTCCTCCATCTACTAATACTAAATCAGGAAAAGTGAGATAATTATCTTTTTCTTGAACAGCACGTTTAAATCTTCTGTTTAATACTTCTCTCATCATCCCATAATCATCTTGCTCATTTTTTTTGTGCTTGATATTGAACTTTCGATATCTTTTTTTAATGAATCCCTCATCACCATAAGCAATTAAAGCTCCAACACTATTTGTTCCTTGGATATGGCTGTTGTCATAAACCTCAATTAAATTTATATTTGTTTCAAGATTGAATTTTTTTGCAACTTCATCAAAAAGTTCTCGATTATTCTGACTTTCATAAAGTTTTCTATTCAAACTGTCTTTTGCATTTTTTATTGCTTGATTAATTACTTTTAGTTTTGAACCTTTTTTAGCAACACTAATGTTAATTTGTTTTCCCTCTTTTTGAGTTAAAGTTTTTTCAATTAAAACTTTTTCTTTTATTTCCTCAGATAAAATTATTGCAGAAGGCACACTTTTATTTTCATAAAATTGTGAAACAAATGAATTTAAAATATCTCCTAATTTTTCATCTGGGTCATGTTTTGGGAAAAAAGCTTGGTTACCCCAATTTTGCTTTGAACGATAAAAAAATACTTGAATACAAGTTTTGCCAGACTCTTTGTATCCTGCAATAACATCTGCCTCTACTAAGTTTGCCTCATTAATTCTTTGAGAAGATTGAATAATATTTAAAGCTTTAATTCTATCTCTTAAAATTACTGCTTTTTCAAAATCTAATTCCTCACTTGCTTTTTCCATTTGACTTGAAAGATTTTTTTGAATTTTCCTTGATTTCCCAGAGACAAACTCAATGGCATCATCAACCGTTTGTTGATAATCATTTTTTTCAACATAACCAACACATGGTCCGGAACATCTTTTTATTTGATAAAGGATACAAGGTCTTTCTCTATTTTTAAAAACAGTATCATCACAAACTCTTAGATGAAAAATTTTTTGGATCATCTTTATAGTCCAGTTAGCTGAACCTGCTGATGCAAAAGGTCCAAAATAAAACCCTTCTTTTGATTTTTTTCCTCTATGTCTTTTAATTTGTGGCCATTTATCTTTGTTGCCAATAAAGATGAATGGAAATGATTTATCATCTCTTAATAAAATATTGAATTTTGGTTTAAATTTTTTAATTAGGTTTGCTTCTAGAAGTAGCGCTTCACTTTCATTTGAAGTAGTCGTTATCTCTAATTTTCTAGTTTGAGACAACATTCTCTCTGTTCTGATTATATGGTTTTTTTCAGATACATAACTTTTAAGTCTGTTAGGAAGATTTTTTGCTTTTCCTACATAAAGGATTTCATTTTTTTCATTTAGCATCCTATAGACACCAGGAAGTTTAGGGACTAGCGAGAGCTCTCTTTTAATTACCTCTTTTCCTATTTCAGAGCTTATCATGACTTCTTTTTTTGGTAATTTGAATACCAACAGATGAACATTGCTTAAGAATTTCTAATTTCTCAATTTTCAACATTATTTTAGCAATCCTTTGATCTTTGAATAATTCATCAAATACAGCTTCAGCTAATGTTTCAAGAAAGTTGTAATGTTTTTTTTTAACGAGTTTTGTAATCAATTTTACAATTGTTCCATAATTAACAATCGATTTTATATCTTTATCGCTTGATGGCTTTTTATCCTCGTAATCAATTTCTAGGCTAAATTTAACTTTTTGAGGCTTTTTCTTTTCAAAGTCATAATAGCCAAGTTTTAAATTTAAAATTAGTTCATTAATTAGAATTTTCTTTTCGTAATTAAAAAGACTTTTGTTTTTATTTATTCTTACAATCTTAAAATTACTTCTTTTCATTCTTTGCCCATTATATCTGGTGTTTGCCAGTTTAAATTCTGCCCACTATCTATTGCTAAAACTTGTCCTGTAATAGATATATTTTTTATAAAAAAGTCAACAGCATTACATATTTGTTCAACATCTACTTGTCTTTTCAAAGGAGTTGCTAGGTATTGTTTTCTAAAATGTTTTTCAGATTGTCTTTGATTTTTAATAGTAGGCCCAGGTGCAATGCCGTTTACTCTAATCTTTGGAGCTAAACTCATAGCACTAGTTTTAGTCAAAGTATAAAGTCCAGTTTTACTAATTGTGTATGAAAAAAAATATGGGGTTAGTTTAAATACTCTTTGATCAATAATATTAATTATATTGTTATTTGTTCCTTTGACATTTTTTGCAAATTCTTTTGATAACAATGCAGGTGTTCTTAGATTTGTTCTTAAATGTTGGCCCCAGCTATCTGTTGTAAAGTTTTCCAATTTATCATTTTCAAATAAAGAAGCGTTATTAATTAGACAATCAAAATATTTAAGTTTTGATTTTGCATATTTTACAATTTTATTTACATCATTTTCTTTACTCAAATCACCTTTAACCAAGTAAACTTTAGTACCATTATTTGATAGTTCTTTTTTTAAATTCTCAGCTTTTGATTTTGATTTATTAAAATGAATTAAAATTTCTTTATTAGAACCAGATAATTTTTTTGCAATTGCAGCACCAATTCTTGTTGCACCACCAGTTATAATTATTTTCCGTGCTTCCATTTTTTATCTCTTTTCTTTGTAACTTTTGTTCCAGGCATGCCCATTGTTGATCGACCTTTAGGATAAAGTTTATTTTTTACATCATACTGCCTTATTTTTGGATTTAATGTAATTTCTAATTCGCTACTTTCCAACTTTCTTATTTCGTCTCTAATTTTAGCAGCTTCTTCAAATTCAAGATTAGATGCAGCTTCCTTCATCTTTTTATCTAGTGCTTTAAGGTGTTTTTTTAGGTTTCCACCAACGTTAGAGCCTTCACTTATTTTCACATAGTCTTTTTCATAAACACTTTCTAAAACATCACTTATTTCTTTTTTAACTGATGTAGCGCTAATTTTATGTTTTTTATTGTACGCTAATTGAATATTCCTTCTTCTGTCAGTTTCAGCAATTGCCTTTTTTATGCTTTTAGTTTCTTTGTCAGCATACAAAATAACTTTTCCGTCCACGTTTCTTGCAGCTCTTCCTATTGTTTGAATAAGTGATGTTTCTGATCTTAAAAATCCTTCTTTATCTGCATCTAAAATTCCAACTAATGCACATTCAGGTATATCAAGACCTTCTCTTAATAAGTTAATACCAACTAAAACATCAAATACACCCATCCGCAAATCTCTCATTATTTCAATTCTCTCCAAAGTATCGATGTCTGAGTGAAGATATCTAACTTTAATTCCATTTTCGTGAAGGTATTCAGTTAAATCTTCTGCCATTTTCTTCGTAAGAGTTGTGACCAAAACTCGATAATTATTTTCAACTACTCTTTTGCATTCGTGCATCAAATCATCTACCTGATTTTTTGCAGGTCTAATTTCAACTACAGGATCAATTAGTCCAGTTGGTCTGATAACTTGATCAATAAATTTCCCTTTTGTTTGCTCAAGTTCCCATGGTCCTGGTGTTGCAGATACAAATACAGTTTGAGTTCTCATTAAATCCCATTCTTCAAACTTTAATGGTCTATTATCCATACACGATGGTAGTCTAAAACCATATTCTGCAAGAGTACTTTTTCTTGATCTATCTCCTTTGTACATTCCATTAAGTTGTGGAACGGTTACATGACATTCATCAACAAATATCAATGTGTTATCTGGAAAATATTCAAATAGAGTAGGAGGAGGTTCTCCAGGTTTTCTTCCAGATAAAAATCTTGAATAGTTTTCAATTCCAGCACAAGAACCAGTTGCTTCAATCATTTCTAAATCAAACTTCGTTCTTTCTTCTAACCTTTGAGCTTCTAATAATTTATTTTCTGCTCTATGTTTTTTTAAAGTTATTTCTAATTCTTTTTTAATATTAATAACTGCTTGTTCAATTGTAGGCTTAGGAGTTATGTAATGACTATTCGCATAGACTTTTACTAAACTTAGCTCTCTAACTTTATCTCCTGTTAAAGGATCAAACTCTTCAATTTGCTCTAATTTATCTCCAAATAGACAAAGCCTCCAAGCTCTATCTTCTAGATGTGAGGGAAAGATTTCTAAATATTCTCCTCTAGCTCTAAATGTTCCTCTATAAAAATTTTGATCATTTCTTTTGTATTGTAAAGCTACTAATGATTTAATTATTTCTTCTCTGTTGTAATCATAATTTTTTTGAAGAGTTAGCGTCATTTTACTGTACGCCTCAACAGAACCTAATCCATAAATACATGAAACACTTGCTACAATTAAAACATCATCTCTTTCCAAAAGAGATCTGGTTGCAGAGTGTCTCATTCGATCAATTTGTTCATTAATCGATGCCTCTTTTTCTATATAAGTGTCAGATCTTGGAACATAAGCCTCTGGTGTATAATAGTCATAATAAGAGACAAAGTACTCAACTGCATTATCTGGAAAAAATGTTTTCATTTCTCCATAGAGTTGTGCTGCAAGTGTTTTGTTTGGAGCAAGTATCAATGCTGGTCTATTAGTAGCCTCGATTACTTTTGCCATTGTAAAAGTTTTTCCAGATCCTGTAACTCCAAGTAATACTTGATTAAATTGATCTTTATTTGCACCATTTACTAATTTCTTAATAGCTTCTGGTTGATCACCTGCAGGTTTAAAATCAGATTTAATTTTGAATTTTTTTCCACCTTCGAGTTTTCCACCAATTTTAGGATTTTTACTCTGAATATCTGTAATTAAATCTTGATAAGTATTTTCCATATATTAAACAGCGTATTAGAATTTATTTATATTTCAATGAGCATAATATCAGACAGTTTAAAACGAATTAAACCATCACCAACTATTGCAGTTACTCAAAAAGCAAGAGAACTTAGAGCTGCAGGAAAAGATGTAATTGGACTTGGGGCTGGAGAGCCAGATTTTGATACGCCAGATAATATTAAAAATGCAGCAATTAAAGCTATCAAAAGTGGAGACACAAAATATACAGCAGTAGATGGAACGCCTGCTTTAAAAAAAGCAATCGTAGATAAATTTAAAAGAGAAAACAAAATTAATTACACTACAGATCAAATCACTGTTGGAACTGGTGGAAAACAAGTTCTTTATAATGCTTTTATGGCAACTTTAAATAAAGGTGATGAAGTAATTATTCCTGCACCTTTTTGGGTTTCTTATCCTGATATGGTTTTATTAGCTGGTGGAAAACCAAAGATAGTTAAGTGCACGGAAGAAGAAGAGTTTAAACTTACTGCAACTAAATTAAAAAAAGCTATTACCAAAAAAACTAAATGGGTGATTTTAAATTCACCTTCTAATCCAACTGGAGCAGGTTATTCAAAAAAAGAAATTGAAGATTTAGCTAAAGTTTTAATTAAAAATAAAAAAGTTCATATTTTAAGTGACGATATCTATGAGCATATAGCATATGATAATTTTAATTTTTACACGATTGCTCAAAATTCAAAATTGAAAGATAGAACTTTAACTATGAATGGGGTTAGTAAATCGTATGCAATGACAGGTTGGAGAATAGGGTATGCTGCTGGACCAAAAGATATCATTAAAGCAATTGGTAAAATTCAATCTCAATCCACATCTAATCCTTCATCAATCAGTCAAGCTGCTGCAGTTGAAGCTTTAAATGGAAATCAAGGTTTCATAAAAAAAAGATCAAAGGCCTTTAAAGAAAGAAGAGATTTTGTTGTTAAAAGTTTAAATAGCATCAATGGTATAAATTGTTTAACCCCTAATGGTGCATTTTATGTATTTCCAAGTTGTAAGGGATTGTTAAATAAAAAAACTAAATTGAAAACAGATACAGAGTTTGTTCAAAAATTACTTGAACAATCTAATGTTGCAGTCGTACAAGGTTCTGCATTTGGTTTAGATGGGTACTTTAGAATTTCTTATGCTACTTCAATGCAAAATTTGAAGAAAGCAATGGATAGAATAAAATCTTTTTGCGAAAGCCTTTCTTAAGAAGTGAAAACAGCATTACTATTTGGCTCAACTGGATTAGTTGGAGGTCATGTTTTAAATCAACTTATTCAGAATGATAATTATTCTAAAATTAAAATATTTGTTCGTTCTCCAATTCAAATAGACAATTCAAAAGTTGAAGTAATTAAAACTGATTTTAATAATCTAGAAAAGCATAAAGAACAGATTGTTGGAGACGAATGTTATTTTTGTATTGGGACAACAAAAAAAAATTCTCCTGACAATAATGAATATCAAAGAATTGAATTAGATATACCAAAACAAATAGCTCAAATTGCAAAATCTAATAATATTAATTCATATTTTTTTGTGTCTTCAGGATATGCCAATTCTAAAAGTTCAGGAGATTATTTAAAATATAAAGGCCTTGTAGAAGAAGAGATCTTAAGTTTAGGTTTTTCTAAAATAGGAATTATGAGACCCTCATTTATATTGGGGAACAGAAAAGAATTTAGATTGGGAGAGAAAATAGGAATAATTATTTTTAAACTCCTAAATCCTTTATTTGTTGGACCATTAAAGAAAATGAGATCAATTCATTCAGAAACAATAGCAAAAGCAATGATTAAACTTGCGAATAGTGATATTGATCAAAAAATCTTCGAGTCAGATCAAATTTCAGATTTAGTAAAATAAATTTATTTTAAGGTACAATGACTATTTTCTACGATACACCCAACTTTTTCCATTTCTTCGTCAAATATTTTTGGATGTCTTAAAGCATAAATATTTTTTAAATAATTAATTCCATATCGTTTAAATTTTCCATCTTCTGTAAGTGCTCCAGATTCGTGTCCATATGAAACCACTGTTTCTAATAAATTTCCTTTTTTGTCATAGAGAACTGTTTCTCCATAACAATTACAAAAATAACTTCTGTTCTGCTTAGGCTCAATATCAATAAAAATAGAGGTTCCTCTTATTCCAATTGTGCCGTGTGGGATTTCAACATTTAATTCCTCTTGTCTTTTTCCAAAAACTGCATGAACAGAACCTTTGATAACTTTTAATAAGTTTTTTGAGACAAATTGAAGTTTAGTTTCAGGTCTTATCAAATAAAAATCATCTTTAACCTTGATTATTGATTTTTCATCTTTAGTTTCAATTGTAGAATTATTTAAATCCTGAAAATTTAATTCTGCTTCCTTGCCATCTATGAAAAATTTTCCTGATAATATTTTATTAGTTTCGGAGGCAAATGCGAGGTTTGGGCTTAATCCCCAAGCAATCATAATTTGACTTACAGTTTTTATAAATTTTCTTCTATTCATATAAGATCAACATATACTTAAATTAGAAGAAATATTATATATAATTTTGATATCAACTAATATCAATTTCAATATTAGTATTAGTTAATATCAAATTAGTGAGATAGGAATTTTTCTGCTTCTAATGCAGCCATACATCCCATACCAGCTGCTGTAACCGCTTGTCGAAAAGTTTTATCTTTAACATCACCTGCAGCATAAACTCCAGGAATATTTGTTTCTGTAGAATCTGGTTTAGTAATTAAATAACCCTCTTTATCCATTTCCAATTGGTCTTTGAAAAGTTGAGTTGCAGGATCATGACCAATGGCAATAAATAGTCCATCTAATTTAACTTCTTCTCTTTTTTCAGTTTTTAAATTTTTAATTTTTATCCCTTTAACATTTTTTGGTTCACTATCCCCCAAAACATCCTCAACAACAGAGTCCCAAACAATTTCAATCTTTTTATTTTCCATCAATTTCTTTTGAAGCATCTTTTCAGCTCTCAAACTATCTCTTCTGTGTATTAATTTTACTTTTGATGCAAATTTTGTAAGAAACATAGCTTCTTCTACTGCAGCGTTACCACCTCCAACTACAGCAACTTCTTTATCTTTAAAAAAGAAACCATCACATGTAGCACATGCTGAAACTCCAAATCCTCTAAATTCTTGCTCTGACTTAATATTTAACCATCTTGCTTGTGCACCAGTTGAAATAATTATGCTATCTGCTGTATATTTTTGACCACTATCACCAACAGCCTCAAACGGTGTAGATTTTAAATTCACTGATCCGATATGGTCTTCTATCATTTCTGTTCCAACAGCTTTTGCTTGATCTTTCATTTGATCCATTAGCCATGGTCCTTGAATTACTTCTGCAAATCCTGGAAAATTTTCTACATCAGTTGTAGTTGTTAATTGTCCACCTGGCTGAGCGCCGTGAACAAGAATAGGATTTAACATTGCTCGTGCAGCATAAACAGCAGCTGTGTATCCGGCAGGACCAGATCCAATTATTAACACTTTTGTGTGTTTAGTTGGATTTTGACTCATATGGAAGCTATATAGTGATTAATGTCTAAATTAAAAGGTTTATTATTAACTCAAGGGATGCACGGAATGATTAGTCAAGTCGAGGGACTTGCAAAAGCGCTTGATATTGATTTTACACACCACAAGGTTGAACTAAAAAGTATTTGGAAACTTGTTCCACCAAAATTTACTCCAATTTCTCAAAACGTTTATAAAAAAGTTAATGATATAGATTTTGATATAATAATCTCATGTGGAAGAAAGAGCGTAATTCCATCTATTCACTTGAAAAGTATTTCTAAAAAAAAAATTTTTAATATTCACATCCAAGATCCAAAAATAGATTTTAATTATTTTGATTTTATTGTTGCACCTGAACATGATGGAATTAGTGGGAACAATGTTATTAATACAAAAGGAGCTATTCATTATCTTTCAGAAAGAGAAATTGAAGAAAATAAAAATTATTTAAAATCTTTTATCAAACAAGATGAGAGAAAAATTTGGTGCTTAATAATGGGAGGACCAACAAAATATTATGATTATTCAACCAAAAATATGAAACATATTTTCTCAATGTTTTATAAATTAATGAAGAAACATGATTTTCAATTAGTTGTAATCCCATCAATGAGAACCCCAATAAATACTATTCATTACGCCAAAGAGTTTTTTGGGGAAAAACATACAGTGGTTATGAATGTAGATAAAAAAGCTTATCTATCTGCTTTAGCTTTATCTGAAAATATAGTTGTTACATGTGACTCGAGCTCTATGATCTCCGAGGCTGCATTGACAGGTAAACCAATCTATGTTGCTAATATTTTACCAAAAAAGAACGACAAAAGATTCCAAAGATTTAGAAACTTATTTAGAGAACTAAATATCACTAGAAACTTAGGTGAGGAAATAGAAAATTGGAACTATGAAAAGTTGGATGAAACGAATAGAGTAGCAAAAATTATTAAAGAAAAAATTCAATCTTAATGTCATTTTTAAATTCCATAAAAAATAATTCAAAAAAATATGACACTCCATTTGATCATTGGGAGTATAGCAATGCTCTATCTGAAGGAGCAATTGAAGAAATTGTTAAAGCAGATATTCCAGATTTAAGTGAGCATAATTTGAATTATGATGGAACCCGTGCAATTGATGGAGGAGCAGCAGAATTCAGAGAAGGTATTTCCTCTGGTGGTAAAGCAATAAAATTTAGATGTTTTGTTACCAAAGAAAATAGTTTGCAATTTCCAAATCTTATTAAATTTATAAATGAACTTCAGTCAAAAGAAACTTTTGAGACAATATCCAAAATGATTAATAAAGATTTATCTAACTCATACGTAAGGGTAGAGGTGATTTGTGATAGAGAGGGTTTTTGGCTCAAACCACACTGTGATATTAAAGAAAAATTAATGTCAGGATTAATTTTTGTAAATAAAACAAATGAGTCTGAAGATTTAGGAACTGATTTTTACAATGAAAAATTAGAGAAAGTTAAAACATTGCCTTACAGAAACAACTATGGTTATCTTTTTACCAGCGGACCAAATACTTGGCATGGTATGGAAAAAAAAAGCATTCTTAAAGAAAGACGATGTTTACAAGTAAACTATGTGACTTTCGAAACTGATTGGAAAGTAAATAATTAAAATTTATTTAATGAAATTAATCCAGATTTTGGATCAATAATTTTTTCATTTAAGGTAGCAACTTTACCAACTGCAAAACCAGCATTCTCAATTACCTTTTTAAAGTCCTCTTCAGAAAAATTTGGAGTATTTTCAAAGTTTATAAACGCTACACCTTCTGGCCAAGAAACTTCAACGTTACCTTCACCTGTTGCAGCTTTAAGTTCTTTTTCAACTTTTGCTTGGCATGCCATACATACCATTCCATCTACAACTCCAATCATAGCAACTTCTGCTTTGACTATGTTTTGAAAAAATATTAATGATGTAAATAAAACTAGTAAGATTTTTTTCATAATTCTTTTATAAACTATTTTTTTTAATTTAACATACCCATATTGGGTAATACTATTGAAATTTATTTATGAATATAGAAATGCTTTCAAATCCCTCAGAGTTAAAAGATACAAGATCGAAAATAGAGGAGTTTTGTAAATCAAACTTACCACATATCAAATTAGCAAGCGTAACTTTAGCAATTGATGAAGCTTTACAAAATGTAATTAGGTATTCATATAAAATGAAAAAAGATCAAAAAATTGATTTAAATTTAGAAATTATAAATGATGGTGAGCTTAAAGTAATAATTACTGACTACGGTGAACAAGTACCATTAGATACGATTAAACCAAGAGATTTAGATAAAGTTAGACCTGGAGGTCTGGGTGTATACTTTATAAAGAAAACTTCAAAGTTTTGTGAGTACAAACACAATGAGGTGGGTCCAGGTACAACTTTAACTTTAATTTTTTAACTATTCTTCTTTAATAAGTTTAGGCTTTG
>CACCRN010000012.1 GCA_902548405.1 uncultured Pelagibacteraceae bacterium | reverse complement strand
AATGCTTTTATTTTTACTAAATTGAAATTTGATTAAATTTTTTTTCATAAATTGTTATATCGCAACAACTTCTTTTACCTCTGGAAGATAGTGACAGAGAAGATTTTGTACTCCCTGCTTTAAAGTCATTGTCGAGCTTGGACAGCCTGAACAACTTCCTTGTAGTTGCACTTTTACTATTCCGTCTTTAAATTCTTTAAATTTTATATCACCACCATCTCTTGCAACTGCAGGTCTAATTTTTTGATCTAAAATTTTTACAATTTTTTCCTCAATTTCACTTAGATTATTATTTTTTTCTTCCTCATTTTCATCAATTACGTATTCTTTACCATCTAAGTAAAAGTCATTTATTAATGAAATAACAATATGTTTAATTTCGTCCCATTTAATTTGGTCATTTTTATTTACTGAAATAAAATCCTGTCCTAAAAAAATACCCTCAACCCCATTGACTGATAAGATATTTCTAACCAAATCATTATTTATTTGATCTTTACTTGTTATTTCATAAGGACCACTGTTTGATACTTTCTTCCCAGGAAGAAATTTCAAAGAATTAGGATTTGGTGTTATTTCAGTTTGTACGAACATGTTGTACATATATATAGAGCTTATTTTTAAAATTTAAACTTGATATTTAAATTATATTAAAATCCTAGTATTTCTTTAATTCTATCTATCTTTTTTGATGCAATTAAGTTTGCTTTTTCAACTCCTTCTAGAAGGATTTTATCTAAATAAGGTTGATCATTTAAAAGTTTTT
Source organism: uncultured Pelagibacteraceae bacterium (assembly GCA_902548405.1). Classification (GTDB taxonomy): domain Bacteria; phylum Pseudomonadota; class Alphaproteobacteria; order Pelagibacterales; family Pelagibacteraceae; genus Pelagibacter. The sequence continues at coordinate 17,420 of CACCRN010000012.1, read as the reverse complement.
TTATTTCTAAAGATATAGGTTCAATCTTTTTAACCAATAAATCAGAAAGTTGATTTTTAAATTCAGAAAAATTTTTACCTGAAAAATTTTCGACTGTATTTTCTAAAGTTGAATTATTTAAACTAGAATATATGCCAAGAAGATTTCTTGCCTCCAACCTCTCATTTAATTCTTCGACACTAGTTGGCATTGGTAACGGATCAGTTTTTGCTTTTTTTATTTTATTTACAATTGCATCTTTGTCATCTGTTAAATTAATTCTGCTTAGATCTGATAATTCAGATTTACTCATCTTTTTTGATCCATCTTTTAAACTCATAATTCTAGAAAATTCTTTTTGAATTAAAGGTTCAGGCACTTGCAAAAAATTATCTTTATCAAAATCATTATTAAACTTTTGAGCAATATCTCTACATAGCTCAAGATGTTGTTTTTGATCATCACCAACAGGGACATGAGTCGCATCGTATAAAAGAATATCTGCTGCCATTAAAACGGGATATGAATACAGTCCAACGCTTGCTTTTTCTTTATCTTTACCTGCTTTTTCCTTGAATTGTGTCATTCTATTTAACCAACCCATTCGAGCAACACAGCTCAAAATCCAAGCTCCCTCTGAATGCGCTGCTACACCAGATTGATTAAAAATAATGCTTTTTTTGGGATCAATTCCACTTGCTATAAATGTAGCTACGGTCTCTCGAATATTATTTTTTAGCTCTTTTGGGTCTTGTTTAACTGTAATTGCGTGCAGATCAACCACACAGAATATACAATCATTATCAGGGTCATTATTAAGGTCTACAAAGTTTTTGATTGCACCTAAATAATTACCGAGGTGAAGATTGCCTGTTGGCTGAACACCAGAAAATATTTTTTTACCCATATTTTTAATAGTTTAATTTAATATCACTAATTTTAAAAGCTTTGATGAAATAACAAATAAATATGTAAAAGAATAGTGCAAATAATACGCTTAAGATTAAATAAATTGATTTAAAGCTATAATAAAATGAAAGTTGATTTTCAAAAAAGTTTAATAGAAAATTAAAGAATAATCCCATTAAAATTGATGCAAAAATTATTTTAAAGAAATTTAAAAAAAAGTTATTTTGAAAATAGAATAAATTATTATTTTTTAAATATATAAAAAGTACTACTGCATTAAACCAAGATGAAATTGAAGTTGCAATTGGAATTATAATAAAACCTATTTTGTTAAAATAATAAATACTAATTAAAATATTTAAAAGAACCGAAATTAACGAAATATAAAATGGTATTTTTGTATTATGATTAGCAAAGAAAAAACTTGAAAAAACTTTTATCAAAGCAAAAGCGGGTAAACCTAAGGCAAAATAGAATAAAGAAAGACTTGAATTATTAACAGATTCTTTATTAAAATTACCATAACCAAATAACGCTGAAATTATTTGCTCTGAACCAATCATTAAAGCTATTGTTGCAGGAATACTTAAAAATAAACTTAGCTCTAAAGCTTTGTTTTGAATAAGAGAAATTTTTTCTTCATTTTTGGTGTCTATAAACCTTGAAAGTTGTGGCAAAATCACAACTCCAATGGCAATACCAGCTATCGCTAGATTGATCTGATAAATTCTGTCTGCATAATAAAGATAAGAAACTGCGCTAGCTTGAAAGGAAGCAATAATTGTTCCAACTAAGATATTGATTTGCGTTACGCCAGATGAAAAAATGCTCGGTAATAGTTTTCTAAAAAAAAACTTTACTTTTTCATCACTTGCTAACTTAAAATTTAATTTAAATGAAAAAAATCTTTTAACAAAATAATATAAAAAAATTAATTGCAAAAAACCTGCTAAGGATACACCGTATGATAAATAGTAAACAAGCTCATCTCCTAAAGCTTTAGAAAATAATAAAACAATTATTAAAATAACATTTAATAAAATTGGTGCTGCTGAAGCTGCAGCAAATTTATTATGAGAATTTAATATTGCAGAAAAAAAAGATGCCAAACTAATAAATAATAAAAAAGGGAAAGTAATCCTTGTTAAACTGATAGCTAAATCCATTTTTTCTAAATCATTTACAAAACCTGGGGCAATAATTGATACAAATCCAGGCATAAAAATTTGAACAACTATTGTTAAAATTAAGAGACCTAAAAATAAAAGATTAAAAATATTATTTGCAAAATCGTTTGCAGATTTTTTTCCTTTGTTCATTTCAGAAGTATAGCTAGGTACAAAGGCGGCATTGAAAGTTCCTTCTGAGAATAATCTTCTAAATGTATTTGGAATTCGAAATGCTACAAAAAAAGCATCTGCCAACAAACCTGTTCCAAGAAATATTGCAATTAATATGTCTCTAATATATCCAAGCAGTCTGCTTATGATGGTATAAAAGCCAAATGTGCCTGTTGACTTAATTAAGTTCATAAATCATATTAGTCTTAATTTTACCCTAATTGTATACTTATTATCAGAATATATAGATCAAATATTCCAAATAATAAAAAATATAAAATAGATAAAGTTTGTATTCAGTTTAATAAAAATGAAAAAAACAAAGATTGATCATTATACAGATAAAGAAGCTTTAGATTTTCATAAAGATAAGAAACCTGGCAAGATCGAAATAATCTCTTCCAAAAATATGACTACAAAAAGAGACCTTGCTCTTGCTTATTCTCCAGGGGTTGCTGCCCCAGTTAAAAAAATAAGTGAGAATCCAGAAGCAGCTTATGATTATACGAGTAAAGGAAATTTAGTAGCAGTAATTAGTAATGGTTCTGCAATTTTAGGATTGGGCAACTTAGGTGCATTAGCCTCTAAACCAGTTATGGAAGGAAAGGCAGTACTATTTAAAAGATTTGCAGATATAGATTCGATTGATTTAGAAATAGACTGTAAATATACTGATGAAATTATCAGTTCAATTAAAAACTTTGCTCCAAGTTTTGGAGGAATAAATTTAGAGGATATAGCTGCACCAGATTGTTTTATCATAGAGCAAAAACTTAAAGAAATATTAGATATTCCTGTGTTTCATGATGATCAACATGGAACAGCAATTATCACAACAGCAGCTTTACTGAATGCACTCGACATAAGTGGAAAATCAATCAAAGATATAAAAGTTGTAGTTAATGGTGCTGGTGCATCTGCTCAGGCATGTACAGAGTTATTTATTAACTCAGGTGTAAAATCTGAAAATGTAATAATGCTAGATCGAAAAGGTGTGATTTATAAAGGAAGAGCGGAAGGTATAGATCAATGGAAATCAAGATTTGCAATTAATACAGATTTAAGAACTTTAAGTGATGCAATTAAAGGAGCTGATGTATTCTTAGGATTATCTTCTAAAGGTGTTTTGAAAAAAGATATGGTTAAAAGCATGTCTAAAAATCCTATAATATTTGCATGTGCAAATCCTGATCCAGAAATTACACCTGAAGAAATAAACGATGTAAGAAATGATGCGATTATTGCAACTGGAAGATCAGATTATCCCAATCAAGTAAATAATTTAATTGGATTTCCTTACATATTTAGAGGTGCGCTAGACGTGAGATCAAAAACAATTAATGAAGAAATGAAAGTTGCTGCTGCTGAAGCTATAGCAAAACTTGCTAGAGAAGATGTTCCAGATGAAGTTGTGGCAGCTATGGGAGGTGAAAGGCCTCATTATGGAAAAGATTATATAATCCCATCAACTTTTGATCCAAGATTAATTAGTGTTATTCCAGCTGCTGTAGCTAAGGCTGCTATTGAAAGTGGGGTTGCTAGAAAAAAAATTGATAATTTTGAAATTTATAAAGAGCAACTTAAACAAAGATTAGACCCAACAGTTACAATTATGCAAGGTATAAACTCGTTCATTAAAAAGAATCAAAAAAGAATTGTTTTTGCAGATGGGGAAGATGAAAATACTTTGAAAGCTGCAATAGCATTTAAAAATTCAAAACTTGGTATTCCAATTTTAGTTGGTAAAGAAAGTAAAATTAAAGAGCAAATTAAAAATATCGGTTACAGCGAAAATTTTGATATCGAAATTACCAATTCAAAAGATGAAAAAAAAAGAAAAAAATACGTAAATCATCTATTTAAAAAACTTCAAAGAGAACAAGGTTTATTAGAAAGAGATTGTGATCGAATGGTCAGAAACGACAGGGTTGTTTGGGCTACTAGCATGGTCGCTTGTGGAGATGCGGATGGAGCAGTTACAGGAAATACCAGACGTTTTGGAGCATCTCTTGAAAAAATTAAACAAGTTGTTGATGTTAGAAAAGGTGAAATAATGTTTGGACTAAACATGGTTGTCAATAAGGGGAAAACTATTTTCATTGCAGATACAAGCGTTCATGAATACCCTACATCAGAAGAAATGGCTGAGATTGCAATTTCAGCTGCAAGAGTAGTAAGACTTTTTGGAATTGATCCAAAAATTGCATTTGTTTCACACTCTACATTTGGACAACCTTTAACAAGTAGAACTAAACATATTCGTACAGCAGTGGATATTTTAAAAGATAGACAAGTTGATTTTGAATTTGACGGTGATATGCAGCCTGATGTTGCTTTAAATCCTGATTATGAAGAACTGTACCCTTTTGCAAAAATAGTAGGTAAAGCAAATATTCTGATAATGCCTGGACAACATAGTGCAGCTATATCTTATAAACTAATGAAAACTTTAGGTGATACTAAAGTTATAGGACCCTTATTGATTGGACTTGGGTTGCCAATTGAAATTGCTCCTCTGAGGTCTTCAACATCAGAAATTATTAATTTAGCTTCAATTGCTGCTTATTCATCTGAAGTAATTGAATATAAAAAAGATTAATTTTTTTGAACTCTTAAATCTTCAAGTAGCAAAATACTTGCAACAACATCTTCAACGTCAAGAATTTCTTTTGCTTCACTGATAACCATTTCTTTTTCTTCATCAGTTAAAGCTATTCCATAAACGTAAATTTTCTTTTTATAAGTATCTATTTGATAATTTGTTGCTTTGATATTTTTATTTACTATCAAGGCAGTTCTTAATTGAGACGTTATAAGTAAATCTTTTGCTGACTGCTTAAAATTAAATTCCTCTTTTATTTTGATATCATTTCTTACCGATCTAGCGCCTTTTGTTTCCCAGGCAATTTTAGTAATTTTTAATTTTTCTTCTGGCGCATCAACTTTTCCAGTAATAAATATCCTTCCATCCAAAACTTTAGTTTTAACTTTTAAAAAATGTTTTTTATCCATAGAAAGTATTTTACTTGAAATTGTTTTTTGCATAATAGAGTCGTCTATTTGTGTTCCGACGGTTCTTGGGTCAATAGCTACTGATACTCCTGTCCCGAATAAACCAGTTGAACTAACTCCTGGCACACAACCTGATAAAATAATCGATAAAAAAACAATTATTAAAACTTTAAATTTCATTTTTTAATTTTAAGCAAAAATTATAAACCACTTTTTTGGGAATATTTTTATTGCTACATATTAAATCTGTAATTTCTTTTGTAGTTAATTTGCTAATCATTTTCTTTATCAAATTAATATCTGATTCACTTAGCTTTTGGGAAGCTTTTTCTTCTTTTTTTTCAGAAATAACTATTGTTAATTCGCCTTTTAATTCATTGTTAAATAATTCCAATTCATCAATATTCTTTCTGACATACTCTTCATACAATTTAGTTAGCTCTCTACAGAAGACTATTTTTCTTCCATTAAAAAATTTTTTAAATGCGGGAATAAGTTTATTTATTTTTTTTGATGATGAAAAAAAAACTAAACTGTGATTAAACTTTGAAAGTTTTTTTAATTCATCTTCAATTTGATTTTTTTTTTCTGGTAAAAAACCATAAAATAAAAACTTGTCTGAAAACCCACTTGCTGCAACAGCAGTTGTAACTGCTGACGGTCCAGGTATTGAAAATATATTAATATTATTTCTTATACATTCATTTACCAATACTAAACCTGGATCAGAGATACTTGGAGTTCCCGCATCTGATATAAGTGAAATTAATTTACCTGATTTCAAATATTCAATTATCTGTAATGTATTTTTTTTTTCATTGAATTTATGATTTGAAATCAGTTTTGATTTAATTTGATATTTTTCTAATAAATTTTTAGAAACACGTGTATCCTCACAAAGTATATAATCTGATTTTTCCAAAACTTCTAATGATCTAAATGATATATCTTTTAAATTACCTATTGGTGTTGCTACTAAATAAAGCCCATTTTTATAATCATTTGATTTAAATTGTGGTTTTGTGATCATAATTCAGCTTAAAAATTATATAATAACATCAAAATGAAAAAGATTATAAAAATTATTTCTATTTCTTTACTTCTCTTATTCTTAAACTTCTTAAATTTAGTTAATGCCAATGAGAAAATAAAAATTGGATTGTTAGTTCCGATGACTGGAGAAAATAAAGATCTGGGATCTTCTATTATTAAGGCTGTAAGTTTAGCTGTCAAAGATATCAATAATGATTTAATTGAAATTTATCCAAAAGATACCGCAACAAGAGCTAACCAAACTCTTAAATCTGCCTTTGAATTAAAACAAATGGGAATAAAAATTATTATTGGACCAATATTTCATGAAAGTTTAACTTATTTAGATGAGATGAAAGATTTAACTTTTTTATCATTAACAAATAAAACTTTAGATTTACCTGAAAATGTAATTTCTGCTGGAATAAATTCCACATCACAGTTTAATACTATAAAAAAATTTTTAAATAATAATAATTTACAAAAAACTCTTTTTTTAACACCAATTCAGAATTTTGAATTTGAAGTCAAAAATGGTGTTAAAAATTCCAAAATAAAAGTTTTTAAAAATTTTGAATATAATACTGAACCAACAAAACTCACAAAACAAATTGAGGAAATAACTAAATACAAAATTAGAAAACAAAATCTAGCAGATGAAATAAGAAGAATTCAAGAGTCAAATGAACCAAATAAAGAAAGAAAAATTAAAAGCTTGGAAAAAAAATATACAATTGGAAATGTAAATTTTGATGCAGTTGTTATATCTGATTTTGATGAAAGCCTCAAAAGTGTTGCAACTTCTTTACTCTACACTGATGTGTCTCCAAAAAATAAATACTTTATAACACTCAACCAATGGTTTGACGAAAGTTTAATGGAAGAGATAAATATTCAACCGATTTATTATCCATCAATTAATAAAGAAAATTTTGATGATTATAAAATTAAATATTTTAATGCTTTTAATCAAAACCCATCCCATCTCTCGCTGCTAAGTTATGATTTGGTTGGTTTAGTATATTATCTTTCGTTGAAATCAGATCTTTCGAAAATGGATAAATTATTTAAGAAAAAAAATTCATTTAAAGGTAAGATAGGAATTTTTGATATTAAAGATAACAAAATTAATCACAGATTAAATTTTTATAAAATAGAAGACAAAAAACTTACAGAAATCTTTTAAGCTTTTTGAAAGCTTGATAACGATGGTCCATTTTGTATTTTTGAGATGGTTTCATTTCACCAAATGTTTTAGATTTTTTTAGTGGAACAAAAATTGGATCATAACCAAATCCATTTTTCCCCTTTGGCTCATTTGATATTCGACCTTCAATTTTGCCTACTACACAAGTAATTTTTTTATTTAAGTACGAGATTGATAGAGCACAAACAAATCTTGCTTTAATTTTTTTACTCTTCCAATTTTTATCTTTTTTATCTAGCTCTCTAAATACTTTTTTAATAGCTTTATTAAAATCCCCAGATTTTCCTCCCCATCGTGCAGAATAAATTCCAGGTCTTTTATCTAAATGATCTATCTCCAAACCAGAGTCATCAGCCAAACATATTAAACCAGTCTTTTTAGAAAAATGTTTTGATTTAATTAAGGAATTTTCCTCAAAAGTTTTTCCATTTTCAGCAGGGCTTTTAAGTTTAAAATTAGATGTAGAGTAAATTTTGATGTAATTTGGTAATAAACTCCTAATTTCTCTTAATTTACCCTTGTTGTTAGTGCCAATGAGTAATTGTTTAATTTTTTGCTTAGACATCTAGAAATAATTAAATTCCTTACCATATATGAGCCTATGGAAAAAGAAGAAAACCAAAACAATACTCCAGAATACGAAAATAAGAACTTAGAAAAAGAAACAGAAAAACCTGAGGAAAGCTCAGCGGGTGAAAATGAACAAGAAACACCTCAGGAAACTAAAGATGAGATTAAAGAACCAACTCCAGAAGAAAAAATTACTGAACTAGAAGATAAACTGGCACGAACTTTTGCTGAAATGGAAAATCAAAGAAGAAGATTTGAAAAGGAAAAAGAGGATGCCTTTGAGTATGGTGGCTATAGTTTTGCTAAAGAAGCGTTAAATTTAATTGATAACTTAGATCGTTCTAAACATGTTTTAGAAAGTGATGACAAGTTAAAAGAAACAGACGCTTTAAAAAAGACACTGGAGCATTTAGAAATAATTAAGAAAGATTTAATTTCTATTTTTGAAAAAAACAATATTAAACCAATTGATTGTATTAATAAAAAACTAGATCCTAACTTTCATCAAGCAATGATGGAGATTGAAGATGACACTAAAGAAGCTGGGACAATTGTTCAAGAAATTCAAAAAGGCTTCACTATTAAAGATAGACTTTTAAGACCTTCATTAGTTGGTGTCTCAAAAAAAATTACCAAAAAAGAAGAAAAAACTGAACAAAATCAGGAAAATTCAGGAGATAAATAATAATGAGATCAACTTGTAGTTTCAAATTTAAACCCTATATGACGAAGGAGACAGTAATATTATGAGTAAAATAATTGGAATAGACTTAGGAACAACCAACTCTTGTGTTGCGGTAATGGAAGGAACACAAGCTAAAGTTTTAGAAAATGCAGAAGGAGCAAGAACGACACCTTCAGTAGTTGCATTTACTGATGAAAATGAAAAATTAATAGGTCAACCTGCTAAAAGACAGGCAGTAACAAATCCTGAAAACACAATTTTTGCAGTTAAAAGATTAATTGGAAGAAATTTTGATGACCCAACAGTAAAAAAAGATGTTGAAGCTGCACCATTTAAGATAGTTAACTCTGAAAAAGGAGACGCTTGGATTGAAGCTAAAGGAGAAAAGTATTCTCCCTCACAAATCTCTGCATTCATATTACAAAAGATGAAAGAAACAGCTGAAAAATATTTGGGATCAGAAGTAACAAAAGCTGTAATTACTGTACCAGCATATTTTAATGATGCACAAAGACAAGCTACAAAAGATGCAGGTAAAATTGCAGGACTAGAAGTTTTGAGAATTATCAATGAACCAACTGCTGCATCGCTAGCTTATGGTTTAGATAAAAAACAAAATAAAAAAATTGCTGTATACGATCTAGGTGGAGGAACATTTGATGTTTCTATACTTGAGTTAGGTGACGGTGTATTTGAGGTTAAATCAACTAATGGTGATACTTTTTTAGGTGGTGAAGACTTTGATAATGCTATAGTTGATTATTTAATTTCTGAATTTAAAAAAGATAATGGTATTGATCTTAAATCAGATAAACTTGCTTTACAGAGATTAAAAGAAGCGGCTGAAAAAGCAAAAATAGAATTATCATCTGCAGAACAAACAGATATAAATTTACCATTTATAACTGCAGATAAAACAGGTCCGAAACACATTAATTTAAAGATGACTAGAGCAAAACTTGAGGCTTTAGTTGAAGACTTAATTGCTAGAACAATTCCTCCATGTCAGACTGCTTTAAAAGACGCAGGAATTACCGCAAGTGAGATAGATGAAGTGGTTATGGTTGGTGGTATGACTAGAATGCCAAAAGTTATAGCAGAAGTTAAAAACTTTTTTGGAAAAGACCCTAATAAGAGTGTAAACCCTGATGAAGTAGTTGCAATGGGTGCTGCTATTCAAGCAGGAGTGTTGCAAGGAGATGTTAAAGACGTTCTTTTATTAGACGTTACACCATTATCATTAGGTATCGAAACACTTGGTGGCGTTTCAACAAAACTAATTGATAAAAATACGACAATTCCAACTAAAAAAAGCCAAGTTTTCTCAACTGCTGAAGATAATCAACCAGCTGTTTCTATTAGAGTTTTGCAAGGGGAAAGAGAGATGGCTTCTGATAACAAGTTATTAGGTAATTTTGAATTGGTAGGTATTGCGCCAGCTCCAAGAGGAGTTCCTCAAATTGAAGTTACATTTGATATTGACGCCAACGGTATCGTAAATGTTTCAGCAAAAGACAAGGGAACAGGTAAAGAGCAGAAGATACAAATTCAAGCTTCTGGTGGATTAAGTGATGAAGAAATTGAAAAAATGGTCAAAGATGCTGAAGCTAATAAAGAAGCTGATAAAAAGAAAAGAGAGTCTGTTGATGTTAGAAACCAAGCAGACACTTTAATTCATTCAACTGAGAAAAACTTAAAAGAGCATGGATCAAAAATTTCAGACGCAGAGAAAAGAGCAATTGAGGACGCATTATCTGCTGTAAAAGAAGCTCTGAAAGATGAAGATATTGAAGATATCAAGAAAAAAACAGAAGCTTTAGTTCAAGCTTCAATGAAACTTGGAGAGGCAATCTACAAATCACAACAAAGTGCTAAACCAGAATCAGGAAAAGATGATGGTGGAGATAATACAGGTAAAAAAGACGAGAATGTTGTTGATGCTGATTTCGAAGAAGTAAAAGACGAGAATAAAGAAAAAAGCGCATAAACTGACATTTAATTGTCTGGGGTAATTTGATGGCTAAAAGAGACTATTATGATGTCCTAGGCGTTAACAAAAGCGCAAGTCCTGATGAACTAAAATCTGCCTATAGAAAACTAGCAGTTAAATTTCATCCAGATAAAAATCCAGGTGATACAAAAGCTGAAGAAAAATTTAAAGAAGCTAGTGAAGCCTACGGAATACTTTCAGACAAAGAAAAAAAACAAAACTACGATAACTTTGGACATGCAGCTTTTGAAAATGGTGGCGGCAGACCAGGTGGTGGTTTTGGTGGTTTTAGTGGAGCCGATTTTTCAGACATTTTTGAGGATTTTTTTGGAGATTTTGGAGGTGGTGGAAGATCAAGAAATAGAAGGTCAAATAACAGAGGTTCAGATTTAAGATATGATTTATCCATTTCATTAGAGGAAGCTTATCATGGAAAAAAAAAAGATATTAAATTTGCAACTACTGAGCAATGTGGAACTTGTAAAGGTAATGGTTCAGAACCAGGTTATTCTCCAGACAAGTGTTCTTATTGTGGAGGAAATGGAAGAATAAGATCTAACCAGGGTTTCTTTACCGTTCAACAAACATGTCCACAATGTAATGGTAATGGTGAAGAAATCACTAATCCATGCAATGATTGTAATGGTCAAGGGAAAAAACAAACATCCAAAAAAATATCCGTGACTATTCCTAAAGGAGTAGATGATGGTACTAGAATAAGACTTGCCGGAAAGGGTGAAGCTGGCAGCAGAGGTGGTGCTACAGGTGATTTATATTTATTTATAAATGTTCATTCTCATGAACTATTTAAAAGATCAGATGAAAACTTATTTTTTGAATTTCCTCTATCTCTTGCCGATGCGGCTCTTGGAACTACGATTGAAATACCAACAATTGATGGTGGAAGAGCAAAAATAAAAATTCCAGACGGAACCCAAAATGGTAAACAATTTAGATTAAAAGGTAAAGGGATGCCATTTATGAGAAGAGGTGACTTTGGTGATCTATATGTTCAAGTAAAAACAGAGGTACCAGTATACTTAAACAAAAAACAGAAAGAATTATTAGAACAATTTAGAGAAATAGAAAATGACAAATCAAATCCAAGTATTAAAAAGTTTTTTCAAAAAGCAAAAGATTTTTGGAAAAATTAAATTATGGGATTAGAGGAAATAATTCCATCAATAGCTTTAATATTAATACTAATTCTAATTTTACCCAATTTTATAAATTCAAATTTAAAGAAAAAAGTATTTTTTAGAAATTTGAGTATTTGGGGTGTTATTGTAATTATTCTTGTGATACTTTTATATTTTATCACTTAATGAAAAAAATTAATTTAGCTATTTCAGGATGCATTGGGAGAATGGGTCAACAACTCATCAAATCCTTAAAGAAAAATAAAAATTTTAAACTAGTCACGCTTACAGAAAATAGACTGGTGAATAAAAAATTTAATGGAATTAAACCTGAATTAAATACTGCTAAAGCTTTTAAAAAAACAGATGTAATTATTGATTTCACAGTACCAGATTGCACACTTGAAATACTAAAAATAGCATCAAAACTTAGGAAAAAAGTAGTAATTGGTACTACAGGATTTACTAGGAGCCAAGAAAATCAAATTAAAAAATATTCAAAAAAAATACCTATTTTAAAAGCTGGTAATATGAGTTTAGGAGTAAATTTATTGATGTATTTAACTGAAATTGCATCAAAGTCATTGAATGATGAATATTTAAGTAAAATATTTGAAGTTCATCATAAACATAAAAAAGACTATCCGTCTGGTACAGCGTTAATGCTGGGTAAAGGAATTGCTGACGGAAAAAATAAAAATTTATATAATTTAATTGGAAGAAAATTCTTAAATAAAAAATCTTTTCCATATGGAAAAAAAATTAATTTTAACTCAATTAGAAAAGGTGAAATTATTGGTGAACATGAAGTGAAATTCTCTAGTGGAAAAGAAATAATTACATTGAACCACGAGGCTTTTGATAGAGCACTTTACTCAGATGGAGCATTAACTGCATCTAAATGGTTAATGAAAAAAAAACCAGGGTTATATTCTATGAGAGATTTGCTTAATTTTTCATAATGAATGAAAAACAAAAAGCAAAAATTATAATTAAAACTTTAAATAAAATTTATCCTAAAACACCAGTTCCTTTAAAAAGCAAAAATATTTTTACACTATTAATTTCTGTACTGCTTTCAGCTCAATGTACTGATGTAAATGTTAATAATGTAACAAAAGATATATATCCGAAGTACTATAAGCCTGAGCATTTTGTAAAATTAGGAAGAAAAAAAATTGAAAAATTAATAAGAAAAATTGGTATTTTCAGAGTTAAAGCCAAAAGTATTTATTTAATGTCAAAACAAGTGTTAGAAAAACACAAAGGTAAAGTGCCTAAAACTTTTAAAGAGCTAGAAAAATTACCTGGTGTGGGACATAAAACAGCAAGTGTAGTGATGTCTCAAGGTTTTGGATACCCAGCTTTTGCTGTTGATACTCATATTCACAGACTTGCACAACGATGGGGTTTAACGAATGGGAAAAATGTAATTCAAACTGAAAATGATCTAAAAAGAATTTTTCCAAAAAAAAACTGGTCTAAACTTCATTTACAAATAATTTTTTACGGCAGAGAATATTGCAAAGCGAGAGAATGTTACGGTTTACAATGCAAAATATGCACTAGTTGCTATCCAAATAGAAAAAAACCTGTTATTACAAAAAAAGCTTAATATGAAAATTTTAGGAATAGGTAACGCTATCGTAGATGTCATTTGTAAAGTAAATGATAATTTTATTGAGCAAAATAAGCTTACAAAAAGCACAATGAAATTGTTTTTTGACGAAAACGAATTTCAAAATTTATTAAAAAATCTTAAAATTGAAAAAACGGTTTCTGGAGGATCGGTTGCAAACTCAATCGTTGGTTTGTCTCAGCTTGGAGATAAAGTTGGTTTTATAGGAAAAATTTCAGATGATGAGTTTGGTAGTAATTATGAAAAAGGATTAAAAAAAGAAAATGTAGAGTATTTTTATTCAAAAAAAAAAGAAAAATTACCCACAGGGACTTGCTTAATATTAGTAACTCCAGATTCAGAAAGAACAATGTGCACCTTCTTAGGTATAGCAGGAAAAATTAATGAAAATGATGTTAGTTCTGATGCTATTAAAAAAAGTGAAATAGTATTTTTAGAAGGCTATTTGTGGGACGAAGGAGAACCCAAAAAGGCATTTGATAAAGCTATAAATAATGCAAATAAAGTTGCTATGTCACTGTCAGATCTTTTTTGTGTAGATAGACACAAACCTCATTTTTTAAACCTAGTTAAAAATAAACTCGATATAACTTTTGCTAACGAGCAAGAAATTACTTCATTAATTGAGGCAAAAAATTTTGAAGAAGTTATAAATTTTTCAAAGAAACTTAATAGATTGGTGGTTATAACTAGAGGTGAAAAAGGTGCAGTTGCAATTAATAGTGATTATGTTGTTGAAAATGATGTACAGAAAAATCTAAATATTGTAGATCTCACAGGTGCAGGTGACCTTTTTGCTGCTGGTTTTTTACATGGATATATCAACAGGTTATCTACAAAAGAGTGCCTCATAAAAGGTACTGAAATGTCGTCAAAAGTAATTCAACAAATTGGAGCAAGACTTTAAATTTAGGTTTTTTTTCTTTTAAAACTTCCCTTTCCTTTTTTTGGTTTTACTATTTTAGGTTTAAATTTTTTTGAATATAATTTTTTTATTAATGGATTTTTAATTTTAAGTTTTTTAAGCATTTCTAAAGTAATTAACATTTTTAAAAACTAAAAAAGATAGTTTACATAAATAAATTAATATTCTAAAAATAAATTATTACTATAAAACACTAATATGTTAGTTCACAAAGTATTTCCTGTATCTATTTTTGAATTCAGATTAGAGAATTTCAAAGAGATAAATGAGAAAATTGAAAAATATATTTATGAGCAAAAAAAAATTGACCCTGAGGGAATAATTCGATCTAATTCAGGTGGTTGGCACTCTAAAATTTTTGATCTTAAAAATGTTAATGAATTATTACCTTTAATCGATTTTTCTAAACGATGTGTTAAATGTGTATTTGATGGTTATAATTGGGAATTTGTTCCTGAAAAAATTAATTTTATTGGCATGTGGTCAATAATTAACCCACCTGGTAGTTTTAATATTAAACACACTCACCCAAACAGCCTATTAAGTGCAGCATATTATGTGAAAGCAAAAAAAAAATCAGGACCAATAGCTTTTTTTGACCCAAAACATGTGTCAGTTATGAGACATCCAAAAATAAAAGAATTTAACGAATTATCAGCTGAACATATTAGTTTTGAGCCTGAGGAAGGAAAACTTTTCCTATTCCCGGCATATTTGGAACATCAAGTAAATAAAAATAAATCTGACGAAGACAGAATAGTAATAAGTTTTAATATAGATGCATATTAGAATTAGACTTTTAACACATATCCACTATCAACACTATCTATAAAATTTTCATCGTTAAATAATTTTAAAATTTTTTTTCTTAATCTATATACATGAGTCTCAACAGTATGTGTCTCAACACCTTCATTATAAGCCCAAATTGTAGTTTGAAGCTCTTTTATATTAACTGGTTTATTTGCTCTTAATAAATATAAAATTATATTTGTTTCTTTTTCAGTTAATTTCAAATTTAATTTATTAAATATCAATTTTCTAGAATTAAAATTAATTTTATATTTTCCAACATTTATTTCTGATTGGTTTGAAAATTTTTTTTTTATTAATTCTAAATTTATTATTTCTATAAGTTTTGAAATTTTAATAGGTAAATTATTTAAAATTAAAAAATTTTTATAGTTCCCAATTACTTTATTAGAAATTATTACATCATTTAAAGAGCCAATTGTTGATGATGTTTTTTTATCTTTAACGGAATAATTTTCAATCTTAAAATAAAATATATCACTTATTTCATCCAATATTTTGAAAAGTTCATTAAAATTATATATTATAATTTTTTGCATATTTAATTTTTTTATAATGATTATTAATATTAAAGATCATAGTACACTTCAAGTTGATGATTTTAAATTGAAGTGCGTAATTGGAAAAAAAGGATTTACAAGAAAAAAAATGGAGGGAGATCAAAAAACACCCATAGGTTTATTTGATATTGAAAATTTATATTATCGAAGCGATAGAATAAAAAAACCAAATACACGGTTGCGATGTATTAAAATTAATAAAAAAATGGGCTGGTGTGATGATATTTTATCTAAAAAATATTACAACAAACGAATAAGAGTGTCTAAAGAAGTTAAACACGAAAAACTTTTTAGAAAAGATCACAAATACGATTTTATTCTTCCAATAAAGTACAATTTTAAAAAACCACTTCTAGGGCAAGGTAGTTGCATTTTTATTCACCTCACAAAAAATTATAAACCCACTGCTGGATGTATTGCCTTAAATGAGAAAGATTTTTTGATTTTGATAAAAATAATTGACAGAAAAACAAAGATTAAAATACTCTAAATTCTACTTCCAAAAATACTCGACCCTATTCTTAAAAATGTTGCTGAATTCTTTGCAGCTAATAGATAATCAGAAGACATACCCATGCTTAAATCATTTAGATTATAACTATTATTTAATGACTCTAATTCTTTAAAATAACTCTCAGTTTTTCCATCTATGGGGGGTATGCACATTAGTCCAATTATATTTAATTTCATCTCTTTACAATAATTTAATAGATTTTCTAATTCATTTTTATGAATGCCTGATTTTTGAGGCTCATCTCCAATATTCAGTTGGATAAAAATTTTAATATCTTTTCCAATTTTTTTTTGCTCCTCTGAAATTTTTTTAGCAAGTTTTATGCTATCTAAAGTATGTATATAGTCAAATATTTTAACTGCAAATTTTACTTTGTTAGTTTGAAGTTTTCCTATTAGATGTAATTTAATTTTAGAATTTTCATTTTTTATTTTCTCCCATTTATACATTGCTTCTTGGACTTTGTTCTCACCAAAGTTTATATGACCATGAGTTATTAGAGGGTAGATTTTTTCAATTTCAAAAGTTTTAGATACAGCAATTATTTTAGGTAATTTATTGATTTTTTTTCCTTTTAAACTTAATCTAATTTCTTCCTCAATTGATATTAAATTTTGAACTATATTATGCATAATTATCTTAACGAAAAATATTACTTTATTAACAAACTAGATACAAATATTATAAAACAACAAGATAAACAAACTACATTAATTTACAGAAATTACTCAAATACAAAAGTTAAAGAAAAACAAATACTGAATTACAACGACGTGTGCAGAAGATATGGCATTAAATTTATTTTTGCAAATGATGTTAGGCTAGCAATTAAATTAGATTTAATGGGAGTATATTTACCTTCGTTCAACAATTCATTTAAACATTTGTCTTATTCTAGAAAAAAAAATTTCACAATATTTGGATCTGCTCACAATTTGAAAGAAATTAAAATTAAAAATAAGCAAGGTGTAAAAAAAATTTTTATATCTTCAATTTTTAAAAAAAATAAAAATTATTTAGGTCTAAATAAATTCAATTTATTAACTTCCAAGATCAATGGAAAATATGTTGCTTTAGGAGGTATTTCAAAAGCAAACCTGAAAAAA
>CACCRN010000011.1 GCA_902548405.1 uncultured Pelagibacteraceae bacterium | reverse complement strand
GCTCTTAATAAATTAAACATAATTGATTACGCCAATCCGAGTGCCAAAATAAGATTTGGTAATAATTTAGAAAATAAACATTTAGGAACTATTATAAGAAATCCTGAGTTAGATAATCTTATAAAAAATGTAAAATTTAATAATAAAACTGATCATATAGATCTTGAAATTGATTTACCTTCGTATCAGCATTACAGGGTTTATGCTATTCCCGGTCCAACAAAACTATTTCCAGATCAAGAGTCTGTGGTTTTATTTCTTAAAGACTTGACTGAAATTTCAAAAGCTCAAAAATTTAGAACTGATTTTGTTGCTAATGTAAGTCATGAATTAAGAACACCGCTTATGTCAATTAAAGGTGCGGTAGAAACTATACAAGGACCTGCAAAAAACGACGAACCAGCTAAGCAAAAATTTTTAGATATAATGGACTCACAAACCTCAAGAATGGAAAATTTAATTAACGATTTATTAATTTTAAGTAGAATTGAATTAGAAGAACATATTAGACCGAATAATTTAATAAGTTTAGAAAAAATATTTAATAAATTAAAAGACATACACGTTACAAATATCGAAAAAAATAATATTGATTTGAATATCAATATAGACAAACATTTTGATAAAATTATTGGCAATGAAGATAGAATGCTAACTGTTTTTTCAAATTTAATTGATAATTCAATTAAATATTCCGAAAAAAATAAATCTATTAAAGTATTAACATCAAAAAGTGTTGGCAAACTAGTTAAACCAGGTGTTAAAATTTCAATTATAGATGAAGGTATCGGTATACCTCAAAATCAGATTGTTAGAATTACTGAAAGATTTTATAGAGTGGACATTGAAAAAAGTAAAAAAGTTGGTGGCACAGGTCTGGGTTTAGCCATAATGAAACATATTGTAACTCAGCACAGAGGTGAATTTGAAATTAAAAGTCAATTGGGCAAAGGTACAGAATTCAATATTCATATACCTAGTGAATTGTAATTTATTATATTTATCAATACTTTTAGATCATTAATTTAATTTGTATTAACTTTCTTTTTTTGTAAGAATCTTAATTATTATGCTTAAAAAAATAATATTTTTTTCTCTTTCTCTAATACTGCTAACTTCTTCCTTGAATGCTCAATCAATTACAACATTGCTTAGAAATCAACAACTCACAGTCTATGATATTGGTATATTTAGATTGCAAGAGGATATGAAATCAGCAATCCCTCAAGTTCAAAAACATTTTCCTGACAAACAAATTGAAATTGATGATGTTTATACAGATGTAGTTTCATCATTCTGGAGAAATACAATTGATTTAATAGTATCTGTACCAATGAGTGAGACATTGACAAAAACAAACTATTTTTCAGATATGTATAGATGTAAGAATATTTTCTTTTCTGTGAGAGATCATTTATTAAGAAACCAAAATGAAAGTAATTATAATTTCTCAAGAGCCTCATCTTACGTTGTTTCAACATTTTCAACTCCTACAAGCTGGCCTTCATGGAAATACGAGCATAAAAAGATTAAAGAACTAGTATCAATGATACAACTAGAAGTTACCTTAAGACCTTCAAATGAGCTTGCTTTTAAAGAGGGTGTTAGCCCCATCAATTGCAAAGGAAGTCTTGCTGATGATTTTGATACAATTGTTGTAACTAAAAATTTCAATTAAAAAGTTAGGTTTTTAACAAAACTGTAACAAATCTGTAATATTAACATCCACATTCAAATCTAATAAGCGAGTCGTTGATTAAATTTAATTACGAAAGGAAATATCAATGAAAAAACTAACTATTATCCTTGCTTCGTTCTTAGTACTAACTTTAAGTACTGTAACGTCTCAAGCGAGAGATCAAATTACAATCGTTGGTTCTTCAACTGTATTCCCATACGCAACAGTAGTTGCTGAAAGATTCGGTAAAAAAGGATTTAAAACTCCTATCATCGAGTCAACTGGAACAGGTGGTGGAGCTAAATTATTTTGTGCAGGTGTAGGTGAAGCTCACCCTGATATCACTAACGCTTCAAGAGCTATGAAAGATAAAGAAAAAGCTCTTTGTGCAAAAAATGGTATTACTGATATTGTAGAAATTATTATTGGTAACGATGGTATAACATTAGCTTACAGCTTAGATGCGGAGCCAGTTAATTTTACTAAAGAACAATTATACTTAGCATTAGCAGCTCACACTGTAGTTGATGGTAAATTAGTTGATAACATTTACAAAAACTGGAATGAGATCGACCCAAGTTTACCAAACAAACCAATTAAAGTAATGATTCCTCCAGGAACTTCTGGAACAAGAGATGCTTGGAATTCTTTAGTAATGAAAAAAGGTATGACTAAAGAAGCAAAGGCTCTTTACAAAGCTGGTTATGAAGCTGGAAACAAAAAATATAAAAAACCTCAAAAACTTTACAGAGAAGATGGTTTAGCAATTGAAGTTGGAGAAAATGATAGCTTAATCATTCAAAAATTAGTTGAAGATAAAGATATGTTTGGTTTCTTTGGTTTCAGTTACTACTTAGCAGCTAAAGATAAATTACAAGCAGCTAGTATTGATGGTGGACAACCTTCATTAGAATCTATTCAAGATTATAGCTACGCAGTTGCAAGACCTTTGTTCTTCTATGTGAAAAAAGCTCACGTAGGTGTAATTCCAGGTTTACATGAATTCGTGAAAGAATTTACAAAAACTGGAACTATTGGAAAAAGAGGTTACTTAGCTGATATTGGTTTAGTACCATTAGATAAAGCAATGTACAGAACTACAAGAGATAATGCTATGGATCTTGTAGCAATGAGCGAGTAATTTTGATTTGTTAACAAACTTTAAAAGGCCCTTTTATAAGGGCCTTTTTTTTAATACAAGATTAAATATATAAATGAACTCGGTAATATTTTTAACTATAGTCCTATTAGCATTATCGAGTTATTTTTTTGGTCGTAAAAAAGCATTTGCGATAAGATCTTCTAATACTAGGCTTACAGCTTTACCAAAATTTTATGGATATTATTTATCAATATGGTGTGCAGCTCCTGCATTTATTATTTTTTCATTATGGTCTATTTTCGAACCAACTGTAGTTAAATATGTAGTTTTACAATCTTTTAGCGATCAAGGATTATTAGAAGGAGAATTAAATCTCATATTTGAAAAAGCTAAATCACTTTCAAGAGGACAGTTTAGTGGTGAAATAACTACAGCATTACAGGCAGCAGCAGATAAATATGCATCTTTACGTAGCACAGCGTCAGCCTCTAAAGCTGTCATTATATTATGTTTACTTATTGCCTCAATAGCTTACGCTTATAACAGGTTATCTAAGAACAACAGAACAAGGGAACCTGTAGAAATTTTTCTACAGTGGTTGTTTTTCTTTGCTTCTTTAGCAGCAATATTAACTACAGTTGGGATTGTTTTTTCTCTTTTATTTCAAACAATAGAGTTTTTTAAAATTATTCCATTTTTTGATTACTTATTTGGAATGCATTGGTATCCAGCAAAAGCCTTTGTTAGAGATGCTAGTGAAGCTTTAGATCCATCAATGTATAGTGATACATTTGGTGCAGTACCAGTATTTGCAGGTACTTTTTTTATCGCATTTATCGCAATGTGTGTTGCTATACCAGTAGGTTTATTAAGTGGAATTTATCTAGCAGAGTATGCATCAAAAAAATTTAGACAATTTGCAAAACCAATTGTTGAAATACTAGCTGGAATTCCAACAGTTGTTTATGGTTTTTTTGCAGCTTTAACTGTCGGTCCTTTTTTAAAAGATATCGGAACAGCTGTTGGTTTAGATGTCTCTGCAGAAAGTGCACTTGCAGCTGGAGCTGTAATGGGAGTTATGATTATTCCATTCGTTTCAAGTTTGAGCGACGATGTCATAAATAGTGTTCCTCAGAATTTAAGAGATGGTAGTTATGCAATGGGTGCAACAAAATCTGAGACAATTAAAAGAGTAATTTTTCCTGCTGCTTTACCAGGTATAGTTGGTGCAATTCTTTTAGCTGTTTCTAGAGCTATAGGTGAAACTATGATTGTGGTTATGGCTTCTGGATTAGCTGCTAACTTAACTTTTAATCCACTGGAATCTACTTCAACAATTACTGCTCAAATAGTAGTAATATTAATCGGAGATCAACAATTTGAAGACCCTAAAACTCAAGCTGCTTTTGCTTTAGGATTAACTTTATTTGTTGTTACGTTAATTTTAAATGTAATAGCTCTTTCAATAGTTAAAAAATATAGAGAGAAATATGATTAATAGAGAAGAATTTTTAAATAAACGATATAAGGCTGAAAAACGTTTTCAAATGTATGGCAAATCAGCCATCATATTAGCTTTATTGTTCCTAGCTGTATTTTTATTTAAAATTTTTTCTACAGGATATACAGCATTTCAAAAAACTTGGATAATAGTGCCAATTAATTACGATCCAGAATTTATGTATTTGGATGCTGATCAGAAACCATCTATGGAGGATTTACAAGACTCTGAATATTTTGATGTTGGTATAGAAAGTTTTGCTGCATTAGATCAAAATGCAAATGAAGATCAAATCACAGATATCAAAAGAATGTTTGCCTTTATATTTGAAGAGGAAATAAAAGATCATATTCTTTTAAATCCAGATGATTTTGGAAAAATTGTTGAAGTGAAGTTGACGGCATCTGATGATTTAGATCAAGTGTTTAAAGGAAACTATCCAAGAGATTTACCTGAAGAGCGAAGAAGAGTTAATGATTACCAATTAAAAATATTTGATAAACTAAATTCTGAAGGAAAAGTTGTAAGCAATTTTAATTTTAGTTTCTTTACTAATGCCGACTCTAGGGAAGCAGAGTTAGCTGGTATTGCAAGTTCATTTATGGGATCATTGTTTAGTATATTGGTTTGTTTAGCTGTATCATTTCCTGTGGCTCTTTTAGCAGCAATTTATTTAGAGGAATTTGCACCCAAAAATAGACTTACAGATTTTATAGAGGTAAATATTAATAATTTAGCGGCAGTCCCATCAATAGTATTTGGGTTGCTTGGTCTTGGTGTTTTACTTGCAGTATTTGGCTTACCGAGGTCCACTCCTTTAGTTGGAGGAATAACTTTATCATTGATGACATTACCAACGATCATTATAGCAGCTAGAGCATCATTGAAAGCAGTTCCGCCAAGCATCAGAGAAGCCGCTCTCGCCATGGGAGCTAGCAAGATGCAAACAACACTACATCATACAGTTCCTTTATCCTTACCAGGAACCTTGTCTGGAACAATAATTGGTCTTGCTCAAGCCTTAGGTGAAACTGCACCTTTGATTTTAATTGGAATGGTTGCTTTTGTTAATACCATACCAGGCTCGCCCATGGATCCAGCTGCTTCTTTACCAGTACAAATATATATTTGGGCTGAAAGTGCTGAAAGAGGTTTTGTCGAAAAGGTATCAGCTTGTATAATGGTATTGTTGATATTTTTAGTATTAATGAATCTAGCAGCACAAATGATAAGACATAAATTTGAAAAGAAATGGAACTAAAAAATGAATAAAATAGAAGCAAAAAAAGTAAATGTTTTTTATGGAGATAAACAAGCTCTTTTTGATATCAACATGGATATACCAGAAAGACAAGTAACGGCATTAATTGGCCCGTCTGGATGTGGAAAATCTACTTTTCTAAGATGTTTAAACAGAATGAACGATGTAATTGAAATTTGTAAAGTTGAAGGAGAAATTAAAATTAATGATTATGATATCAATCAAAAGAGCACAGACGTTGTAAGATTAAGAGAAAAAATTGGAATGGTGTTTCAAAAACCAAATCCATTTCCTAAAACTTTGTATGAAAATATTTCTTATGGACCTGAAATCCACGGTATGGCTCAATCTAAAGATGAGCTTGATCAAATTGTTGAAGATAGTTTAAAAAAAGCTGCACTTTGGAACGAAGTCAAAGACAGATTGCATGAACCTGGAACAGGTCTTTCAGGAGGACAGCAACAAAGACTTTGTATAGCAAGAGCTATTTCTGTTAAACCTGAGGTAATTTTAATGGATGAACCTTGTTCAGCTTTAGACCCTATAGCAACTGCACAAATTGAGGAACTGATTGATGAATTAAAAAAAGAACATACTATTGTTATAGTAACTCACTCAATGTCTCAAGCAGCGCGTGTATCACAGCAAACTGGATTTTTTCATTTAGGTAAATTGATAGAAGTTGGGTCTACTGATAAGATATTTAAAAACCCGAATCAACAACAAACACAAGATTATATTACAGGGAGATTTGGATAATGACTGAGAAGCCACATACAGTAAAATCTTATGAGGAACAATTACAACAACTAACTAATAATTTGGTTATCATGGGAGGTAACTGTGAAACAGCTTTGGGTAATTCTATAAAGGCTCTGTGTAATAACGATAACACAATTGCAGATACTGTAATAAATAATGATACTGTCATTGATAATTTTGAAAGTCAAATAGAGCAAGAAGTTGTTGATTTGATTGCTTTAAGACAACCGATGGCTATAGATTTAAGAGAAACTGTAACTGCTCTCAAAATATCTTCTGACCTTGAAAGAATAGGTGATTTAGCCAAAAATATTTCCAAAAGAACCAAACTAATAAATAATAATTTACCTTATAATCTAACCCAATCTATAGAGAGAGTTGGAGCTATAGTGCAAAAACAACTTAAATTAGTATTAGACTCATACACAAATAGATCGCCAGAAATAGCATTGGATGTCTGGGAAAAAGATGAAGAAGTAGACAATCTAACTAATTTATGTATGGAAGAAGTAATCAAATACCTTAAGTCAGGAAATGAAAATATTGAGTATGGATCTCATTTGCTTTTTGTTACAAAAAATATTGAAAGAATAGGAGACCATGTAACTAATATTGCAGAACAAATTTACTTCCTAGTTAAAGGATCTTATTTAGAAGGAGATAGACCTAAAGGTTCACAGCCAATAGTTAATGGTGAAAAATAAATAATGTCTGCACACCTGTTTATAGCTGAAGATGAGTCTCCAATAATAACATTACTAAAATATAATTTAGAAAAAGAAGGTCACAAAGTAAGTTATTCAGAAAATGGAGAGGATGCTCTTAAACAAATAAAAGACAAACATCCTGATTTGATATTAATGGACTGGATGCTACCTGATTTATCAGGGGTAGATATTTGTAAAAATTTAAAAAAAGATAAAAAATTTAAAGACATACCTATAATAATGGTTACTGCCAAAGGTGAAGAAGAAGACAAATTAAAAGCTTTTGATACAGGAGCTGACGATTATGTTACAAAACCATTTAGTCAAAAAGAATTAAATGCAAGAATAAAATCTCTTTTAAGAAGATCTAAACCGCAGTCATCTGAAGATATTGTTATTTTCAGTGATTTAAAAATAGATAGAATAACTAAGAGAGTTTATAGAAAAAATATAGAAATTAACTTGGGTCCTACAGAATTTAAGCTTTTGGATTTTTTTATCAAAAATCCAAAAAGAGTTTATTCAAGAGAACAGCTTCTAAATAATGTTTGGGGTGAAAATATATATGTAGAGTCTAGAACTGTAGATGTTCATATTAGAAGATTAAGACAAGCAATAAATATTAAAGATACAAAGCCATTAATTAGGACAGTAAGATCAGCTGGCTATTCTTTAGAAACCTGAATATCCTTGGGCCTTACAAATTCTTTCAATACACCTTTATTTAAAACTTCAGACCAATCTTTAATTTTAAAATTAATTTTGGCAAAAGCTGATGTTGAAAATTTATAATTAAGTAGTTTAAATAAATTACCATTATGATTTTTTATTAATTCTCTAACTAAATTTGTTATTACTGGTTCATGGTTAATTAAAAGTATAGAATTGTATGTTTTTGGAACTTTTTTGATAAATTCAATTATTTTCTTCTCATCTGTCAGATAAAGTTTTTTTGATGAAAAAATTTTTTTTGGTTTTTTTAATTTTTTTAATAATATTTGTAAGGTTTTTTTGGTTCTCTTTGATGAAGAAACCAAGACATAATCAAAATTAACTTTTTTTGTAACAAAAAGTTCACAAACTAACTTGGCATTTTTTTTACCACGTTTATTTAATGGCCTATCAAAATCCTTTAAATTTAAGTTACTCCAACTAGATTTTGAATGTCGCATGACATATAATTCAAACATATTTCCTAAATATTATGAGTACAAAAAAAAAACAATATAAAGATGAATTTAAATCAAGATATATCAACAGAGAATTATCCTGGTTAAAATTCAATGATAGAGTTCTATTGGAAGCACAAAATATTGATAACCCTCTATTTGAAAGAGTCAAATTTTTATCAATAGCAGGTTCAAATCTTGATGAATTTTTCATGGTCAGAGTTGCAGGATTACATAGTCAAATAAAGCAAGAGGTTGATTCTTTAAGTTCCGATGGTCTTACACCTGAAGAACAAATGACAGAAGTTGTAAGTGAAACAAATAATCTTTTAAAAAAACAGAATAAAATTTTCAAAGAATTAGTTTTACAGCTAAAAAAAACTAATATCAATTTAGTAAAACCTCAAAGCTTAAGTAATTCTGAAAAAAAAAAATTATTAGAAATTTTTAATGAGGAAATTTATCCACTATTAACACCTTCTGCAATTGATCCAGCACATCCATTTCCATTTATAGTCAATCAAGGACGTGCTTTAGTAATGAAATTGAAGAAGAAAAATAAAAAAAGAATACTTAATTCTATAATAGTTATACCAAAAGCATTGCCTAGGTTTATAGAAGTTAAGGTAAAAAAAAACACTAAAAAATATGTTATTATTGACGACCTAATTAGTTTTTTTGCTTCAGAAATCTTTCCTGATCATAACATTGAATTAAAGATGCTCTTCAGGGTAATAAGAGATAGTGATGTTGAAATACAAGAAGAAGCTGAGGATCTTGTAAGATCATTTGAGTTAGCATTAAAACAAAGAAGAACAGGGGATATTGTAAGACTTGAGATTATAAAAAATAGTAACAACGAACTTGTAAAATTTATCACAAATAAATTAAATATTAATTCAGATTATATTTATGAAATAGAGGGATTAGTTGGTATTCAAGATATTGACCAAATTTGTAAAATTAAAAATCCAAAGTATAAATTTAAACATTTTAATCCAAGAGACGTTGAGAGATTAAAAGAATATAACTATAATTTTTTTGAAACAATTAAAAAAAAAGATTTAATAGTTCATCATCCTTTTGAAACTTTTGATGCTGTGATAGAGTTCCTTAATCAAGCAGCAAATGATAAAAAAGTTATAGCAATAAAACAAACTCTGTATCGAACAACACTAGACTCGCCTATAGTAAAAGCTCTTATTTTAGCAGCAGAAAATGGAAAGGCTGTAACAGCCTTAATAGAAATAAAGGCTAGATTTGATGAAGAGGCAAATATACAATTGGCTAGAAGCTTAGAGAAAGCTGGTGTCCAAATTGTTTATGGTTTTGCAAAATACAAAACGCATGCAAAATCTTCATTAATATTAAGACGAGAACAAGGTAAAATTCAAACGTATATTCACTTGGGTACAGGTAATTACCACCCTGTAAATGCCAAAATTTATACAGATTTATCATTATTCAGTTCTGATAAGAAATTAGCATCTGATGTAGAAAAGTTTTATAATTACGTTACAGGCTATGCCAAACCAAGAAATCTAAATAAAATTTCCATTTCACCAATAAACTTAAGAAAAACACTTAATGAACTAATAGATAATGAAATTTCAAATTCCAAAAAAGGGAAGAATGGAGAAATTTGGGCCAAAATGAATTCATTAGTCGACCCGGATATAATCGATAAACTATACGAAGCATCAAATGCTGGTGTTAAAATTTATTTGTTTGTCAGAGGAGTATGTTGTTTAAGGCCAGGATTAAAAAATATATCTGAAAACATTATAGTAAAAAGTATTATTGGTAGATTTTTAGAACATTCTAGAATTTACTGTTTTGCAAACAGCAAATCTATGCCAAGTAGAGAAGCCAAAGTATTTATTTCATCTGCTGATTTGATGCCAAGAAACCTTAATCGGAGAGTAGAACTTCTAGTTCCAATTGAAAATAAAACAGTACACGAACAAGTTCTAGACCAAATAATGTTAGCAAATTATCTAGACAAAAAACAAAGTTGGGTTCTTAATGCAAATGGAGATTATAAAAAAATTCAATATAGTAAGAATGATTCCTTTTCTGCACACGATTATTTTATGAATAATCCAAGTCTGTCAGGAAGGGGAAAGGCTAAGTTAAAAATGAGACCAAAAAAACTAAATTTAAAAGTAGTTTAGATGCAAATAAAAGTTTTAAAAAGTAAACAAAGCTTAAAACTAAAACAAGCAAAAGTCGCAATAATAGATATTGGATCAAATTCTATCAGAATGCTTATTTATGATGATTTTAGCTCATCAAGGGTACCTTTTTTTAATGAAAAAGCTGTTTGTGAACTAGGAAAGAATTTAGATAAATCCAGAAAACTGCATAAATCAGGAGTTGTTTATGCTTTAAAAGTATTAAAAAGATTTTCAGAAATTTTAAACATATCCAAAATCTCTAACATAAAAATTATTGCAACAGCTGTTCTAAGAGAAGCTATGGATGCAAAACCTTTTGTGCAGGAAGTTGAAAAATTATTTAAGAAAAAAGTTGAGATTTTAACTGGTGAAGAAGAAGCTGAGAGTTCAGCTGAAGGTGTAAAAATTGGATTTGATAATGTAGATGGTTTGGTCGCTGATTTAGGAGGTGGTAGTTTAGAGTTAGCTCGAATAGAAAATGGAACGATAACTAATAAAACATCATTACCCTTAGGTGTTTTGAGGCTATTAAATAACCCTATAGTAAAAAAAAGAAACTTATCCAAGTATATAAAAAATTTATTGAGAGATGAAAAATGGTTGTCTAAGAAAAAATTTGAAAATTTATATTTAGTTGGTGGAACTTGGAGAGCTTTATTTAAATTACACCTTTTTCAAAACAACCATCCAGTTCACATTATTCATCAATACTCTATAGATAATCAATCCTTGACAAAATTTATAGAAAAAATCTCCAGTATGAATAAATCTAAACTTAAAACTGTTGAATATATATCCAAATCAAGAACTCCATATTTACCGTATAGTTCTATAATTTTAGGTGATTTAATGAATATCACTAATCCAAAAAATATAATATGTTCGATTAGTGGTATTAGAGAAGGTTCTCTTGCAAAGGATCATTTTAAAGATGTAGATGGTAAAGAGGTTTTTGATAAATCATTAGAGCATATTGCAAAAAAAAGAGGAGACTTAGGTTTTACCTTTAAAAAATATTTTGAATTTATAAAACCAGTTTTTGATGGAAATGAACACTTTAGCGAAAAATTGCTAAATTGGGCTTGTGTTTTAAGTCATATGGATTGGGGTTTGGGAGCATTTCAAAAAGCTGAATTGGTTTTTCAAGAAACCTTAAATACTCCTTTATTAAGATTATCCCACAAAGAAAGAATCCAAATAGCTTTGTCATGTTACTGGAGATACTGCAGTATAAAGTATAACCCAAAAATAGAATATCTTACCTATCTAAATAACAATGAAATTTTCTCGAGTAAGCAAGTAGGTTCAGCTTTAAGATTTGCTCATTCACTAACATCAATTTCGACAATTTTTTTAGAGGAATTTAAATTATACAGAAGAGGGAACGCTGTTTTTTTAAAAATACCTTCAGAACATCAGGAAATAATTTCTAAACAAGTCACAAAAAAATTTAAAGCTTTATCAAGAGAATTATTTTTAGAACCTAGGGTAATTTATTCAAATTAATTTAATATTAATTTAAATTAGATTTAATATTTTATTAATTTATCAGAAATGTTTCATCATTAATTCAGAAAACGAATTTATTATTCTTCTCTTATTAAAGGTGCTTACTTAGTAGGCACCTTTACAACTTTAAAAAATGAAGCTATATGAGATGCATTATTAAATTTTTCATTTAAAATTAATTTATTTATTTTTTCTTTAGATAGTAAATGAATTTTAATACCTTTCTCAGGTCCTTTTTTTTTAATTATTTTATTTGAGTAATAGCAGTAAATTTTAGTTGTTAACCTTCCAGGCTCGCAATTAATTGTAAATAATTTTTTTGGTCTTACTAATATTTTATATCCTGTTTCCTCATAAAATTCTCTACATGCAGCACTTATAGAATTTTCTCCTTTATCAATTATACCAGATGGAAATTCATAGTTGATTTTATTAACTGGAATTCTTTTTTGACTAACTACAACAAAAACGTTTTTCTTAATTTCTGCAACCACCAAAGATAAATCAGATGTTTTTAGGAAATGATAATATTCTTTTTTTTTGAAGGGCTTATTAATTAAAGTTATATTATTTGTAAGCTTAATATTTTTTAAATAATTCATAAGTTATTATATTTGAATAATATTAAAGATATTTTACAGATAAATTAATTATATTGTTTTTTCTTTAATTAATTTGGATACTTTGTTTATTTGATTTATTGTATCCTTATTCATTGGGTTTATATATGAAGCTTCTAAATAACTATTGTAGGCTTTTTCGTAGTCTTTCATTTCCATGTATACTTGTCCTTTTCCAATTAGAGCACCGAAATGCCTATTCTCAAGTTTTAAGACCATATCAATATCTCTAAGTGATTTTTTATACTTACCCATAAAATATAAAGATGTTGCACGTCTATTCCAAGCCTCAGCCCAATTAGGATCTTTTTCTATAATTTTACTAAAAATTCCATATGCTCTTATATAATTTCCGTTTTGAACCAGTCTTGAGCCTTCTTTTAAGTCAATAGTTAATTGAAAATCAGATGGATGTGTTTCCCACAAATTCCATATACTTTTTTCTAAAATTTTTGCTTCACTTTGTGTATTACAATCTTTTAACTTACTCAAAAGTTTGTTTAAATCTAACTCATCTGTTTTTGCTGCTGAAGTCAAACATACTGTTGAAATTATCAATAAGAAATTTAGTATTTTCTGCATATGTAATAAATCTGTAATATTTTTGTAACATTAATAAAACAAATTAAAATCAAAATAAAAAGCAATAAAATCAATGTTATTATTCAATTAAAGATATAATTAATTTCAAATATTAAATTCTAATTAAAAGATTCGAAAAAAAAACATATGAAAAATTCCAATATTGAAGCTATTGTATTTGATTTAGCTGGTACATTAATAGATTTTGGAAGCCTTGCGCCATCTCAAGTTCTTATTAAATTATTTGATAGGTTAGGAATTAAAATTACCCGAAAACAAGCCATAGGACCAATGGGTATTGAAAAACGAGCCCATATAAAAGCATTGCTAACAACAAGAAAAATTAATTCGGAGTGGAAAAAAAAATTTAAATCAAAACCAACAGTTAAAGATATTGATAAATTGTTTAAACTTTTTAATCCAGAATTAAAAAAAATAATTAACAAACATTCAAAATTCATATCAGGAAGTAAAAAAACTTTAGATTTTATAAAAAACAAAAAAATAAAAATAGGAATCAATACTGGATATTCAGAAGAAATTCTAAAAGTTATATTGCCAGAATTAAAAAA
Organism: uncultured Pelagibacteraceae bacterium; assembly: GCA_902548405.1. Lineage (GTDB taxonomy): Bacteria > Pseudomonadota > Alphaproteobacteria > Pelagibacterales > Pelagibacteraceae > Pelagibacter. Next base: position 5,577 of record CACCRN010000011.1, on the reverse strand, counting down.
ACAAAGATTTATACCCGATGTTTCATATAGTTCCTCATACACAAAAATTGGAAGACCTTCTGCAGAGATAATTTATAGGATCTTTTCTGATTTAAATATAACCAAGGGATCAAATTGCATTAAAGTAGACGATACTATTCCTGGACTACAGGAGGGATTAAATGCTGGAATGTGGGTAATAGGAGTAATATTTTCTGGAAATGAATTTGGCAAAAATGAACACGAATTTAATAAATTAACTAATAAAGAAAAATTAAAATTTAGAAAAAAAATCTCTCGTAAGTTTAAGAAAATAGGTGCACATTACGTAATTGATACAATTAAGGATTTACCAAAAATAATTGAACGGATTGAAAATAAAATCATTTAGTAAATAACATTTTTTTTATTACAAATATTGCTAACAGTGTTCCTAATAGCTCTGCAATTATAAATAAAGGTGTATTTAAATAATTTATTCCAGTGAATGTATCTGTAAAAGTTCTAGCTATTGCAACAGCAGGATTTGCAAAAGAAGTTGATGAAGTAAACCAATATCCAGCTGTAATATAAAAACCAACACATGCAGCGGTTACAACTTTTCCACTTTTCATTGATCCAAATATAATTAAAATTAATCCAAAAGTTGCTACTATTTCAGCTACAAATATATAAACTCCATCTCTTGTTTTTGATGACAACTCATAAATAGGTAATTCAAAAAAAAAATTTGCTAAACCTACACCCGCTAGACAACCAAATATTTGTGACAAGATATATATATGAATTAATTTTGATTTTAATCTTCCCGCAAAAAACATACTTAGTGTCACAAATGGATTAAAATGTGCTCCCGATATATCAGAAAACACAGTTATAAGAACAAATAAACCAGCTCCTGTTGCAATAGTATTTGCTAATAACATAACAGCAGTATCGTTGGTAAGATTTTGAGCCATGATACCAGAACCAACAACTATCATTACTAAGAAGCAACTACCTATGAATTCACTATAAATTATTTTTTTTTTACTATTTTTCATAATTTTTAATCCAATCATTTATTCTGGTTTCTAAATTGGAATAAGTTTTATGTATTTCTGTTGAAATCAGCTCTTCTTTATTTGGTTTATCACTATTTTCTAACTCATTAATGATATGAACAGGATCCTCAATGTCCCAATGAACTATTTTTTCAGGAGATGGCCAGACTGGACAAACTTCATCACTGGCATTGTTACATACTGTAAATACCTGGTCGAATATTGTTTTTTCATCCAAAAATTTATTAAAGTTTTTAGAAGATAGATTTTTTGTATCAAAATTATTTTCATTTAGATATTTAATGACATATTTATTAATTATTCCAGATGGTTTACTACCTGCACTGTACCCAATAAATTTATCTTGGTGATATTTGTTCACTACACTTTCAGCCAATATACTTCTATGAGAATTGCCGGTACAAACAAATAAAAGTTTTTTCATTTTTAACTTTTATTACTATATATTATTTTTTCTATACTTAATGGATGCTAAATCTAAATTGTAACAAAACTGAAACATTCTTAATTTAAAGTAAACTATGGACATTAAATCAAATATTACCAATTTATTTAAAATTATAGAAGAAATTGGATCAGACAAACAATATGGAAATGAAAAAGTTTCACAACTAGAACATGCAATTCAATGTGCATTATTGGCAAAAAAAAACAATGAAAACAATTTTTTTATAACTGCAGCTCTATTCCATGATATTGGTCACTTAATTAATAATGATAAAGAAGCCATCAAAAAAGGAGTAGATAAAAAGCATGAGAATTTAGGATCCCTTTTTCTTTCTAAATTTTTTCCAGAGGATGTCACAAGACTAATTAAAGGGCATGTACCGGCTAAAAGATATTTAGTTTATTATGAGAAAGGATATTATGAGACTTTATCTATTGCTTCAAAACGAAGTTTGGATGTTCAAGGTGGTAGTTTTTCTGAAGAAGAGGCAAACGAATTTATTAAACAACCTTTTATGCAAGATGCAGTTAGACTAAGGAAATATGATGATCTAGCTAAAGTTGAAAATTTAGAAATTCCAAATATAAATTTTTTTTATAAACATGTAGAAAGCAGTTTTAAATAAATTTTTTTTTGTTTAGAAAAATTGCAGTTACGTTTCCAAATATTGCCAATATAAAAAATATAAATATTAACAAGTCATATCCTCCTACATTCCATATCAAGGAACCTATCCATGGCCCCAAAATACTTCCTATCATGTATAGCAAGGCTAAAATACCATGAACATTACCAAAGTTTTTTTGACCAAAAGCATCATTTTGAACTAAAGGTTTTAAAATAGCCATACTTCCATATGCTGTACTATTAAACAAAACAAATAAAAATGCTAAATAATGATTAAAATTTATGAAGTACAAAAAAATTGTTCCAAGTATGAGGGAGTAAAAACAAATTACAAATAATTTTATATTTGCTTTATTTCCCCCAAATATCATAACTAAAATTCTTCCCAAAACCTGTCCAGGTCCAAACATCGAAGCTGTCAGCACAGCTAGTGCTAGACTCAATCCTTTATCCTGTAGCATTGGAATTATATGGGTTGTAATAGCACCTGCATTAAATCCAACAACAAATAATGAAAAACTAAATAACCAAAATCTATTGTCTTTAAGTATTATTAGAAGTCTGGAATTTTTATAAGTTTGTTTTTTAATTATTTTAAACTCTTTTTTAATTATATTTTTGAAACCAAAATAATTGGCTGGTGAACTAATCAATATGTTTAATAATCCAAAAATCAATACAGTAAACCTCCAATCATATTGTTCTGTTAAATAGGTTGCTGTAGGAAATGTATATGTGCTTGCAAATCCAGCAAACAAAGTAATTATTGCAATAGATGTTTTGGCCTTTGACTTTAAATTAATAGTAATAACACTAAATAGCATTGTATAAAGACATCCACCGGAGGTTCCGCTTACAAGCAACCAAGCAACTAAAAATTCAGTATATGTGTTAGCTAATGATAGATAAATTACACTTAATCCTAACAATATAGGACTTGCCCACATCATTTGAAAGCCAAGGTTTTTATCAACAAACTTACCAAGAATGGGTAACAACAAGCTATGTAAAACAAGGCCAAGAGAGTAAATAAAAGTTAAATTGTTTCTTGAAATACCAAGTTCATTTTCCCAAGTTAATAACAGTGCTGAAAATAAGTACATACAGCTGCTGTAACAAAAGGTAACAGAAATACCTATTAAAAATGCTGGATAATATTTCATAAAAATTATTATTTCTTTAACATTTATTTAACAAACTTAAGTTAAAAAAATATTATGAACAAAATTTTATTTTCTTTTATATTTTCTTTATCCACAATCACGTTTGCTCAAGCTGACAATCACGTAAAAATAACAGAACAACAAGCTGGGAGTAGTTACTCGCAAAATACTGAAGATACATTTAAAAATGAGATAGGTAATTGTGAAGACCCTGGTGTACTTATGTTAAGAGCGACTGTTAAAAATGATATATCAAGATCAAGTCCTGAAAATGCATTAGAAGCCGAAACATTAATGAAAGAGGGCATGAAGTTGTGTAATGAAAATAGAGTTTTTGAAGCAAAACTAAAATTAGAAGACGCTAAAACAACCGCTAGAGCAGGATTAGTAGATGGAGAGGATCCATCTGTAGCTAAAGTTATTGTTGACAATGATGAGACACCAAAACAAGAAAAACCTTGGTGGAAATTCTGGTAAAATAGATTTTTATCTTTTTAGATTCTTAAATTAAAATATTTGATAAAATTATTTGAAATTTTTTTACCTTACAATTAATTGATCAGATCCAATCAATATTCTTCTAAGCCAAGCAGATAATCTGTCCATAAATATTACAACAGCTAAAACTAAAATTGCCATGTAGGCTACATTTTCAAAATCATTTCCAGTACCTAGCGCACCTAAAAATTGTAACCCAATTCCTCCTGCACCCATTGCACCTATAATTACAGCACCTCTAGTATTTGACTCTAAATAGTACAAGGATTGAGATACAAAAATTGGAAGTATTTGAGGAATTATACCAAATCTATGTTGTAGAAACTTATTAGCTCCCGTAGATTGAACTCCTTCTTGTTGTTTCTTCTCAGTATTCTCAATTGCTTCAGAATACAATTTACCTAAAGTACCCGTATCGGTAAAACCAATTGCAAAAATTCCAGTGAAGGGTCCTGGACCAAAAGCTCTTAAAAATATTAAACTCCAAATTAAAAAATCTATTCCTCTTAAAGTATCAAATAATCTTCTCAACATAAATCTTATAGTTTTAATTGGGGTAACGTTGTATGCGGCAAGAAAAGATAAGGGAAGAGCCATAACTGTAGCAAACATCGTCCCTAATACAGCCATAACAACTGTTTCAAGCATAGCCCACCAAACTCTACCGTGCATAAATGCGTCATTGTCTTTAATTTCTGTAAAGAAAAGTTTTAAATTAGACATTTCAGGAACAACTCTCTCATTAGAAAAAGTCAAACCTAGTGCTTCGAAAAAGGTATATGGTTCTAACGGACTTGAGAAATCAAACCAAAAATATTTCCATCCGATACTGTAACGATGAATTTCAACTTTTTTTGGATATACTTGAATTCTCTCATACAAAGTTGGTCTAAATTCAACTCTATTTTCTGTGATTCTAAAACCTTTTAAATCTTCTATGACCAAATCCTCTGAACCTACAAGGTAAGGTTTACCATTAGAATTTAATTTTATGGTAAAATCTCTCTCATATTTTGGAAAATTTACAATCTCGACTTTATCTTTGTATAATATTGCCTTACCTTTATTATTAAACTCAACTACATTGCCAACATTATCAGAATTTTTGTAAAACCAATCTGGAATTGATTTATCAAGATTATCTCTTCCATAAACACTTCTATAATTTCCTTCAAAAGCTATTTTAATATCGTCATGATTTTCCCATTTCATTGTTACATGATCTTTGTGTGCATATGTGTCTAAGATAAACATAGCAGCATTTTGTGGTTTCCATTTTTTTGGAATATCAACAACGTCTAGAGTAAAAAAACCTATTATTAAATATAATATTATAAGAAAAAAAATTATTTGGCCTTTTAATCTACTCTTCCTGGCCTGTTTAAATGTGTCTGGAAATAATTTTCGAATATTATCTCTTTCAATTGCTAAATTAGAACTCATTGATTTACTCCAATTAATTTATGTCTCCAATATCCAGACAAATAATCTAATGCAATTATTGTACCAACCAGTAAGAACATACAGGCTAAAACATCAGCTCCATAATTCCACTGAATTAAAGCCGCTAACATTTCTCCAATTCCTCCTGCGCCAACAAAACCTAATATAGTAGATTCTCTAACATTAATTTCTAACCTTAATATTCCATAACTTAAAAACAAAGGTAATACTTGTGGAAGAACTGAAAATCTTATCTTTTGTGTCCAAGTTGCACCAACAGAACTTAAACCTTCAATAGGTTTTCCATCACAATTTTCTATAGCCTCAGTAAATAATTTACCAAGTGCTCCAGCAG
>CACCRN010000010.1 GCA_902548405.1 uncultured Pelagibacteraceae bacterium | reverse complement strand
GCTAGAGTTTTCTTTAATTTAATTAAAAATTCTATTGAGAGTATTGAGCAAAAAGCTGAAAATGTTACTAATTTAGTGAAAAAAATCACTATTGAAGTTAATGAAGAAAATAACCACATCACTATCATCATTATAGATAATGGTATCGGTTTTGGAATATTTGCAGCGAATATTAAAGATATTTTAAATCCATACTTTACTACTAAAAAAAATGGAACTGGATTAGGTCTTTCAATAGTAAGTAAAATAATAAATGATCATAATGGAAATATTGAATTTATACCTTTAGATGATGGTGCAAAAATTAAAATAGATTTTATTAAATAGAATGAGTTCTGAAATTTTAATTGTAGATGATAATGCTGATATAAGGAATATCATTAATGAGTTAATTTTGGACGCAGGCTACAAAACAAGACTTGCTGCAAATTATAATCAAGCATTATCTGAAATAGATAAAAAACTTCCAGATGTTGCCATACTTGATGTTAAATTAGATAAAGGTGATAATGATGGAATAGAGCTATTGTCACACATTAAATCAAAGGATAAAGATGTTCCTGTTATTATAATTTCAGGTCATGCTAATATTGAAATGGCTGTCAAATCCCTTCATGAAGGTGCTTTCGAATTTATTGAGAAGCCTTTTGATCAAGAGAGATTATTAAACTTTGTTAGAAGGGCGGTTGAAAATTATAATCTTAAAAAACAAAATAAAGAATATGAAACGAAATTATTTTCATCATACGAATTAATTGGAAATAGTAAAAATATCTTAAATATAAACGATCAAATTAACAAAATTTCTATTACAGAAAGTAGAGTATTTATTAATGGTCCCTCAGGATCTGGAAAAGAATTAATAGCAAGAAAAATTCATAAATTATCTAAAAGAAATAAAAATCCCTTCGTAGTTTTGAATGGAGCCCTTTTAGATTCAAATAAATATGAACTTGAATTATTTGGAGAAGAAAAAGATAATGGCTCAATATCTTATGGAGCATTAGAAAAAGCTAACAAAGGAACCTTGTTGATAGATCAAGTTTCTGAGATACCTTTGGATATACAGTCAAAAATTTTGAGAGTTCTAACAGATCAAAAATTTAAAAGAGTTAACGGTTCAAATGACGTAAGTGTTAATGTTAGATTAATATGCTCCTCAAGCAAGGATTTGAAGAAAGAAATAGAAATAGGAAATTTTAGAGAAGATTTATTTCATAGACTTAATGTTTTTGAAATAAATGTTGAACCATTAAGTCAACGTATTTCAGATATTCCACTTTTGATTAAATATTTTTCAAAAAAAATATCTGAAAATTACAATATTAATGAATTAGAAATAGACGAAGACAATACTTATATACTAAATCATGATTGGCATGGTAATGTAAGAGAATTAAGAAATTTAATTGAACGAATTGCAATTTTACAGCCTGACACAAAGGAAAAAATTTCAAATATAATAAAAGAATCTTTAAAAAATATTAATTTCAATGAACAATTGGCTGAAAACAGCCTATCTGTGCCATTAAAAGAGGCTAGAGAAAAATTTGAAAAAGAGTATTTAACTATTCAATTGAAAAAATTTAATGGAAATATTTCAAAAACGGCTAATTTTGTTGGAATGGAAAGAAGTGCCTTACATCGAAAATTAAAAGGCTTAGGAATTAAAGAATTTAATTAAATGAACATAATCATTTGTGGCGCAGGCAGAGTAGGTTTCACTATAGCCAAACAACTTAGTGATCAAGGTCATTCTATTACTGTAATAGATCCATCAAGCGAAGATATTCAAAAAATTGATGATGCACTTGATGTTAAAGCTATTGTTGGAAAAGGTAGTTATCCGTCAATTCTTGAAAAGGCTAATGCACAAGAGGCCGATATGATTATAGCAGTAACTCGAAATGACGAAATTAATATGGTTATATGCCAAATTGCATTTTCTATTTTTAAAATACCAAAAAAGATTGCAAGAATAAGATCTCAGGATTATTTAAATCCAAAGTTTACAACGGTTTATAACAAAGAAAACTTACCAATAGATGTAATTATTTCACCAGAAATTGAAATTGCAAAATCGATTCAAAGAAAACTAGAAGCTCCAGGAGCCTTAGACAGCGTACCTTTCGCAGAAAATAAAATCAGGTTACTTGAAATATTAATTAATGAAAATTGTAGTCTGATCAATATTAAATTGAGCGATCTCACAAAAAAATATCCCAATCTTAAAGCAAATGTAATTGGTGTCATAAGGGAGGATAGGTTTTTTATTCCAAAAAAAGCTGATGAAATAAAAACCAATGATAAGATTTATGTGATCATAAATTCAACCCAAATGTCTGAAACATTGGAAGCATTTGGACATACCGAAAAAGTTTCTAAAAAAATTCTTATAGTTGGTGGAGGTAATATTGGTTTTAATTTAGCTAAGAATATTGAGGAAAATTTAGACGCTGCAAGAGTAAAAATTATTGAGAAAAATAAAGAACGAGCAGAATTTCTTGCAAGTGAATTAAATAACACAATAATTATTAATGGAGATGCATTAGATGAGGAAGTTTTAGCTGAGGCAAATTTAGAGGAAGCAGAGACTGTTCTTGCTCTTACAAATGATGATGAGGATAATTTAATGGTGAGTGTACTAGTTGAGAAATTTGCAAAAGATGAAAAAGAAATTGATGACAAAAGAACAATGGCATTAATTAATAAGCAAAATTATTCACTATTACAGAACTCACTTAAGATTGATGATTTAATAGACCCTAGAATGAATACCGTATCTAGTATTTTAAAACATATCCATAAAGGTACAATTGAAACAGCTTATACCATTATGAATGGTGAATATGAGGTGATAGAGGCAGAGATTATTGAGACATCTGAATTAATTAATAAAGAATTAAAAAATTCAAATCTTCCAGAAGAAATTCGAATAGGTGCCGTACTCAGAGACGATAAAGTAATTATACCTAGATCAGACTTTATATTTCAAAAAGATGATAAAGTTGTTTTTTTAGCCAAAAAAGACTCAATTTCAGTTGTTGAAAATATTTTCAGAATTAGCTCAATTTAATTAAATGCCAACACTCAGGGTAAAATATTTAAGTTTTTTCTTTCTATTAATTTCAGTTTTTTCATTTTTAAATATTATTTACTCTTATTATTTTAATTTATACTTAAACTTAAATACATATTACTTCAGTTTAGTAATATCTGGTTTAATAAGTTTTTTGTTTTACAAATTTGATACCTCAGAAATAAAACCCACAATATTTGAAAAAATACTTACTGTGTTTTTAGGATATTTTATTATGCCATTAGTGTTATGCATCCCGTTTTATTTTAGTATTTATAATTTAACTTTTTTAAATGCTTTATTTGAGGCAGTTTCTGGTTTTACTTCAACTGGATTTACAATATTTGAAAATATAAAGCATATTGATCAGGGTTTAATAATATGGAGATCATCTATTCAATGGATAGGTGGGTTATACTTTTTATTTTCTATAATTTTTTTGATTGATATTTATGATGAAAACTTAAAAAAATCTCTTACAAATTTTTTATCATTTAATACAACCGAAATTTTAAAACAAACAATTAAAATATTTATTTTATATTCAAGCTTAACATTATCTATTTTTATAATTCTTAATTTATTTGGAATTAGATCTTTTAATTCATTAAATTTATCAATGACTATTATTTCTTCAGGTGGTTTTTTACCAGCAAATGATCTCTCAACAATACTAACTCAAAATTCACAGATAATAATTTTTTCATTATTAATGCTAGTTTCTTTCTTCAGTATTTTTTTTATATACAATTTAATCTTTTTAAGAAAAAATATTAATTTTTTCCATGAGGATATTCATCTATTTTTATACTTTGTAATAACAGTTGGGATATTTTTTATATTTTTTAGTTACGATAATACTTTTTCTTATAGTTTTTTATCTTTAGTAAGTAGTATTTCAAACATTGGAATTTCATTGAATGTTGAACAAACTAATCTTCAATTTTTGTATTTACTTTTGGTTATAATTGGAGGTTCATTTATTTCTACAAGTTCAGGTTTAAGATTTTTAAAAATTTACTCCTTAACAAAATATTCTTTAAATCAAATACTTTCTTTTAGTAGACCAAAAAATGTATTTATGAATAAGCTAGCATTTTCTAAAATTAACTTTGCAACTCATGATATAAATAAATATTTTCTTACAATTGTTATTTTTATAATCTCACTTTTTTCATTAACAATTTTTTTATCTTTGAGTGAAATCAATTTTGAATATTCATTTAAACTGGCAATTCTAACATTAATGAATACTGTTAATTCTTCAGCTTATGGAATGGGTGATTTTGATTTTCAAAATTTACATTTTATTACTAAATTTTTTCTTATTTTCTTTATGATTATCGGCCGTATTGAATTATTATCTTTATTATTGATAGCTAAAAAATTTCTGTTTAAATATTAAATTTGTAATATATATGTATTCCAAATATTGCGCCCTTAGCTCAGCTGGATAGAGCATCGGTTTTCTAAACCGAGGGTCGTAGGTTCGAATCCTTCAGGGCGCGCCATTACTTAATATTTTGACTATAATTTCCTCTTGAAGTAGTTTTTTTAAAATGTTTTAATCCTGCGAATTCAAAACTAAGTTTTGAATTATTTGTTAACAAATAAAAATAACTAAAAGGAAGAATAATGTTTAAATACTTAAAACAATTAACTTCTTTAGTAGCAATGGTTGCGGTGTTGTTTACTTTTACAACAGAAACTATGGCTGCTAAAAAATCTAAAACACTTAAAAACACTCAAAAGAAGGGGTTTGTAAGATGTGGAGTATCTCAAGGTCTTCCAGGATTTTCTAATGCTGATGCTGCTGGAAATTGGACTGGTATCGACGTTGATGTATGTAGAGCGGTAGCTGCTGCAGTACTAGGTGATGCAAACAAAGTTAAGTTTACACCATTAAGTGCTAAAGAAAGATTTACAGCTTTAACTTCTGGTGAGATTGATATCTTATCAAGAAACACAACTTGGACTCTTTCTAGAGATGCTGATATCGGACTAACTTTCGTTGGAGTAAACTTCTACGATGGTCAAGGTTTCATGGTTAGAAAAAGTTCTGGTATTACTTCAACAAGCCAATTCAAAGATGGTATCTCAGCTTGTACAAACATTGGTACAACAACTGAGTTAAACATGAGAGACTTCTTCAATTCTAAAGGAATTTCTTATGAGCCAGTTGCTTTTGAAAAAGCTGATGAAGTCGTAGCTGCTTATGATGCAGGTAGATGTGATACTTACACTACTGATAAATCTGGTCTTGCTGCACAAAGAACTAAAATGACTAACCCAGATGATCACATTGTATTACCTGAAACTGTTTCTAAAGAGCCTTTAGGACCAGTTGTTAGACAAGGTGACTCAGTATGGGAAGATATCGTTAGATGGTCTTTAAATGCTATGATCGAAGCTGAGGAGTATGGAATTACTTCTGCTAATGCAGATATGATGAAATCTTCAGATAATCCAGCTGTTAAAAGATTAGTTGGTGCTGAAGGTGAATTAGGTGCTGCTTTTGGTTTAGACAATGAGTGGAGCTTAAGAATTATCAAGCAAGTTGGTAACTATGGTGAAAGCTACAAAAGAAATATAGCTGACACTGGAATTTTACCGGACAGAGGTCCAAATGAATTATGGACTAAAGGTGGAATTCTTTACGTACCACCTGCAAGATAATTGCATATTTAACTAATTAAAAAGGGCTAGATTTTTCTAGCCCTTTTTTTTATAAGCTCTTAAATGAACTTCAAATTACAAAAAATAGTTCCTCAATTAATTACAGTTTTAGCAGTAGTTCTAGTTTTTGGTTTCTTTAGTTATAACGCCCAAGTCAATATGGAAAACAGAGGTATTGATTTTGGATATGGTTTTTTATCTCAAGAATCTTCATTTGATGTTCAATTTTCTTTAATAGAATACGACGGATCACATTCTTATTTTAGAGCTTACTTAGTTGGATTGTTAAATACTATTTTAGTTTCTGTTATTGGAATAATATTTGCAACTATACTTGGAGTGATTGTTGGTGTTGCAAGACTTTCACCAAATTATTTGATTAATAAATTTGCTGCATTCTATGTAGAATTTTTTAGAAATATTCCATTACTTTTACAGATATTTTTTTGGTATTTTGCTGCATTAAGAGCATTGCCATTACCTCAGGATGCTGATGCAATGTTTGGTGTTTTCTTTTTAACCATTAAAGGCCTTTATGTTCCAGCTTTTGTTTGGGAAAACTTTAATGTTTTCTTTTATTCAATAGTTGCAGCCATAATTGCAATTGTAGTTATAAGAATCCATGCAAGAAAAGTTCAAGAAACTCAAGGTAAACAGTTACCAGTTTTATGGATATCTTTAGGATTAATTTTTATATTACCTTTGTTAAGTTTTGTTATAGGTGGAGTAAGTTTATCTTTTGAAATTCCAAAATTAAAACAACTTGCAACTACATCATTCATTTATGAAGGAGGTGTAAGTTTACCTCCTGAATTAATAGCATTAACTCTATCTTTAGCTTTATATACAGCAACTTTTATTGCAGAGTGTGTAAGAGCTGGAATTCAAGGTGTTGGAAAAGGTCAAAAAGAGGCCGCCGCATCGATTGGTTTAAATCCAAATCAGGTTTTAAAATTAGTAGTAATGCCACAAGCTTTAAGAATTATTATACCACCAACTACTAACCAATATTTAAATTTAACTAAAAATTCATCATTAGCAGCTGCAATTGCTTATCCAGATTTAGTTTTAGTATTTGCAGGTACAGCATTAATGCAAACAGGAAAAGCAATTGAGATTGTTTCTATTACCATGCTTACTTACTTAAGTTTAAGTATATCAATTTCTATACTGATGAATTGGTATAATAAAAAAATTGCTATTAAGGAAAAATAAATGTCAAAAATTAATTTTTTAAAACCCGATAAAGAAAATTTGAATACATTTTTGTATTTAGGTTCTTTGTTATTTTTTATTAGTGTTTTAGATGTATTTTTGAATTCATTTTTTAATGTTAACATCACAGGATTCTTACCAACTTTATTAAGTTTTTTGATACCTTTAATAATTGGTTTTATAGGTCTTCACTTTATTAGAATAGAGCATAGTGGTTACAAATTTTTAGACAGCTTAAACAAAAATATTAATACTAACAGTTTTAACGCTATTCTTTCATTATTAATCATTTTTGTAATCATTAAAGCAACACCACCAATCTTAAGTTGGTTTTTTGTAGATGCTAGTTTTGCAGGAGATAGTAAAGATGTTTGTTCAGGAACTGGCGCATGTTGGACATATATCAAAGTTTGGTTTAACAGATTTATGTATGGAATGTATCCAAATGCTGAACAATGGAGAATAAATTTATCTTTTATTTCTTTGGCTTTACTTGGTTCAGTTGGGTATTTTGCTACAGAGAAATTTAAAAAGTATTTAACTTTATACTATGTAGTTATTTATCCTTTTATTGCGTTCTTGTTTATATTCTTTTTTATATCAGGCGGACCAGTATTTTTTGATTTTTCGTACGGTATAATTGCAGCAGTTATTTCAATTATTCTTGGATTTTTTATCCCAAGTAGATTTAAGTTTTACTATTTTTTAATTGTACCAATTACTCTTTATATAATTCTTAAATACTTTGTTTTTTATGAGGAGTTAATTGAACTTGGTAAACTTGATGGATTAAACTGGGTTGAAACGGGAGCATGGGGAGGGTTGTCTCTAACATTCATAATTTCGTTCTTCTGTTTAATTTTCTGTTTTCCTATTGGAATGGCTTTTGCTTTAGGAAGAAGATCAGACTTACCTTTGATTAGATATATATCAGTAGGATTTATTGAGTTCTGGAGAGGGGTACCATTAATTACAGTTCTATTTATGTCAGCTGTAATGTTTCCAATGTTTTTACCGGAAGATTTTTTCATAGATAAATTAGTTAGAGCAATTATTGCAATTTCATTATTTGAAGCTGCATATGTTGCAGAAGTAATAAGAGGAGGCTTACAAGCTTTACCAAGAGGCCAATACGAAGCTGCTAAATCACTAGGTATGGGATATTGGAAGATGCATATATTTGTAATTTTACCTCAAGCACTTAAATTAGTAATTCCTGGTATTGCTAATACTTTCTTAGCGTTAGTTAAAGATACACCTTTGATATTTGTAGTTGGTTTATTAGAAATAGTTGGAATGTTAAATTTAGCAAAAACTAATCCAGAATGGTTAGGATTTGCAATGGAAGGCTATGTATTTGCAGCAATAATTTTCTGGATTATTTGTTATGCAATGAGTAAGTATAGCTATAATCTAGAACAAAAATATAAAACAGAACGATAATTATGTCTGACAGTATTATTCAAATTAAAAATGTAAATAAGTGGTTTGGAGATTTTCAAGTATTAAAAGATATAAATTTAGAAGTTAAACCAAAAGAAAAAATTGTAGTTTGTGGTCCATCTGGTTCTGGTAAATCAACATTAATTAGATGCATTAACAGATTAGAAGAACATCAACAAGGAGATATTATTGTTGATGGAAATACTCTAACTGAAGATACAAAAAATATTGAACAAATTAGAGCTGAAGTTGGAATGGTATTCCAACAATTCAATTTGTTCCCGCATTTATCTATAGTAGATAACTGCACACTTGCTCCTGTTTGGGTAAAAAAAATGCCTAAAAAAGAAGCTGAAGAATTAGCCCTAAAACATTTAGAAAGAGTACAAATTCTTGATCAAGCTCAAAAATTTCCAGGTCAATTATCTGGTGGTCAACAGCAAAGGGTCGCAATTGCGAGAGCACTATGCATGGAACCAAAGATAATGTTATTTGATGAGCCAACATCTGCACTTGATCCTGAAATGATTAAGGAAGTTCTTGATGTGATGGTTGATTTAGCTAATCAAGGTATGACGATGATCGTTGTTACGCACGAGATGGGCTTTGCTAAAGAAGTTGCAGATAAAATGATCTTTATGGACGAAGGTATGATAGTAGAAAAAGCTGATACAAAAGAGTTTTTTGCCAATCCAAAGAGTGATCGTACTAAGCTTTTTTTAAGCCAAATTTTGTAAAATTTATTTACATTCCAATCTTAACAATTGCTTGACAGGTTTTTAGTTTTTAATGTTTTTCTATTAAAATAAATAAATTTTTCTATTGCAGTAGTTGAAATAAATTTGTTCAATAGGTTTTTAAAATTTAATTAAGAGGGGTCTTAATGGAAGATAATTTCAACAAACACTTAGGGAACAAACTTAAGTTAAGAAGATTGGCTTTAGGTTTAACTCAAACAAAAGTAGCAAAAGCAATTAACGTAACATTTCAACAAATTCAAAAATATGAAAAAGGAACTAATGGAGTAAGTTCAATTAGATTACTTCAACTTTCAAATTATTTAAAAGTGCCGATCAATTATTTCTTTGAAGATTTTTCAGAATATTTAGTTAATTTAGAAAAATCTCAAGAAGGACATATGAATGTTAATTATAATTTTTTAGCAAAAGTTTATTCAGAACTTAATACTGATCAAAAATTAAAATTTAACAAAACACTACAAATTTCAGGATCTAATATTTCCAAAGCAGTTTAATCATAACCAAAATAGGACCCCTTTGGTTATTTGCTTATTATCAAATATTTCTAGATTATTTTTTTTTGGCTCCTCGGGCAGGACTCGAACCTGCGACCAATTGATTAACAGTCAACTGCTCTACCAACTGAGCTACCGAGGAATGTAAAAATCACAACTTACTTTTTTTTAAAACTAAAACAAGATTTTTTTTGGAGGCAACGCCCGGAATCGAACCGGGATACAAGGATTTGCAATCCTCTGCGTAACCATTCCGCCACGTTGCCATCTTGTTTTAGACGAATAGCTTCAGGCCTTTTTATATTAAATTTTTTATATTAGTCTATTAAATAACGATCCAAATTGATTATTGTTAAATAAGATTATTAAATTATAAACTTTAAAATCAATGAGTAATGATAAATATATCCATTCTGAAGTTGAAAATAAGATTTATTCATATTGGGAAAAAAATGAATTATTTAAACCAAAAGAAAATTCTAAAAAATTTTCAATAGTAATTCCTCCACCAAATGTAACTGGTAGCCTTCATATGGGGCACGCATTAAATAATTCTATTCAAGATTTATTAGTTCGTTATCACCGGATGAATAATTATGAAACTTTATGGCAACCAGGAACTGATCATGCTGGTATTGCAACACAAGCCTTAGTAGAGAAAAAACTAACCTCTGAAAAGATAGATAAGAATGAGATTGGTCGAGATAAATTTATTGAAAAAGTTTGGGAGTGGAAAAAACAATATGGTGACATAATAATTAACCAATTAAAAAAGCTTGGTTGTTCTTGTGATTGGTCAAGAAATGCATTCACAATGGATGAAAACTTATCCAAATCAGTTATCAAAGTTTTTGTAGAACTTTACAATAAAGGTTTAATTTACAAAGATAAGAAATTAGTAAACTGGGATACTGTTCTTAAGACAGCTATTTCAGATTTAGAAGTAGATCAAAGAGAAGTAAATTCAAAAATTTACTACATTAAATATCCTATAGATGGAACCAATGAATTTATAACTATAGCAACTACAAGACCTGAAACAATGTTAGGTGACACTGCTATAGCTGTTAATCCAAAAGACGAAAGGTTTAAATCATTCGTTGGTAAAACAGTAACTATTCCAATTGTTGATAGAAAAATAAAAATTATAGAAGATGATTATGCTGATCCTGAACAGGGTACAGGTGCATTAAAAATAACTCCTGCACATGACTTTAATGATTATGATGTAGGCCAAAGAAACAATCTAGAAATAATAAATATTTTTACTGAAGAAGGTAAAATAAATGAAAACGCACCTGAACACTATAAAGGTCTTGATAGATTTGAAGCTAGAAAAAGAATTTTAAAAGAACTTAAAGAAAAAGAATTTTTTGTAAAAGAAGAAAATATTAAAAATAAAGTTCCATATGGAGATAGATCTAATTCTATCATTGAACCTTTTCTAACAGAGCAATGGTTTGCTGATGCTGGCAAATTATCTGTTAAAGCAAAAGAAGTTGTTAATTCAAAAAAAACAAATTTCTTTCCTGAAAATTGGTCAAAGACGTATTTTCAATGGATGAACAATATTGAACCTTGGTGTATTTCAAGACAATTATGGTGGGGACATCAAATACCTGCATGGTACGGACCAGATAATAAAATTTTTGTTGCCATAAATGAAGAAGAAGCAAAATCACAAGCAAAAGAATTTTATAAAAAAGAAGTAGAACTAACTAGAGATCCTGATGTTTTAGATACTTGGTTTTCATCTGGTTTATGGCCTTTTGCTACTTTGGGGTGGCCAGAAGATGATAATTATTTAAAGAAATTTTATCCAACTTCAGTATTAGTAACTGGTTTTGATATTATCTTTTTCTGGGTTGCTAGAATGATTATGTTTGGAACAGAATTTTTAGATAAAGAACCATTTAAAGACATATATGTTCACGCACTTGTAAGAGACGAAAAAGGACAAAAAATGTCTAAATCAAAAGGAAACGTAATTGATCCTTTAGATTTAATTGAAAAATATAGTGCTGATGCATTGAGATTTACTTTACTTTCAATGGCTTCACCAGGAACAGATGTAAAATTATCAGAAGATAGGGTTAAAGGTTATAGAAATTTTTTAAATAAATTATGGAATGCCAATAACTTTTTAATAACAAATGAATGTGATTTTAAAGATATTGATGATCTACCAAATTTAAACGTAAATATAAATAAGTGGATATATTCAGAGCTAATAGAAGCAAAGAATAAAATTCAAAAAAATCTTGAGGATTATAGATTTGATGAAGCTGCAAAAAATGCATACCAATTTGCTTGGCACTCATATTGTGATTGGTATCTGGAGTTATCTAAAACTATTCTTTTTTCAGATGATAATGATGCAAAAGCAGAGGTTAAAAAAGTATCATCTTATGTATTTAAACAAATTTTAATCTTACTTCATCCATTCATTCCATTTGTAACAGAGGAAATATGGCTCAAAGATCAATTTGATAAGGATGGTAGCGATTTTTTAATGCATAAAAATTGGGTAACTGGAGAAGTTAATAAAGATAATAGCACTGAGCAGGTAGAAAATATCATCAATATAATTTCAGAGCTTAGATCCTTTAAAAATGAGCTAAATGTTAGCCCAGGATCATTTATTGATTTTTCAATTAAAGGTATCAATGACAATCAAAAAGAATTTATTAATAAGAACGAAGTAATCTTAAAAAAACTTGGAAGAATAAACAGTATACTTGATGATGATCTAGAAAGACCTGCTGCAACAATGGTTGTTTCAGGTGACTTATTTAAAATTTATTTTGATAAAGATGTAGATTTAGAATTAATCAAAGAAAATTTAACAACTAAACAAAGTAAATTAGAGCAAGAAATGAATAAAATTTCTCAAAGATTACAGAATAAAAGTTTTGTAGATCGTGCACCAAAAGAGATTGTTGAACAAGAAAAAACTAATTATAATAATTTAAAGAATGATATTGAAAAAATATCAGTAACAATAAAGGGTATATAATGGCAAAATTTAATAAAAAGAAACTTCCAAGTAGACATACATCATTAGGACCAGATAGAGCACCACATAGATCTTTTTACTATGCAATGGGTGAAACTGAAAAAGATGTAGCAAAACCCTTTGTTGGAGTAGTTTCAACTTGGAATGAAGCAGCGCCTTGCAACATTGCTTTAATGAGACAAGCACAATCTGTAAAAAAAGGTGTTAGAGTTAATGGTGGAACACCAAGAGAATTTTGTACAATTACCGTTACTGATGGAATTGCAATGGGTCATGAAGGAATGAAATCTTCTTTAATTTCAAGAGAGGTTATCGCAGACTCTGCTGAACTTACTGTTAGAGGACATTGTTATGATGCATTAGTTGGTATTGCTGGCTGTGATAAATCTTTACCAGGTTTAATGATGTCAATGGTTAGACTTAATGTACCAAGTGTATTTATTTATGGAGGATCCATTCTTCCAGGTACTTACAAAGGAAAAGATGTAACTGTAGTAGATGTATTTGAAGCAGTTGGTAAGCATTCATCAGGCCAAATGTCTGCAGCAGAACTTAGAAAATTAGAATTAGTTGCTTGTCCGAGTGCAGGAGCTTGTGGTGGTCAGTTTACTGCTAATACAATGGCATGTGTATCTGAAGCAATTGGTTTAGCTCTTCCGTATTCAGCAGGAACTCCTGCTCCTTATGAAGAAAGAGATAAGTATGCAAAAGAAAGTGGTAAAATGGTTATGAACCTTTTGCAAAAAAAAATTAAACCAAGAGATATCGTTACAAGAAAAGCTTTGGAAAATGCTGCAACCATTGTTGCTGCAACAGGTGGATCTACAAATGCAGGTCTTCATTTGCCAGCTATTGCAAATGAAGCAGGAATTAAATTTGATTTAATGGATGTTGCAAAAATATTTAAAAGAACACCTTATCTTGCTGATTTAAAACCAGGTGGAAAATATGTAGCAAAGGATATGTGGTTAGCGGGTGGTGTACCAATGTTATTAAAAACTTTATACGAAGGTGGATATATTCATGGTGACTGTATGACAGTTACAGGTAAAACCATGAAAGAAAATTTAAAAAATATTAAATTTAATCCTAAACAAAAAGTAATGAGATCTTATAAAGATCCATTATCTCCAACAGGTGGTGTTGTTGGATTAAAAGGAAACTTAGCTCCAGAAGGAGCAATTGTTAAAGTTGCAGGACTTAAAAAATTACAATTTACTGGAAAAGCAAGATGCTTTGATAATGAAGAAAGCGCTATGAAAGCTGTTCAAGGCAGAAAGTATAATGATGGTGATGTAATTATTATCAGATACGAAGGACCAGTTGGAGGTCCTGGTATGAGAGAAATGCTATCTACAACTGGAGCAATTTACGGTCAGGGAAAAGGGGAGAAAGTAGCTCTTATAACTGATGGAAGGTTCTCTGGTGCAACACGAGGCTTTTGTGTGGGTCACGTAGGCCCCGAGGCCGCTCTAGGAGGTCCTATAGGCCTTCTAAAGAACGGAGATATCATTGATATTGATGCCAAAAAAGGAACTATCAATGTAAGACTTTCTAAAAAAGAATTAGCATCAAGAAGAAGAAAATGGAAAGCTAAAAAATCCGATTTTGGATCAGGAACTTTGTGGAAATATGCTCAAACAGTTGGACCAGCATATTTAGGTGCCCCAACTCATCCAGGTAAGAAAAAAGAAGTTAAAGATTACTCAGAGATTTAATGAAAATAAGACCAGTTATTTTATGTGGTGGTGCTGGTACCCGTCTTTGGCCTAATTCTAAAAATCATCAAGCTAAACAGTTTATTGATTTTGGACATTGGACTTTGCTTGGAAAAACCTTAGAGAGAACAAAAACATCTATTTATGATGCGCCCATTATAAGCACAAACAAAAAATATCTAAGTAAAGTTAAACAACATTTAAGAAAAAATAAAATCAATAAATATAAAATTGTTGTAGAGCCTGCTAAAAGAAATACAGCTCCTGCTATTTTAAGTACAGCTTTAATAAAAGATATTCCTGATAATCAACCATTAATGTTTTTTACAGCAGATCATTTGATTGAAAGAATGAGTATTTTTAACAAAGCTATCAATAAAAATAAATCTAATCTTAATGAAAATAATATTTTTGTATTTGGCATCAAACCAAAATCTCCAACAAGTGATTACGGTTATTTCCTAACTAAAAAAATTAAAGGTAACATTAATAAAGTAACTAGATTTATTGAAAAACCTAAAGAAGTAAAAGCAAAAGAAATTATTCGAAAAAATGGATATTGGAACTCAGGAATGTTTTATCTTAGAAAAGACTCAATCATAAATAACTTTAAAAAATATAACCCAACTACATATAGAAATTGTTTAACAGCTGTTAATAAGGCAAAATATAAATCAAATACTTATCATTTAAATAAAGCCTCATTTATAAAAGCAACTGCCAAATCTTTTGATTATGCAATTCTTGAAAAAACTAAAGAAATTAATGCAATCAAACTAGATATACCTTGGTCAGATCTTGGAAGTTGGAAAGAGATTTTAAAAATGTATGCCAAAAATAAAAACAAATACATTAAGAAGAAAAATGTTTATTATAGACCATGGGGCAGATACACAAACCTATTTGAAGGTAAAGAGTTTTTAATTAAAGAACTTTATGTAAAACCAAAAGGCATTTTAAGTTTGCAAAAACATCGTCACAGAGCTGAACATTGGTTGGTAACCCAAGGAAATGCCAAAATAACTTTAAATAAAGAGACAATTATTAAAAAACCTGGTGAACATATATTTATACCATTAGAAGCTATTCATAGAGTTCAAAACTCTGGACAAAAACCAGTTAAAATTATGGAAGCTCAAGTAGGATCAATATTAAAGGAAACTGATATTGTAAGATTTCAAGATGTGTACGGAAGAGTTTCGAAAAAGTAATAATCTTGTAATAATTAGTTTATATTTTTGAAATATATAAATTCTAAAAATTTAGAACAAAATTTTAATAAGTTTCTAAATTATTCTTGCCTCTTAATTTTAAAATTTTGTGAGTTAATCACTTTCCTCTTCTTACAATTTAAGAAGAGGAAAGACGAATTGAATTTTAATTATTTACTGATGCTGGATTTTGATTAGTTTTTTTTTTAGCTAGTTTTTTAGCTTTTTTCTCAGCAATTTTTTTCTCTACACTTGCAACTTTTATACTGATCTTATCTAGTTTTTTTTCTTTTAAACTAATTTTATTTTTTAATTTATGAATTGATTTGTTTATTTTTTGTTTTTTCTTTGCAAAGTTTTTTAGTTTTTTCTTCATATCAACCCCCAATTATATTTAAATTGAATAAATTATTGCAAACTTTCAAAATGAAGTAAATAAAAATCTCAGGCTGCTTTTAGTAAATTAAATTTTCTTTTAGAAGATTTGATAACTATATCTTTAAGAGAGCCAAAATTATCACCATCTATTTGTATGGGTATGTTTTTATCAAAAGTTTTAAGTTTAACTTCGTTTGTATTTTTTGTGATTACAGAAGTTGATTTATTCAGATTGCCATTAAAAATAATTAAAAAGATGTAGTATAAAAGTTTCATTCTACTTAAATCTTTAAAGATATATGTTGTAAATTTTTCTTCAAAAATATTGGTATCTGTTATTTTATGGTGTCCCGCATAATATCTACTATTCGAACATAACACCCAATCTGCTAACAATTCATCGTTGTCAATATTTACTTTAATCTTAGTATTTTTCATAAAAATAAATTTTTCTAATCCTTTGATTCCAAATATAACCTTTCCAAGTATTTTTTTAATTTTAGAATTTATAGATTGAACAATTTGAGCATCCCAACCTATGCCAGCCATAAGAATAAAATAATTGTCATTAATTTTAACAAGATTAGTTTTTTCTAAGTTATCTGACATTAATGTTTGTGAAATTTTTTTTATATTTTTAGACATTCCAAGTTCTGCTTGCAAAATATTTGCTGTACCAGCTGGCACATATCCAATTGCAAAATTTTCTTTTGGTTGGAAATTATTCTTGATTAGTTGATTTATGGCAAAACACACAGAGCCATCACCGCCAGCAACTACCAATCTATCATAGTCTTGTTTTACAATTTGTTTAAATAAATTTTCAGCTTCTTTTTCAGTAACAGTTTCAAAGAGATCAACATGATGCGACAATTTTAGGTTGTTGCAAATTTTTTTTATAAAATTGGATTTTCTCCCAGAAGACGCTTTTTTGTTATAAATAAAGCAAAATTTCATTTTATTTTGTTATTATTATTTTAATAAATCTTTAACATTACTATGACACAAACAAATCAATGATTCTAGTATTAATTGAGAATAAATATCTCAGATTGGAGCAGCATAGTGAAACCCATTTTACAATATAAAAGTATTTTTATTTCAGATGTTCACCTTGGAACAAAGGGATGTCAAGCGGAGAAATTGTTAGAATTTTTTAAGAATACAAGATCTGAAAAATTGTATTGTGTTGGTGACATTATAGATGTGTGGGCATTACAAAAAAACTTTTATTGGCCACAAGCACACAACGACGTAATTCAAAAAATATTGAGAAAAGCTCGTCATGGAACAGAAGTGTTTTATGTTATTGGTAATCACGATGAAGTATTTAGGAAGTTTATTCCAATGCATTTTGGACAAATCAAAATGATTAACAGAGTAATTCATCAGTCGGTTCAAAATAAAAAATATCTAGTTGTTCACGGCGATGCTTGGGATGGTGTGATGCGTTATGCAAAATGGCTCTCTAAATTGGGATCAATAGCTTATGAAATGCTATTAAGACTTAACATAGTTATTAATTTCTTTAGAAAAATGAGAGGCAAAACTTATTGGTCTTTAGCTAAGTATTTAAAATACAAAGTTAAAAATGCAGTTAAATATATTGGAGAATATGAGAGAACTATTGCCCAGTATGGTAAGAAAAAGAAATTTGATGGAATAATTTGTGGCCATATTCATCACGCTACGAATGAGGATTTTGATGGAGTAAATTACTTAAATTGTGGTGATTGGGTTGAGTCTTGTACTGCACTCGCTGAAAATTATGACGGTACTTTTGAAATAATTTATTGGGACAAAATTAGAAAAGATTATGTAAATGTAGATGAAGATGAAATGATATCATCTAATACAGAAGAAGATGATCAACTTAAAAAAGCATCTTAATGAAAATTTTAATTGTAACGGATGCTTATTATCCACAAGTTAACGGAGTTGTTAGAACTCTCCATGAAACTGGTGAAATTTTAAAATCTCAAGGTCATCAAATTGAATATATAACGCCTCAACAGTTCATGACTGTACCAATGCCAAAGTATAATGAAATTAGATTGTCCTTAAACGTTTGGCCTAGAGTTGGTAATTTAATAAAATCAATAAATCCAAACGCAATTCATATTGCAACTGAGGGTCCGTTAGGTTTTATGGCAAGAAGATATTGTATAAAAAATAAGTTAAAATTTACTACAAGTTTTCACACTAGATTTGATAAGTATATGAAACTTTATATGCCGATCATTCCAGCTAAATGGTCAGAAAAATTTTTATGTAATTTTCATAATAAAGCAGAGAGAATTTTAGTAACAACAGAGTCGATGCGAAAAGAATTGATTGATTTAGGAATTGATAATAGCAAGATGGTAACTTGGACAAGAGGAGGTAACCATGGCGCTTTTAAAAATCCACAAAAAAGAGATTTACCTTATAAAAGACCAATTTGGATTTACGTTGGCAGAGTTGCGGTAGAAAAAAATATTAAAGCATTCTTAGACTTAGATCTAGAAGGTACTAAACTTATAATTGGAAAAGGACCAGATCTTGAAAATTTAAAGAAGAAATTTCCCAATGATGTTTTTTTAGGGGAGAGAACTAATGGTGAATTGGCTTCACACTTTGCATCTTCTGATGTTTTTGTATTTCCTAGTAAAACTGACACTTTTGGTATTGTTGTTTTAGAATCTTTAAATTGTGGTACACCCGTAGCAGCATACCCTGTACCAGGTCCAAAAGATATTTTAGGTGGAACTAAAATTGATACTTTGGATAATGATTTAAAAGCTTCTGCTTTGAAAGCTTTAAAGGTAAGTAGACAAGATTGTCTAGAATTTGCTAAAAAATACAGCTGGGAAGAAACTGCTAAGATATTTTTTGATAATATTTCTCCTAATTAATACCTATTACAATATTTTTTAGATTTTCAGAAATCTCTTCATTAGTTAAATTTTTTGTTCTAAATTTATGAATAGGTTTATTGATTATTACTTTGAAAGTTTCATTTTTCTTGTTCAAGAGTTCACGAATAAATAAAGCTCTTCTTAAATTGTTACTTATAAATCCTGTAAACTGAAAAAATGTACTATTTTTTCCAAAAAATTTTACAGGTATTATTGTTGGATTACTTTTTTTTATAATAGAACCAATTAATGGTTTCCAGCTTCTTTCCTTTGGGTTATCAAATATGAATTTAGATGTAGCAACTTCACCTGATGGAAATGTGATTAAACAACCACCGCTCATTATGTGATTTATAGAATTATTTTTGGTATTAATATTGAAGATAACATCTTCTTTATTAGTGCTAAATTTTAAAGGGTATAAATATTCTTTAATATGATCAATTTTTGTTAATTCATTATTTATAAGAATTTTATAATCTTTCCTAATGTTAGAGACTATAGATGAAAGTATTAAACCGTCTAATATGCCAAAAGGGTGGTTTGCAACTAAGATAGTTGGTCCTGATGAAGGTATATTTTCAATTCCTTGAGCATTATATTTAATGTTTAAAATTTTAAGAGTTTCATCCCAAAAATTTTTGTTATTAAAGTTATTATAATTTTTGGAGTATAGATTTTGTATATAAGAATATTTTGTAATTTTTTTTAATATTTCCACAATATTAGTAAGAGAATTTTTCTAAATACTTTGTATCAATCTTATTAAATTCTACAAAAACAAATATATCAATAGTTTTAAATTTAGGATCAATGATTGCACCATTTCCAATTTTAGCATTTAGCTTCAGGTATCCTTTGATCAATGTTGGAAGATTTTTTATTAATTTTAAAGATGGTTTAACTTTTTTATTGTAATCAATATTTATTGACATTTTTGGATTTGCTGTGACCTCAACTTCTTTATTCATTAAAAAATTTTGTTGCAAATAGATTAGCTCATCTTCTATTTTTTTATAATCTGTGTGCAAGAAACTAGCTGTACCAAACAAACCCTGTATTTTATTCGATATTACGTATCTATGAATTTCTTTCCACATTGATTGTAGTACATTTTTATTTCTATGATCTTTGTGAATACATGATCTGCTTACTTCTAATAAATTGTTATATTTTGGTGATTTAATTAAATTGTCTAAATTATATTCTTCACTAGTACAAAATCCTACATTCCCAATATTTTCCTGCTTAAGTAATCTGTATGTACCGATAATATTAGTTTTACTAAATTTATTTTTTTTATATGAAACGATTATATGGTCACAATATTTATCATAAATATCAGTATC
>CACCRN010000009.1 GCA_902548405.1 uncultured Pelagibacteraceae bacterium | reverse complement strand
TTGAGAAATTTTTGAAAAATAAAGGTTTTATAGTCATTAAAGATTTCAAATTTCCTTTTTTAAATTGGTCAGACAAAATATTTATTAAAGCTTAATATTTAACTAAATATAAATTTTTATTAATTATATTAAAAAAACTTACATGAAATTTTTGTTCATATTTACTAGTTTCATCAATTTCACTTGTTAAATAATAAATTTTTTCTTTATTTTTATCTTTAATTATGAAATTTGCGTGAGCATTTATTGGTCCCAATTGAGTTTCATTATTTATATTATTTCTAATTAGATAATCTGCTATTTTTGATGAAATCTTAGCGTTAAGACTGGAATTTAATGTCAAAATATAATTAATAAATACCAGAATTAGAATATGTACAATTAATCTTTTTTTAAACTTTAATTCATAATTAATAAAAAAAGCTAAATATACTATTGGTATAATGACAATTAAATATCTTTGAACAGGTCTAAAAAAAGATAATATTAAAATATAAATTATAATTGTTATAATTAAAGGATTGTAGATTAATTGATAACTATTATTTTTTTCATGTAATATCAGATTTTTTAAATTGAATAAGCCCAATAAAGCAAAGCACAATACCAAACCAGATAAATTTTTTTCTCCTAATAAGTAAGTCAATGAACCTAAGTTCATTTCGCTATTAAGTTTTAAAAAGAAATATCCTAAGATATAAATTATAAAATATATTACTATTTTTGCAAATATCCTCTTATAAGAAATAAAAAATAAAGAAATAGGAAATAAAAATAAATACAAAAGTCCAAAATAAGACAGAAAATTATTAAAAAAATCTGAGAAATTAAAACTTAAGACATCCTGGTAATTATTTGAATACAAAAAAAAACCAAATAATTTATAGTTAATCAAAAAAAATAAAATAACTAATAAAGGAATTATACTTAATAGGAATAAAAATTTATTAAATAAATTTTTTTTTTTTTCTTTTAAATAATGCAAAAAAAGCAAAAGTCCAAATATAAAACAGTGAGGTTTTAGAACTATTGATAAAGAAATTAAAATAGAATAAATGAAATTTCTTTTTTTAAATTCTAAAGTCCATAAACAAGATAGTCCATAAAAGCCAATTGATGCTGAAATTAAATCTGGTGTCCCTCTATAACCAAATACCCAAATTAATGGATTTAAAAAAAAAAGAACAATTAAAAAAAGATGAATTTTAAATTTATAATATTTAGAAAAATTTAATAATCCTAAAAAAAGAAAAGGATAAGATAACAAAGATAAAAATCTTGTAATGTATAAACTGTTATCAGTATCTAGGATATTACTAATTAGACCCGCTAAAAATGGAAATGCTAGAGTATTTGCTTGAGATAAAAAATATTCATCTATTACACTATAATCATAATTTTTAAAAAATTTTGAAAATTCAGAAAATGTAAATTCAAAGTTAATAGGAAAGTTGTCTATTAAATAAATATGTAAAACTAAGTATATAAAAAAAAAAAAATAAATATTATATTTATTTGAAATCATACAGTTCCTTAATCATTTTATTCCAAGTTTTGGGTTTAAATTTATATTTCTTATTAAATCTTGTAGAGTCCAATGATCTGTCTAAATAAAAACTATTATTTTCTCTTAAAATAATTTTTGTTTTATATATCTTGTTAATCTTATTTAATAAATCAAATTTAGAAATTTTTTTAGATGCTAAATGAATGACTCTATTTGTATTATAAATTTTATTATTTAAAAAAGATTTAAAAATAATTTTTGATAATTCAAGTGTAGTAAAACCTGAAAAATATGCATTTTTAAAACCAATCTTAATTTTTCTTGAAATAAATTTATCTAATAAACTATCTTGACTATTGATTTCGTGCCCAATAATTGACGTTCTTATTGTTAAACTATTTTTGTTGTTTATTTCACCTTTAAACTTACTTTTTCCATAGTCATCTATAGCATCAGCTTTATCATACTCATTATAAAAACCTTTATCACCCAAGAAAACACAATCTGTACTGATATGTAGTAACTTAAATTTTTTTTTTAAAGCCAATTTACCTAGCAATTGTGGAAATGTACTATTCAATAAATACATTTTTTTTTTTGAAATTTTATTTTTTTGTTTTATCAATCCTAGTGCATTTATTATAAAATCAGGATTAACATTTTCAATTATCGAATTGACTTTATATTTTTTATTTAAATCAAATTTTATAAAATTATTCTCTTTTAGAGTTTTGTTTTTTAATAAGAAATTTTTTTTTTCTAAATTTCTATAAGTACCATAGGTTTCTATTTTTTTTTTGGAAAAATATCTAATTAGTGTGCTGCCTAGCATACCTGTGCAACCAAAAATTAATACTTTCATAAAATGTCTTTACTTGTTTTGCTAAGAATGTAAAAACCGACTGGAAAAAAATATATAATATTTAACCAGTTATTATAAAAATTTCCAGAGGGTGATAAAGGCCATAAATTAATTAAAATACAACAAATCATACAAATTTGTAAATTATTACTAAAGATTTTTTTTCTAAAAAATAATTCTCTTATAGATAGAGATAAAAAATATAAAAAAACTAAAGTTACAATTAAAAAACTAAAAATGCCCGTTTCTGCGAGTAGTTGAATATATGTATTATGTGGGTGAGTTGAACAAGAGTCTGGTCCTACTTTATACTCACCTTTATTACATAGATATCTAAAAGTCTTAGGCCCACTACCAAGAAAAATATTATCTTTAAAAACTTTTATTGCTGTTCGATAGTGTTGATCATGAATATAAGAGAAGGCCATTAAATTTCTTCCTTTGTCACTCTCTAATTTTAATTCGTTAGGACGATCTTTGTTAAAAATTTGATTTATAGTTTGATTAACTATTCTGTCTTTCAAATTTGAATTTGTACTTAGTAAGAATATTGCTGAAAGAAGCAGTAAAGGGATGGTAATAATTAAATATTTTTTTAATTTATTATTTTTTAAAAATATCATTAAATAAATTAAACTTAAAAATGAAAATAAAATTGCTGTCCTTTCTCCTGTCATGATAATAATTATTAAATATAAATTTAGAATAATTATTTTTAAAAAATCTAACTTTTTTAAATTTATTATTATTAATGAATAAACAAAAAAAGGAAAAAATCTTGCTAAGTATGATCCTAATTTTAGATCTTCTCCAAAAAAAGAAGTGACTCTAATTTGTGAATTTTGTACTAAAAGATCAAATCCTGCTAAATTATAACCTATTATAAATTGTAATAATGAATCAAAAATTATAAACAAAAATAAATAAAATATAATTTTAAAAAAATAATTTAATATTTTTAAATTTTTAGAAAAAATAAAATATACGCAAACTGAAAAAACAATAAATCTAAAATAAAATGCGACGCTTTTTAAAGAAACATATACTTCCTCTGATAAAATAGCAGAAATTAAGATCAAAAAATAAAAAATTGAAGATAAGTAAAAAAAATTTATTTTAAAAAAATCTGATTGTTTATTTTTTACGCAATAAAATAAAAACAAAAGACATGATAAAGATAATAAAAAATCTGGTATAAATGGACCTGATATAAGTGAAACTGGTATTAAGAAGATAGTTAATGATATAATATTTAATATATTACTATCAAAAAATTTAATCATTTATAATTTTCTTTAAAAATTATTGAATATTTCTTAATGAAAGAAAAAATTATGAATATTGTAATTAAATAAATAAAAGAAACTAAGTACTTTATATAATCATTAATTATTACATAACGATTATATTTGATTAATTGATAATCTGTTTGATTATTATTATCCAAAATAAATCTCTGCTTGATAGGATTAATTATTTTTTCAGTTATTTTCGAATACCATCTTGTAATCCATAAATTAATTTTATTTTCTTGGTAAATTTTTAAATTTTTACCTTGATCGTAATCAATATTTTCTTGATTTAAAAATCCAATATCGTTTGCTTGCTTTAAAATTATTTTTTCAAATCTTTGGTTAATGGTTGCTAAATATTGTTCAATTATTTTTTCTTCTTTTGTATTTGAAAAATAATTTTTTGAAAAAAAACTAAAATTAAAAAAAATTTTATTATGAATACTAATTCCAGTATCTACTTTAAGGTTATCAAATTTTAAATTTTCTGAGAAAAAAATTTCAAGATTTTTTTTTTCATCAAATAAATAATTTAAAATTTCAAATTTGTAATTATTTAAATAATTTTTATAAACCATCGAAGAATTAATATTCTGAATTTTTTTAAAATTTTTTTTTATTAAATATATCGAAAATTTTGGTAAAATTTCATTTGATAAGTAATAACTTTGTTTTTGTTGTGAAAAATTTTTCAAGATAAAAATAAATATTAAAAAAAATATTATTGTAAAAATAATGAAATGTGATCTTTTTTTAAAAAAAGACATTGAATTATTTGTTCCAGACTGTCTTATTAATATAGTCTACAAAGGTAAATATAGACTTGACTGCAACTGAAGATACATTTGATACATCATAGTCATCTAACTTATTGTAAGATAAATATTTATCCCTATTTTTTTCAATTAATTTTACACATTCAATCACGGTATTAGTTTTTAATCCACTTGTGATTAACACACCTGAGTCAATTGCTTCTGGTCTTTCATTATTATTTCTTAATGAAATAGCAGGAAATTTTAAGAGATAAGATTCTTCACTAATAGTGCCAGAATCTGAAATTGTACAAAAAGAATTTTTTTGCAAACTTAAATAATCAAAAAAACCAAAAGGTTTCGAAAACTGAAAGTTGTTGGTGTTTAGTTTGATATTGAAATCTCTTATTTTTTTTTTACTGCGTGGATGCAATGAAAATATAATTTTTTTTTTAAAAATTTCTGATACTTTTTTAAAAGTAGTTAAAATATTGTAAAAGATATCTTTATCTTCTACGTTTTCTTCACGATGTATACTTGCAACTATATAATTCTTTTCTACTAGTTTTAATTTTTTTAAAATTTTAGATTTTTCAATTTTACTTCTATGATAATTTATTACTTCATTTAAATGTGATCCTGTTTTTATAATTGTATTCTGTTTTATTCCCTCATTTATAAGATAATTTCTCGCATTTTTACTAATTACAAAATTTATATCTGATAAATGATCAATTATTTTTCTATTTATTTCTTCTGGTACATTTTCATCAAAACACCTATTTCCTGCCTCAAAATGAAAGATGGGAATTTTATACCTTTTTGCAACGTAAGCAGAAAGACAAGAATTAGTATCCCCATATACAACAAAAGCATCTGGTTTTTCTTTTTTTAAAATTTTTTCAATTTTATCTAAAATTATCGATATTGTTTTAATTGCAGTATCACTTTTTGATTGAAGAAAATAATTTGGTTTTCTAATTTTTAAATCATTGAAAAATATTTTATTTAACTCATAGTCATAATTTTGACCCGTATGAACCACTACATGTCTAAAAACTTTATCAAATTCATTCAAAACTAGAGACATTTTAATGATTTCTGGTCGCGTTCCTAGAACAGTTAAAACTTTAATCATTTGTTTTAGTCAAATCAATTTTTTTCAAAAAATTAATTGTTTTTTGTATATCTAATTGAGTAGTGTTCGAGCTTGTATATTCCTGATTACCAGACATTTTTACTAAACCCTTCGTATAATAAGCTGAAAAATTATTTAAGTTACTTTCCCTAGCAACCCTATAATATTTTTTTTGGTCTTCTGACCTTATCATTTCTTCTTTTGAAATTAATGTTTCATGTTTCTTTTCACCTAGTCTTGTGCCAATCGTTTTAATTTTAACATTTGAGTTAAATAATTTTTTAAGTGCCTTTGCTAATGTCAAAATATTTGTTCCTGGTGATTTTTGGATATAAAGATCACCTTGTTTCCCAAACTTTAATGCATGCAATACAAGGTCTACAGATTCATCTAGGGACATTAAAAATCTTGTCATGCTTGGATCGGTTATTGTAATATTTTTTTTGTTTTTTATTTGATCAATAAATAATGGTATTACGGATCCTCTAGACATCATTACGTTTCCATATCTTGTTACACAAAAAATGGTTTTTTTTACATTTTTGGATGCAGCAAATACTAGCTTCTCCATTAATGCTTTTGTCATGCCCATTGCATTTATTGGATAAACTGCTTTGTCAGTACTTAAAAAAATAACTTTTTCTAAATTATTTTTAATCGACAAATTTATTAGATTTTTTGCTCCTATTACATTTGTCTGTACAGCTTCGTAAGGAAAATACTCACAACTAGGAACTTGTTTTAAAGCAGCTGCATGAAAAACCATATCAATTCCCTTCAAAGAATTATCAAGACTAAAAGGGTCTCTTATGTCTCCAATATGGAAAGAAACCCTTTTATCATTAATAGAATTTCTTAAATCAAATTGTTTCTTTTCATCTCTACTAAATATTCTTACTTCTGAAATATCTTCTTTAAGCAATCTTTTAAGCACATTCTTTCCAAAAGAACCTGTACCACCTGTTATTAAAATTTTTTTTTTTTTAAATTTCATTTAAAAAAATTTCTAGTCTATTTATTATGTTATTTATATTAAAATACTTTTTACAATAACTCTTACCATTCATGCCCATTATATTTAAACTTTTTTTTGATTTTTTACTAAGTTTTTCTATAGTTTTTGCTAAACCTTTAAAATCATCTGGACTGACTGCGTATCCAACTTTTGAGTCTTTAATTATTTTGGCAGAGGTACCAGTTAAAAATCCTATTATTGGTCTACCTGAATTAAGGTAACTCTGAAGTTTAGATGGTATAGTTACAGACCAAATTTCATTTTTTTTTAACCCCAATGTTAATACGGAGGCATGCCTTAACAAAAAAGTAAAATATTTTTTATCCACATATCCTGGGAAATAACAATTTTCTAATTTATATTTTGTTTTTAAATTTAATAAATTTATGGCTTTTTTTTTGTCACCAAAAAAGTAAAATTTTATTTTTGTTTTATTTTTCAATATATTTGCTGCTTTTATTAAAATTTCTAAATTCTGGGCTTTTCCAAAATTTCCAGCATAAAATACATTGAAATTATTCTTATTTATGGAAAATTTTCTCTTCTTTATACTAATCTCTTCAGGTGGGTTTGGTAAATAGTGAATATTTTTATGATTATAAATATCTTTAATTCTTTTTTTGAAGTCTGGAGATTGGATTAAAATTATATCGCTATTTTTATAAATATACTTAGTAAGAAATCGTAAAATTTCAATTAAAAATTTATTTTTTATATAACCCGTATATATAACGCTCTCTGGCCACAAATCTTGCACCCATAAAATAATTGGAATCTTTAATTTTTTTTTTACATAAATTGCAACTAAAGCTTGAGTAATTGGAGATGTTCCATATACAAATATTTTATCAAATTTTTTTTTATTTATAATATTTTTTTTTGCAAAATAAATTCCAGTAATTATAAATGTAAGATATTCTAATGCTATTCCTATAAAACTAGAACCGTTTCTAGAAATCACAGATAGTCTATGGATAATAAAATTTTTCCCAGGAAATTTTAATACTTCATTTATTTTAGCATTACTTTTTGTTTTACTTACGTAATTTACATTAGAACTTATAATTTCAATTTTATATTTTTTATCTGATAGCTTTGATATTAAATCATTAATTCTAAAATTATTTGGATAAAAATATTGACTAATTATTAAAATTTTTTTCATTGATAAATCTTATAAAATTAAATGTTTCTTCCGAACATTTTTTCCATGAATAATTTTTGGCTTTATTGTAAGCCCTTTTTGTGAATTGAGTATAATTAAAATTTTCATCAAATAAATTTTCAATACATTTTGCAATTGAGTCTGGATTATCAGGATCAAAATATAACCCAGCATCCCCTAAAATTTCTGGCATAGCAGACTTATTTGAACATAGTATAAGTTTTGATGAAGCCATTGATTCAAGAAGTGAAATTCCAAATGTTTCAAATTTAGATGGAAATATAGTTACATTATTTTTTTTCAAAATTTCAACCAATTGATCTTTTCCTAAATGACCAACTAAATTTATGTTTTTAATTAAATTTAAATTTTTTAATTGTT
Organism: uncultured Pelagibacteraceae bacterium; assembly: GCA_902548405.1. Lineage (GTDB taxonomy): Bacteria > Pseudomonadota > Alphaproteobacteria > Pelagibacterales > Pelagibacteraceae > Pelagibacter. The sequence goes on along the minus strand of CACCRN010000009.1, from coordinate 15,313 downwards.
GATAAAAGAAAAATTCAAATTTTTTATCTATGTTTCCAATTAAATCTAATTGAATATTGTACCCTTTTTTCTTTAAAATAAATAATGCTTTGAGTAAATTAATTTGATTTTTGTAATCGCATATTGTGGAAATATAAACTAATTTTAATTTATTTCTTAACAACTGTTGATTCTGATTTTCGGCACAAAAATACCTCTCATCTACACCATGGGAAATTACTTTTGAAATAGTTTGTTTTTTTATATTCTTCAATATAATTGATTTTGAATTTTGAGATAAAAATATATTTCCATCAGCTTTAATAAGGCTAATTTTGTAGAGTGTTTTCAATATTTTATTTTTAAAACCTTTAGAAACAAAAGGTAAAATATTCTGAAATATTAAAATTTTTTTTAAATTTAAAAATCCTATAAAATAACCAGAACAACACAAAAGAATATTGCATTTATTTTTTTTTAAATGGTGTCCAAAAAAAAATAATCTCCAAAAAATAATAGTTAAATTATTAAAATGAATAAATTTATTAGAACATTTTATTACTTTTTTATTATTAATTTTTTCTAAATTTTCTGAATTAGACCAGACAAATATTTTCTCAATATCCTGATTTTTAGTTAAATTATTTAATATTTGGGTTAAATGTTCAACTCCACCATCTGATTTTACTGTTATTGCATCAATACCTATTATCATTATATTAAAAATTTCTTAGCTACGAAATATAACACGTGTAATGTGATGGCTAATGTAAATGAGTATACAGAATATCTTTTTATATCTGTCAATTGAATATTAGCAAGTGTAAGACTAAGTATGGGTAATCCCGCCATAATATAATAGTGAGTAAATTGTAAAGCTCCAAAAGTTGCTAACAAACAAATTATAAAAAAATAAATAACAATCAAAAGATAGTTTTTATTTAATTTTTTAGACTTAAGTAGTGAAAAAAGATTTAAGTAAATAATAAATGAAAAAAAGATTTGTAAAGAAATAAAAAAAGAATAAATAATATTTGGGTTATCAATATTTTGTATCCATGGAAAAGGTGAAATTAAGAAAAAACAAAATCTTAGAAAAATTTTAATAAAAAAATTTTGATTTTCTAATATTGTAACAAAATCACCACCAACTCGCTCACCATGAATAATAATTAATTGTGCATACTGTATGATTCTAAGTAAAGGATCTGGATTGATTGAACCTAATTGTAAAGATGTTTCTGTACTGTTAACAAATATTAGCTCTGAATTTTGCAAAGTATAAAAAATTAAAAATGAAATAAAAATAGCTACAATTAATATAATCAATTTTCGCAATTTTATATTATAAAAAAATTGATAAATTGTGAAAAAAATTATTGGTAAAATAAAATAAAATTTCCTAAAAAAAAATAATATTAAACTTAAAATTATTAGGAACAAAAATTTTAAGTAAAATTTAGTGTTTTCATTATTATTAAAAACGATAAATAAACTTAATGACAAAAATAATACAATATAAATATCTCTATATAATAAAGGAGTAAAAAAAAAAGCAGGCAAAATAAAAATTGCTACAGGTATTAAATTATTTTTTTGATTATTATTTATAAATGCTGAAATAAAATAAAAAATTAAAGAATAAATTGCTACAACCAATGAATCCCAAGGAATAGTATTTGTTGGGAAATTTCCAAAAGATTCATAAATTAAAGAATATACTATTAATGTTCCTTTATTATTATAATAATTTACATTATGAAATAGTTTTCCAATTAAATTTGGTGCTTCAGAAATAAATTTAAGTATGGAGACATGTGCCAAACCTGAGTCACCAGCAGCAGTAATTTCATAATCATTACTACTTCCATAATCAAATAAATTTAATTGAAAATAATAGATATAAAGAAAATTAATTATAGTTTTTGTCAAAAATAAGCATGTTATTAAATTCAATAATTTAATATCAATAATTTCTCTTAACTTATTATAAAATAATAACCAAACAAAAGAAGCAATTAAAAAAGAACTCAAATTACTTAAAATTTCATTCTTAGAAATGAAATTAATAGAGTAAATAATAGAGGTAGATGAAAAAAAAATTAAAATAGCCAGAGGTAATAAAACGGACAATAAAACGTTGATATTATTAATATTTTTTTTTTTGCTTAGCATGAAAAATATTTAAATTTATACATAATATATTTATTGTTAAAAGCTAAATGTTATGAGTAAAAATTCTCCACTTGTTTGTATAAATATACCAACTTTTAACAATGAAAAAACAATTAAACAAACTTTGTACTCAATCTTAAATCAAACATATAAAAAAATTAAAATTAATATTATAGATAATGGCTCAACAGATAACACTCTGGCAAAAATAAAAGAAATAAAGAATAAAAAAATTTCAATAACGATAAACAAAAATAAAAAAGGAATGTACAACCTAGCGAAAGCCTACGAAAGTAAACACAATTACTTATGTGTTTATCATTCTGATGATATTTATAATAAAACTATAGTGCAAGATCAGATAAAATATTTAGAAAAAAATAAAAACACAGTCTTAGTATCAACAAAAGCAAAAATAATCGATGAAGTTGATAATGTCATTGGTAAAACAAATAAAAATTTGAAAAAATTTTTATTTGTTAATCAATACGAATTATTAAAAATTATTTTAAAAGAATATAATATTATTAACTGTCCATCTGTTATGGTAAATAACAAATTATTTAAATCAAAAAAAAAAGTCAAATGGAATATAAAAAAATACTCAAACTCAGCAGATCTTGATTTTTACCTTCAACTTCTTAAAATTGGAAAGATTAAAATTTTAGATAAATATTTGTGTTCAATAAGAGTAACTAAAAACCAAATTACAAATACTGAAAGAGTTAAAACATCTAAATCAGACTTTTTGATCGTTATTGAAGATTATTTAAAAAAAAAAGAGATTAAAAGTAGATTAGATATCAAAGATAAAAAGAACTTTGAAATTCTTAAATATAGAGATCAAATAAGAATTATTAATAACCATTATAAAAAAAAACAATTAGATATTCTAAGAATTAAAATAAAAAAAATCAAATTTTTAAAATTTATAAAATTATTTAGTATTTCTAAAAGATATTTTTATACTTTATTTTTTATTTTTTATTTCAAAATGAAACTTATCTAAATTTATAAAATATCTTCTTTTAGATTTTTTGACAAAATATTAATAAATGAATTCATTTTGAAAATCTCAGAAGAATTAGATTTATAGAAGGAATATATATTGCTTATGAATTCATAATATTTATTTTCATCTATGCTTTCTAAATATTTATTAAGATCTTCTAAATTTTTAAAATTTCTAAAATCAATAAAACATGATTCTGGCACATATTGTTTTACGTTTTTTGGACCAAGGTATACTGGGACAGATAAATTATTCATAGCATCAAAAATAATATCTGACAAATAACCATCTATTGAACAATTTTCAAAACAAAAAGCAAATTTATAATTTTTTAAAATCTGTTTTTTTGATTCAACTATTCCTTTGTAATTTATGGGAGCTTTATAATATAACTTATATATTCCAGATTTATTTATGAAATTTAATAATCTTCCAAAGTAACCCGTTCTTTTCATTGGTAAGTGCCAATCTAGTCCATAACAATCAAGAAGATTTTTAGTGTTTTTTTCATACCATCTTATTGTTTCATATCGAATAGGATAGAGATTATTTTTAGAATTAAGAATTAAATTTTTATTTGATGTAATTATACAGCAAAATTTTCTACTTTTATAATCTATTGTTTTATCTGATATATTTAAATCATATGGGTAATATAATTTAAATATTTTTTTATTATCAACATATTCATCGTATTGACAAAAAATTTTATCATAAAAAAACTTTAATTTATTCAAATCATTTTCTTTTATAATTTCTTTTGCCTCAGGAAGTAAAAGATATTGTTTACAATTAAATTTTTTTTTAAATTTTTTTGCAAAATGTATCTCAATATCTGGCTTGCTTTGTAATTTAAAATAATCAAAATTTTTAATAAAGATATTTTCTTGCTCAAGTTTTTTTTTTAAAGTAACAAAGCCTAAATTACCATCATCCTTTGAAAACGAGGAGATCCATTTTCTATTTTCTGTAAATAGGTCGTCAGTTTTTGTATCAGTTTCTATAGAAATTAATTTTTTTATATTTTGATCCATTTTTTTTCATATGAAATTCTTTTATATTTATTTGATACAAACCATTTATTTGGACAAATAACAATTTTGTTTTGATTTTTACTAAGATAAGCTGCCCACCAACTAAAGGTACTGTTTGAAATAATAAAATCATCACATATTGTCATATAATACATTGTGGTTATTGGATCACTTACAAATTTTTTATCAAAAAAAATTTTGTTTTTTAAAAAACTAAACTTTTTTTTAGCAATATCTAACTCATCTGTAAAAATTATATATTTATTTTTTTTTTTAAAAGTATTAATTAGATTTATTGCTTTTAGGTAATAATTTTTTTTTAATAAGCCATGCTTATTAATATTTTCTTTATTTTTATAATCCTTTAAACGAAAATGTATCATGACAAAATTATTTTTATGTGTTTGGTCAAAGATATGTGATTTTTTTTTTTTATATTTATATAAAAATTTTGTGATATTTTTTTTTATAATTTTGGTCTTGTCACTAAAATAATTTAAATTTTGCCAATAACCATCTAAATACAAATTATTTAAATCATGATTTTCAAGATGAATATATTCCATATTTTCTTTCTCTTTAATAAACTTACAAAAATTAAAAAACTCCAAATAATACTTCGTATATGGCAAGGATCTATCTGGGAAAAAACTTGAGCTTAAATAAAATTTTAAACTTTCTTCTTTGAAGCCTATTTTTTGAATATAATTTTTATGTAATTTGTAGTTTCTAAAAAAATTAAAATCTGGAATTATTTTAAATTTTTTATTTAATTCAAAGTTTTTTGCTACAGAATACTGAAATAATTGGTTTCCAAATCCACCTGAGAATTTAATTATTAATTTTTTCATATTTTAAGAAATATTCATTAGTAATTTTGATAGATTTTTCTAATGAATATTTAGGAAACCATCCAAGCTTTTTTTGATTTTCAATATTCAGTAATTTTCTTTTTTGGCCTGAGGGCATTCCCAAATTATAAGTAAACTTACCCTTCCAATTCAAAACTTTTTTAACTTTTTTGTAATAATCAATTATTTTGAAATCATGTCCCATTCCTACATTCATATTATTAGGAAGTTTTTTATAATTTTTAATTGAGTAATATATAAAATCTGAAAAGTCTCTAGTAAACATGAATTCTCGTCTAGCAAGGCCATTGCCCCATATTTCTACTGTTTTTTTTTTGGTTTTTATTGCCTCGTTTATTTTAAAAATAATTGATGCAACTAAATGAGATTTTTGAGGATCAAAACTATCGTATTCTCCAAATAAGTTACAAGGTATTAAAGTTTTGTAATTATAATTTTTATTCTCTTTATTTATATAATTACACAAGAGGCTATTAAATACCTTTGCATAAGCATAAGCCTCATTTGTTGGTTCAAATTTACCATCTAAAACTTGATTTTCTAGAAGTGGCCCTTTTGACTTTGGCGAATACACACAACTACTAGAAAGATTTATAAATTTTTTTATTTTGTTTAACTGGGATGATATTATTACATTTTTACCCATTTCAATATTTTCAATTAAAAATTTCTTAGGCTCTTTTAAATTTTTCTGTATTCCACCAACTATTCCTGCTGCATGAATAATCAAGTCAGGCTTATTTTTTTTTATATATTGAAAAACTTTATTATAATTTAACAAATTCAATTCCTTTCTATTAGGAGTTAAAAATTTATATCTGTTACTTTTTTTATTAAATAATATACATCTACCGACCATACCTGTTGATCCGGTTAATAAAATTTTATTAACTGATGTCATCAAGTATTATTTGATATTTTTGTTTCTTCTTCAATCATTTCGAAAATGAGATCGTCTAGCTTGATTTTTGGTTTCCAATTCAAAAATTTTTTTGCTTTTTTACTATTTCCCAATAGATTAGTAACATCTTGAGGTCTAAAATACTTCTTGCTTATAGCAATTATTTTTTTTCCTCTACAAGTATAATTTTCATTTAATCCTTTTCCTTGCCACTTACCTTTAATTTTTAATTGAGACAGAACTTTATTTACAAAAGTTTTTATTGAATATTGTTTTCCTGTTGAAATCACAAAATCATCAGGTTTTTTCATTTGTAGCATTTTGTGTTGAGCTTCAACATATTCTCTAGCATGTCCCCAATCTCTTTTAGAATATAAATTACCCAAATATAAACAGTCTTGCTCTCCATTTTTTATTTTCACTAATGCTGAAATAATTTTTTTTGTTACAAAAGTTTGACCTCTTCTTGGAGATTCGTGATTGAACAGTATACCACTACAAGCAAATATTTTATAAGCCTCTCTGTAATGTTTTGTCAGCAAATGAGAATATAACTTTGCTATTCCATATGGGCTATTAGGCAAAAATGTTGTCTTCTCGTCTTGAGGCGACTTTTTTGTATCACCATACATTTCTGAAGTAGAGGCGTTATAAAATTTAATTTTAGAATTATTTTTTCTAATTGACTCTAAAATTCTTAAGGTTCCTAGCGCAATAGTGTTTGTGGTATACTCTGGTGTTTCAAAAGACACTTTAACATGGCTTTGAGCTGCAAGATGGTATATTTCATCAGGCTTAACTTTCCTGATAATTTCATCAATTGAGCCAGGATCAGTTAAATCTCCATAATGCAAAAAAAAACTATTCTTGTATTTCTTACCATTGAATAAATGATCAATTCTATCTGTATTAAAAAGTGAAGTTCTTCTGTTCAGCCCATGAACGATATATTTTTTTTTTAACAAATACTCTGATAAGTAAGATCCATCTTGGCCTGTAATTCCTGTTATTAAAGCTATTTTTTTTTTCACATTAAATTCTTGTTTGATAAGGACAATTATCTATACATATTTTTATGAATTTAAAAACAAAAAAAAAAGATTTAGTAATCTTAGCTGGTGGCAAAGGCAGTAGAATTAAAAATTATTTAGATGGAATGCCCAAACCAATGATCAGGATTAAAAATATTCCATTTTTAAATTTTATAATTAATCACTTTGCAAAGTTCGATCTTAATAAAATCTATATTATGGCTGGGTATAAAGGCAATATAATTAAGAAAAAGTATCATGGTAAACATATAAATTTTATAAAAGTTGAATGTATCATTGAAAAAAAACCAATGGATACGTTTGGTTGCTTAAATCAAATTAAAAATAAGCTAAATGACTTTTACATGGTCAATGGTGACACTTTTTTTGAAGCCAATTTGCAAGATATAAAAATAACAAAAAGTAGAATTGCATCAATGGCTCTAACACAGAATTTAAACTATTCTACAAATCGTAAATTATCAAATCTTACAATAAATAAAAATAGGAACATATCAAACTCAAAGAATAGTAAGCTTATGAATGCAGGGTTGTATTTTTTTAAAAAAGAGATCCTTAATTATCTTGATGGTAAAAAACAATCTCTAGAAAATGATATTATACCTCGATTAATAGAAAAAAAACTCATATGTGGTACTCTCTTTAAGAATAAAAAATTCATTGATATTGGTACAAAAGATAATTTAAATTTTATAAAAAATAACTATAACCACTTTTTTGAAAAATCAGCTGTTTTTTTAGATAGAGATGGAGTTATAAATTTTGACAAGGGATACACTCATAAAATAAGTGAATTTAGGTTTAAAAATGGTGTTTTAGATGGTTTAAAAAAACTTTGCGAAAAAAATTATGAAATTTTTATCATTACCAATCAAGCGGGTATTGCAAAAGGTAAATATAGTGTTAATGATTTTATTTTACTACAAAAATTCATAAAAAGTACTTTAGCAAAAAAAAATATATTTATTTCTGAAGTAAAATATTGTCCATATCATCCTAAAGCAAAAATAAAAAAATATAAAAAAAAATCAAATTTTAGAAAACCTGGAAATTTAATGATAAAAAGTATTCTTAAAGATCGATTTATAAATATAAAAAATTCTTTTATGATTGGTGATAAATTATCTGACTTTAAATGTGCTATCAAAAGTGGTATTAAATTTGAATATACTCAAAATAATTTTAACAAATTAATATTATCTATAATTAAAAATTAAATGACATTCTATCCACTTAATTTTTCTACTTGGGATAAAAAAGAAAATCTGGCATTAAAAAAAGTCATCAAATCAAATTTCTTTACGATGGGTTCAAAAGTAAAAGAGTTTGAAAAAAAATTTGCTAATTATTTAGGAAGAAAATATGCAGTTATGACTAATTCTGGTTCTTCAGCAAATTTAATATCTATTGCGTCTTTTTTTTTTAAAAATAAAAAATTAAAATACAAAGATGAAGTAATTGTTCCTGCTATTGGCTGGAGCACAACTTATTCACCTCTACAACAATATGGATTAAAAATTAAAATTGTAGATGTAAACTTAACTGATCTTAATATTAATTTTGAATTATTAAAAAAAGCAATTACGAAAAAAACTAAAATGATTGTTGTAGTCAATATTCTTGGAGTTCCTTGTGAACTTGATAAAATTAGAAAATTATGTAAAAAAAAAAATATAATTTTATTTGAAGACAATTGTGAAAGCTTAGGCTCAGAAATAAACAAAAAGAAAACAGGAACATTTGGAGATATCTCAACTCACAGTTTTTTTTATTCTCACCATATATCTACTATGGAGGGAGGAATGGCGTTAACTGATGATTTCGAGACATATTGTATATTGAAATCTATAAGAGCTCATGGTTGGGCTAGAGATTTACCTAAATCGAAAAAAAATCTTGAAATTGATGAAAAAAAGAGAAACCTATATAAATTTTTATACCCAGGATACAATGTTAGGCCTGGAGAGTTAAATGCTGCTGTAGGACTTGAGCAATTAAAAAAACTAAAATATCTAGAGAGACAAAGAATAACAAATTGGGAACTTTTTTATAAACTCTTTAAAAATAGTAAACTATTTCACATCCAGGAAACGTCATGCAAAAATTCTTCCTTTGCATTTACACTTATTTTAAAAAAATCAAATGTGAAACTTAAAGAAAAAATTTTTAAAATTTTAAAAGAAAATAAAATCGAATACAGAATGATTACAGGAGGATGTATAACAAAACATCCATATATAAACCATTTTGACTATGAAATATTTAAATCTCTTCCTAATGCAAATAAAGCTCATAAAGACGGTTTTTTTGTTGGTAATGCTGGAATTGATTTAACCAAACAAATAAAAAAGCTTCATAATCTTTTAGAAAATATCAGATGAAAAAATTTTTAGTTACTGGTGGTGCTGGGTATATAGGTTCATCCTTAGTAACAGCTTTAGTGAATAATAATCATGAAGTAACTGTATTGGATATTTTAAATTATAATAAAGAAAGTCTAAATCATTTATATAAATTTAAAAATTTTAAATTTTATAAGTTAAATACCAATATTGAAAAAAATATAATTAATCATATAAAAGATAAAGATTTTATAATTCCACTCGCGGCGCTTGTTGGTGCTCCATTGTGTGAAAAACAAAAAAAGCTTGCCTCATTAACAAACGTTAATTCATTAAAATTTATAATGAAACATATAAAAAAACATCAGAAAATTATTTATCCTACAACAAACTCAGGGTATGGAATTGGCAAAAAAAATGCATACTGTGATGAAAATTCAGAAATTAATCCGATATCACATTATGGCAGAACAAAAATGGAAGCTGAAAAAATAATTTTAAAACATAAAAATTCAATTTCATTTAGATTAGCAACAGTTTTTGGTAGTTCATTTAGAATGAGAACTGATTTGTTAGTAAATAACTTTGTTTATGAAGCCTTTTATAATCATAAATTAATATTATTTGAACAAAACTTTAGAAGAAACTACATTCACATAAACGATATTGTTCTTGCTTTTTTATTTTCAATTAAAAATTTCAATAAACTTAAATCAAATATATATAATTTAGGCTTATCCTCAGCAAACATAACTAAACATGAATTAGCAAAAAAAATAAAAAAACATATCCCTAAAACAAAAATAGAAATCAAAAATGATAGAAAAGATCCTGATAAAAGAGATTATTATGTGAGTAACAAAAAAATAGAAAAGAAAGGGTTTAAAGCAACTTATTCTTTAGATCATGGAATAAAAGAATTGATTAATATTTTTAAAATATCAAAAATAAAAATAAAAAATAATTATTAGTGAGAAAATTTAAAAAAGTTTTTATTACTGGTATTTGTGGTTCAGGAGGTAGTTATCTTGCAGAATACATTAGTGATAATTTTCCAAATATTCAAATATATGGAAACTATAGAAATAGAAATTTTAAAAACTTAAAAAACATTTTAAGCAAAATAAAATTATTTGAATGTGATCTAAATAATTATTTATCAACAGAAAAATTAATTAAAAAGATTAAACCTTGTGCTATTTTCCATTTAGCCTCTAATGCAGACGTAAGGTTATCTTTTGATAAGCCAAGAGAGATAATAAATAATAACAATAACATCACATTGAACTTACTTGAAACAATTAGAAAATCTAAAATTAATCCTATTATTTTAATTTGTAGTACTTCCGAAGTTTATGGAACTGTCAAAAAAAAAGATACACCAATAAGTGAAAAAAATATGATTAACCCTGCTAGTCCCTATGCTGTTTCAAAAACATTTCAAGATTTACTTTCTCAAACTTATTATAAAAATTTCAATTTAAGAATAATTATAACAAGAATGTTTAGTTATTTTAACTCACGAAGAAATAATTTATTTTCATCTAATTGGGCAAAACAAATTGCAGAAATTGAAAAAGGGAAAAGAAAAATTTTAAAACATGGTAATTTGAACTCTATTAGAACTATTATTGGTATTAATGATGCAATGGAAGCTTATTGGAAAGCTGCTACTTTAGGAAAAATTGGAGAAATTTACAACATTGGTGGAGGCAAAACTATAAAAATTGGAAAAATACTAAATCTTCTAATTAAAATGTCAAATTGTAAAATAAAAACTATGACTGATAAAAAATTATTAAGAAAAACAGATGTGACATTACAAATTCCTAATTGTTCTAAATTTAAAAGACATTGCAAATGGGAACCAAAAGAAAATTTTGAAACCAGTATGAAAATACTATTAGAAGATTTTAGAAAACAATGAAATTAAAAGTATTAATTTGTGGTGGATCGGGTTTTATTGGAACTAATATAGTAGAAAAGTTCAAAACTAAAAAAAATATTTTATTAACTGCTATTTATTTTAAAAATAAACCTAAAACTCATTTTAATGTAAAATGGGTTAAAGCTGATTTAAGAAATAAAAAAGAAGTTTACAAAATTATTAAAAATCAAGACATAGTAATACAGGCGGCAGCCACAACATCTGGAGCTAAAGATATTTTGAATAAACCATATTTGCACGTAACAGATAATGCAATAATGAATTCACTGATTTTACAGGCTTGTTATGACTTAGAAGTAAAAAAATTTATTTTCTTTAGCTGCACGGTTATGTATCCAAGCCAAAAAAAACCTTTAAAAGAAATTACTATTAATGGAAAAAAAATTTACAAATCTTATTTTGGAGTTGCAAAGACCAAATTGTTTGTAGAAGATCTTTGTAGATTTTATTCTAAAATTTCAAAAACAAGTTTTACTTGTATACGTCACTCAAATATTTATGGGCCTCATGATAAATTTGATCTAGATAAAAGTCATTTTTTTGGTGCAACAATTAATAAAATTTTTAACTCAAAAAATGAGTTAACTATTTGGGGAAAGGGAACTGAAAGAAGAGATTTGCTTTACGTTGATGATTTGGTTCTTTTTGTAGAAAGAGTAATGAAATTCCAAAAAAATAAATTTAGAATTTATAATTGCGGTTATGGAAAACATTACTCAGTTAATGAAATTGTAAAAAAAGTTAATTATTTATCAAAAAAAAATCTATTAATAAAAAATGATTTATCAAAAAAATCAATTAAGACATCACTTGCTCTTGATACATCTCTTAGTAAAAAAGAATTGGGATGGAAAGTAAAAACTAATCTTGATAATGGAATTATAAAGACTTTAAAATGGTATAAAAAAAACTATTTATAGTTTTTCTAAAAAAGAATTATATCTTTTCATGCTGTTTTTTTTATTAATAGATTTTGTATACCAATTTAATGTATCTTCTATACCTCTCTCAATATTATACTCATGAGTAAAACCAAGTTTTTTTAACCTATTGATATCCATTAACCTTATTTTATCTCCAGATGGTTTTGATTTATCCCAAACAATACTGATTTTTTTAGGTAAATTTTTTAGAATTATTTTAACTATTTGCTTTATTGAAGTTTTTTCTCCACTACCAATATTAATCGGTTCATTAATTTTTTTTTTCACTACAAGCATCATTGCTCGGGCGACATCTTTGCTATGTATAAAATCTCTAATTGTTGAACCATCTCCCCAGACTTTTAAGGAATTTTTTGAATTTAATGCTTTATTGATTAATGAAGGTATAACCATTGCATTTCTAATATCAAAATTATCATATGGACCATATACATTTGCGGGTCGCACTATAGATACACCTCTCCATTTATATTGAATTTCATAAGCAGAAGATTGTAATTCACAAATACGCTTTGCCCAACCTGCAAATTTATCATTATTTGAAGGAAATGTTTTCCACACGTCTTCCTCCTTAAAAATTTTGCTTGGAGAATAAACCCCTATTGAACTTGTAAATAAATAATTTTTTACCCCCCTTCTTCTTGCTGCTTCCATCATATTTAAACTGAAAGTTAAAGTATTTACAAAGAAAGATGCTGGTTGTTCCATAGTCATTTTCGGTGAACCTTTAATTCCTGCTAAATGAAAAACAATATCTTTATTTTTACAAACCTCTAAACAATTATCAAAATTTCTAAGGTCCTTTTTTAAGTAAAATACATTTTCAATATTTACTGAATCATCCATAGCAACAACTGTAACTTTAGCTCCGGAATTTATTAAAAGATCAACCAATTGTCTTCCAATCATTCCTGAACCACCTGTAACCAAAATTCTTTTATTAAAAAAAAAATTTTTCTTATTTATCATTATAAAAATCCCCATTCTCTATTACCAAAAAACTTTTTTTTACTTTTGGATTAATCATATATTTAAATTGAGAATAAATTTTATTTGGATCATTCAAATAAATTACTTCAACCTCTGTCAAAACTTTTTTGAAAATTGTTGTATAATCTTGAGTATGCTGAGGCCCACCATCAAGTGGTTTTTTTGATCCAATAGACGTTCGTATTATAACTTTTGGTAAAAACTGATTTTTAGACATTTTTTGTATTTTATCTAGATGATTTAAAAGTTGGTTACACGCTAAAATTAAAAAATCAAATCTTGGAAAACATGAGATGGGAACATATCCATTAAGTGCCATACCCAAAGACAAACCCATTTGAACATCTTCAAAAACTGGCATTTCTATTTTCTTTTTTTTTGGAACTTTGACAAGTGTATTGTAAATTGCATTTCCTGAATACATAACTGACTGGCCTAAAAAAACTGTTTTCTTTTTCTTGGACAGCATTTCCATAGATTTAATCAGTTCATTTTTATATTTTTTTTTCAAAATAATACCCAGCTTCCAGTCCCGTGATGGGGAAAATTACGTTTGTATTTATAATGTGATACAAATTTGTCCTTTAAAATTTTAGATCTTTTACCCCAAGCAATCTTGGTAGGTGTATTAGTACTCAATCCATTATCTTCAATTATAAAATGTATTGGTAAATTAAAATTTTTTGCATATTTATGAACTTCATGAAATACACCAGTTTCATAAGTCATATCACCAATAAATACCCAGACTTTCTGTTTTTTTTTATCTCTTTTAATTGACAATGCAGTACCAAGCGCGATTGGTAAAATGCCACCTACAATAGCAGAACTAAAAAAATTTTTTTTTTTATTAATTATTCCCATACTCCTTCCTGATAAAATTTCTTTTTTTAACCATTTACTATCCACTCCATGTAATAATGCATGATAATGATTTCTCCAGGTTGAAAAAACCCAATCGTTTTTATCTATTTTTTTAAAAATTTTAATTAGGTGACTCTCATTATTACCAGAGAGATGTATCGGTGCTTTTATATTTCCTTCTTCATAGATTTTTTTTATTCTTTTTTCAAAGTCTATTAAGAATTGCCTAGTTATTTTTTTCATAAATTATTGTGCTACCATTTTTTTCAAATTTTGGTTTTAATATTGTATATGTTTTTAATGCCCTTTTTATCTTTTCATGCTTATTTTTTTTTGCAATTATTAAAATAAACCCAGATTTTCCAGCACCAAGCAACTTTCCACCTAATGCACCAAAATCAAAAGCAATTTTAAATATTTTATCGATATTTAAATTTGAAATATCTTTTGAAGTTTGTTTTTTTAAATTCCAACTTTCATTAACCAATTCGGCAAACTTTTCAATATTAAAATTTTTTGATTTAATCAATTTTTCTCCTTCAACGGCAATTTTATAGAGTTTATGATAAAATTTTTTTTTTAAATTTATTTTTGAAATATTTTTTTTTGCAACTTGATAAGAACTTCTCTGTTTACCAGAATACACAAGTAAACAAGAATCTTCTATTTCATTAATATTTTTCTTAAATTTGTTTAAATTTTTGGTGTTTATATTTTTTTTTGAAAAATTAATTACTTGAAAACCTCCAATCGTTGAAATGACTTGATCCTGTGAACCAACAGTTTCTCTATTTAAATTTTGCTCTAAGTAAATAGCATCTCTAAAAATTTTTTTTTTTTTGATTTTTTTGTTTTTTAATTTTTCTATTCCATGCAGCAATCCTACTGAAAATGCTGAACTAGAACCAATGCCAGTTTTTGCAGGCAATTCACCAAAATGATTTAAACTTAATCCATGATTAAATTTTTTAAATACTAAGGCATTTCTAATCGTTGGATGCTTTATATTTTTGATTTGTTTAACTTCCTCTCTATAATAATATCTAATCCTATAATTATACTTAAAAAATTTACTTAGCTTAGATAGGGTCAAATAACTATAAAAATTAATTGAAGTGCTTATAGTTTTACCTCCAAATTTATTATACCAAATAGGGTAGTCTGTGCCTCCCCCAAAAAAAGATATTCTATAAGGTGTCT
>CACCRN010000008.1 GCA_902548405.1 uncultured Pelagibacteraceae bacterium | reverse complement strand
TTAATTATTAATAATAAACAGGTAATACTTACTATTTTTAATCAAATTTTTTTTATTAAATTTAGATAATTAATTAATAAATCTAATACTGTTGCATTTTTACAACAAAAAATTCCTTTATTTTACTGATTTTTTAGTGTTTTTAATAAAAAAGAATTGTATAGAATTTTAATTTAAATTTATTCTTAAAACCAGAATGTCAAAGTATTTAAAATTTCCATTTTTAAAAGTTGTTTTTCTTTTTTTCATTGTAAGTTTTCTTTATTCTTGTGGCAACACAAGTGGCACCTTTTTACCTGGTGGAAATGCAAGGGAAAATTCTCCCGATCCTAATCTTAGAGTCCAGAAAAACCTTGAAGAAGGAAGAGGTTTTAGACTAATGGACAAAGTTGAAAATAGAGGTGGAGGTAATTTTGAGTTTGCAAGTTCTAACGAATTATGGAGGGCGAGTTTAGACGTTATAGATTTTATGCCTTTAACTTCAGCAAACTACAGTGGAGGAATAATTATTACTGATTGGTACTCTGAAAATTCAGAAGGTGAATCTATAAAAATTACCATAAGATTTTTATCTAATGAAATTAGAGCTGACGCATTAGAAATAAAGATATTTTATAAAAATTGTGATGCAAATTTAAAATGTAAAATAAGTGAAAAAAGCAGCAAACTAAGTTCGGAACTTCAAAAAGAAATTCTAAAAAAAGCTACTATTTATGAAAAACAGAACATAGATAAAAACTTTAAACCTTACAAAGTAATAGATTCTAGACCTAAAAGTTAAATACAATTGTGAATAGGTATAACTTTAAAGAAGTAGAACTAAAGTGGCAGAAGTTTTGGGAAAAAAATAAAACTTTTAAAAGTACTCTAAATACAAGTAAAAAAAAATTTTATTGCCTGGAAATGTTTCCTTATCCATCGGGAAAAATACATATGGGCCATGTAAGGAACTATACTATAGGTGATGTTCTGGCTAGATACAAAATATTAAAAGGCTTTAATGTATTACATCCTATGGGTTGGGATTCGTTTGGAATGCCTGCTGAAAATGCAGCAAAACAAAACAATTTAGATCCAAAAACTTGGACAGAAACCAATATTTCAAAAATGAAAGTCCAACTAAAAAAACTTGGATTATCTATTGATTGGGATAAGGAAATTTCTACCTGCTCCGAAGAATATTACAAGCACCAACAAAAATTTTTTTTAGAATTATATAAAAAAAAATTAGTTTATAGAAAAGAAAATTACGTTAACTGGGATCCAATTGATCAAACTGTTCTGGCAAACGAACAGGTTATAGATGGCAAGGGTTGGCGCTCAGGAGCTGTAGTTGAAAGAAAGAAATTAAACCAATGGTTTTTTAACATATCAAAATTTTCTGATGATTTATTGGAAGGTTTAAATCAATTAGATAAATGGCCTAAAAAAGTAAAACTGATGCAAAAAAATTGGATAGGAAAATCATTTGGTTGTGAAATTGATTTCAAAGTTGAAGGTAAGCTACCAATAAAAAGTATTAAATGTTTTACAACAAGACCAGATACGATTTTTGGATTTTCATTTTTAGCAGTATCAGTAGATCATGAAATAGCTAAATTTTATGAAGAAGATAAAAATTTTATAAAATTTAAAGATGAGTGTTCAAAGTCAGGAACAACTGAGGAGTCTATTGCTGTAGGAGAAAAAATTGGTTTTAAAACAAATCTATTAGCTGTCAGTCCTGTAGACCCAAATAGGAAGGTACCTGTATATTTTGCAAATTTTGTTTTAATGGATTATGGTTTTGGAGCTGTGTTTGGTTGTCCAGCTCACGATCAAAGAGATTTTGACTTTGCAAAAAAATATAATTTAGAAATTAAGACAGTCGTAAAACCAAAAGAAGAGGAAGATTCATTTACTGTAAAAGAAAAGGCTTTTTCTGATGATGGAATTATCATTAATTCAGATTTCTTAAATGGTTTAGAGGCACCAAATAATTCAGTTTTAGAAACAATTAAAATTCTAGAGACTAGGAAAATTGGAAAAAAACTTACTACATTTAGATTAAAAGATTGGGGCGTATCGCGTCAAAGATACTGGGGATGTCCAATACCAATTGCATATGATGAAGAAGGAAATGAATATCCAATTCCTGATGATATGTTGCCAGTTAAACTTCCTAGTAATATCGATTTAAAAGTGAAAGGAAATCCTCTTGATCATCAAAAAAATTGGAGAGAAATTACAATTGATGGGAAAAAATTAACCAGAGAAACTGATACCTTAGATACTTTTGTTTGTTCATCTTGGTATTATTTAAGATTTTGCTCACCAAAAGAAAATAATTATGGATATGCTAAAGAAGATATAGATTACTGGATGCCAGTAGACCAATATATTGGTGGTATTGAACATGCAATATTACATTTATTATATTCTAGATTTTTCATGAGAGCTTTATCTTTTGAAAATAAAAATTTTAATATTACTGAGCCTTTTGAGGATCTTTTTACCCAAGGTATGGTTTGTCACGAAACATATAAAGATCCTGAAAATAATTGGATAAGCCCTGATGAAATTGAAATAGTTAATGGTGAAAAATGTTTAAAAAAAGATAACAAAATAAAAATCACTGTTGGGCCATCTGAGTCAATGTCTAAATCAAAGAAAAATACAATCGATCCAGAAAAAATAATCGAAAATTACGGAGCAGATTCTGCAAGACTATTCATATTATCGGACAGTCCTCCTGAAAAGGATGTGCAATGGTCTGAGGAAGGTATTAGTTCATCTTATAAATTTATTCAAAAACTTTGGAATCTACATTTTAAATTTCAGAACGAAATTTCAAAAAATCATGAGAAAGATAGTTCAGATAATATTTTAAAATTTACAAATTTATTTATAAAAAAAATTGAAAATTATTTAGAAAACTTTAGCTATAATGTAATAATTGCAAGTATGCATGAAATGTATAATTTTTTTTCAAAGGAACTTGGCAATGAATATACCAAAAAAACTTTATATGAAAATTATGTTAAAATATTAACTGTAATCAGCCCTATTATACCCCATTATACTAGTGAAACATTGGAATTATTAAAATACAAAGATAATTTGGATTGGCCACCTTATGATAAAGAAATTTTAATAGAAGAGAATGTAAATGTAGTAATACAAATAAATGGTAAAAAAAGAGGTTTATTAAATTTACACAAAGATTTAGACGAAGAATTGATACTTAAAAAAATACTAGAAGATGGAAAATTATCAAAATATATTTCTGGACAAATTAGAAAAAAAATCTACGTCAAAAATAAATTAATGAACTTAATTATATAATAAAATGAAAAGACAATTTTTGGTTATTACAATGTGTCTATTAGTTTATAGCTGTGGTTTTACACCCGTTTATAAAAATAAAAACTTTTTAAATTTTTCGATTAAATCTATGGAGTTTAATGGTGACAGAAATATAAATAATATACTTAAAGCAAAACTCTTTGAATATACCAATATAAATTCTGAATTAGATCATGAATTAAAAATAGATACTTATTACTTAAAAAATATCTTAGCAAAAGATACTGGTGGTAATGCAACTAATTATGAAATTACAGTATTTGTAAATGTAAAAACCAATAAAAACATTACATTAAATTATTCTGAGAAAAATAATATTAAAAACGAAAATAATAAAATAAACCAAAAAAATTACGAAAAACAAATAATTAACAATCTTACATCAACAATTTCAGAAAAAATTGTGTTCGATCTTTCGAATTTAAATGATCATTAAAAACTACGAAATAAAAAAACAATCATTAAAAAAATATAATTTTTTTTTGTTACATGGAAAAAATGAAGGTTTGAAAAAAAAAATCACTGAAAACTTAATTGATGTCAAAACGAATGTAAAAATTTACGAAGAAAAAGAGATTATTGACAACCAAAATGAATTTATAGAAAATTTAAATTCAGGGTCTCTTTTTGAAAAAAAAAGAAATTTTGTAATAAAAAGAACTACAGATAAAATCTTAAATATATTCAATGAAATTAGAAATATAAATAATAGAGATATAAAAATAATATTTGACTCAGACAACCTTGAAAAAAAATCAAAATTACGGAGTATTTTTGAAAAAGATAAAGAATTAATATGTGTACCTTTTTACCCAGATACAGAACAAACCTTGACCTCTTTAACTTTAAATTTTTTTAAAGAAAAAAAAATATCTGTATCACAAAATTTAATTAATATAATTGTAAGTAAATGTAGTAATGATAGAATTTGTTTATTTAATGAATTATCAAAAATTGAAAGTTTCTTAAAAAATCAAAAAAAAATAGATTTAAGTAATATTTTAAAGTTAATAAATTTAACTGAAAATATCAGCATACAAAATCTTGTTGATAACTGTTTGACTCAAAACGAGAAGAAAACAATTTTTATTTTAAATGAAAATAATTTTAATAATGATGACTCAATCATAATCATAAGATATCTCTTAAATAAGTGTAAAAAATTAACCATCCTAGTAAAAGAATACGAAAAAAATAAAAACATAGATCTTACGATATCATCTGCTCGACCTCCTATTTTCTGGAAGGAAAAGGATATTATTAAAAATCAAATCCAACTATGGAATATAAAAGATCTTAAAAAACTAATGTATCAAATTAATGAGATTGAACTTCAAATTAAGAAGAATATTTCTAATTCTCTAAATCTTGTTAATGATTTCATTTTGAAAATATCAAATTATAAAATTAATAATAAGACTTAATTATATCAATAATTTTATTTAATTGGTCTAGATCTTTATATTCAAAGGTTATTTTACCTTTATTTCTATTATTATTTTTAATATTTACTATTAAACCAATTTTATTAGAGATAGATAATTCAAGAGCAGTAATATTTGTATCTTTATTTTTTGAAGATTTATTCTTTTTTTTTAAAAATTTAACAAAATTCTCTGTTTGACGAACTGAAAGTTTTTTTTCTATAATTTTATTAGCTATAAAAGTGGCATTATCTAAACCTACTAAAATTTTAGCATGACCTGCAGTTAATTTTTGTGTTTCAATTAATTTTAATACCTCATCTGGTAGACTTAAAAGTCTCAAAGAATTGGTAATGTGACTTCTACTTTTTCCAATAAATTTAGATACTTTTTGTTGATCGTAAGAAAACTCATCGATTAATCTTTTATAACCATGAGCTTCTTCAAGTGGATTTAGATCATGTCTTTGAACGTTTTCTACGATTGCGAATTCTAAAGATTTTAAATCGTCAGCTTCTGTAATGACCACAGGAACGTTGTGCAAACCAGCTCTTTGAGCTGCTAGCCACCTTCTCTCTCCTGCTATTATTTCAAATTTTGAATCATTATTAGACTTTCTGACAACGATTGGCTGTATCATTCCTCGTTCTTTGATAGAATTAGTTAAATCGTCTAAATTAGATTCATCAAATATTTTTCTTGGTTGATATTTATTTGGAACGATATCACTAACTTGCAATTGATTTGTTTGAGGCTCTACTTTCGCTTCTCCAATCAATGAAGACAAACCTCTACCTAAACCTTTTTTTATTTTATCCATTAAGCAGGACTTCCTATTGTTGACTCTTGATTTATAAATTCATCTGTAAAACTAAAATATGACTTACTACCTGGACATGATTTATCATAAATTAAAACTGGCATTCCATGCGAAGGTGCTTCAGATAATCTAACATTCCTTGGTATTACTGTTGAGTAGACTTTTTCACTAAAATAATCTCTTGCTTCTTTTTCTACTTGTGAAGATAGTTTATTTCTTTTGTCATACATTGTTAAAAGTATACCCCTGATTTTTAATTCTGGGTTTAAACTTACTTTTATTCTTTCAATTGTCTTCATAAGCTGCGTTAGGCCTTCAAGAGCAAAGAATTCTGTCTGCAAAGGAACCAAAAGCGACCATGAACATACAAGAGCCATAACTGTCAATAGGCTAAGTGAAGGAGGGCAGTCTATCAGTATATAATCATAGGATCCTCTAGAATCATTTAAATAAGCGGATAATTTACGCTTTAAGATAAAAGCTCTATCTGTATCATCAGCTGTTTCAACCTCTAGACCTGATAAGTCAACATTGGAAGTTACCAAATCCAAATTTTCAAACGAGGTTTTTTTTATTACTTGATAAATTTCTTTAGTTCCATTCAAGACTCCATAGATTGTATCGCTTGAGTTTTCCATATTAGATAATCCAAGTCCTGTAGTTGCATTTCCTTGAGGATCTAAGTCTATAACTAAAATTTTTTTATTATGTTGTGATAGTCCAGCTGCAAGATTTATTACTGTTGTAGTTTTTCCTACCCCACCCTTTTGATTTATAACCGAAATAATTTGCATTTATTTTTTTTCAATTTCTTTTTAATTTTTTTTTTCAATTTTTTTTATATTTATCAAAAATGAATCCTTACTAGTTAAACTTTTCTTTTCTATATATTCTAAATTCCATTTTTTTTTAGAATTTTCAAAAACTTTTTTTCCGCTTTTACCCATAAAAAAAATTAAATTTTTATATTTTGAAAAATTTTCATAAACTAAATCTAAAACAACAGGCATAGGTTTAAATGCTCTCGACATAATTGTTCCTGTCTCTAAATTTTTTATCTCAAAAATATTTTTTTGAAAAACTTTTGTATTTAAATTTAATTTTTCTGAAACTTCTTTTAAAAAATGGCTTTTATGGTAGCTTTTTTCATACAAATGCACATTCATTTTATTTTTCATGTTTTTTAGCATAATTGCCACTATAATTCCTGGCAAGCCGGCTCCAGAACCTAAATCTGTGCTTGTATTTGAATTTAGATCAACAAAATCAATTATTTGTGCTGAATCTATAATATGACGCTCAATTATTGCGTTTTTTGACGCTGTATTTTGACCAATTATGTTAATTTTTTTATTTTTTTCAAGAATAAGAGATATATAGTTTTCAAAGTCTAAAAATGTTTCACGTGAAACATTTAGATCATCAAGTCTAGAGTAAGAATTTAAAATTTCTTGATCCATTAAGCTATATGCTTAATAGACTTTCTTTTAACATGTGACAACAAAATATATACAGCTGCTGGCGTTATTCCATCAATTCTAAGAGCTTGACCCATAGTTTTAGGCTTTATTTCTTTAAATTTAGCTTTAACCTCATTAGATAAACCTGAAAGTCCATCATAATTGATGTTATCAGGAATAATTAAGTTCTCATCCCTCTTAAATGCTAAAATATCTGCTTTTTGCTTTTTTAGATAACCTCTGTAATGAGCATTAATTTCTACTTGTTCATCAATTTCTTTACTAAAATACGGTATTTCAGGCCATATTTCTCTAATTTTACTCATATTTACGTCTTTTTGAGTTAGCACCTCATTTGAACTCCTCAATATTCCATCTTTGGCTATTTTAATTCCAAATTTTTCTGCCTTAGATGGTGAAATACTAGACTTATTCATTTTTAAACTAATTTTTTCAATTTTGTAAAATTTGTCTAAATATAAAACTTTTCTTTCTTCTCCAATTAACCCAATTTCTATTCCCTTAGCTGTTAGTCTTTGATCTGCATTATCTGCTCTCAAACTTAGTCGATATTCTGCTCTTGATGTAAACATACGATATGGCTCAGCTACTCCCTTAGTAACTAAATCATCGATCATTACTCCTATGTAGGCATCAGATCTGTCAAGGATAAAAGGCTCTGAATTTTTAACAGATAAAGCTGCATTGATACCAGCTATAAGTCCTTGTGCAGCCGCTTCCTCATATCCTGTTGTTCCGTTTATCTGCCCAGCAAGATAAAGATTTCTGATCTTCTTAGTTTCGAGGGTCAAGAATAGTTCACGTGGATCTATATAGTCATATTCGATAGCATATCCTGGTCTTATAATATTAACATTCTCTAAACCATTGATATTATTACATATTTCTTCTTGTACTTCAGCTGGGAGAGATGTGGAGATCCCATTTGGGTAAATTGTGTGATCATTAAGCCCTTCTGGCTCTAAAAAAATCTGATGACGAGCTTTATCTGCAAATTTTACTATCTTATCTTCTATAGATGGACAATACCTGGGACCTACTCCTTTTATATTACCTGAGTACATTGCACTTTTAGATAAATTTTTTTCTATAATTTTATGAACCTTCTCATTGGTATAAGTCATCCTACATGACACTTGTTTGTTTAAATTTTTTTTAGTTAGAAAAGAAAAAAAATAAGGATCATTATCTGCAAATTGTTCTTCAAGATTTTCAAAATTTATCGTTCTTGCATCTAATCTTGGAGGCGTTCCAGTTTTTAATCTTCCAATTTTAAAATCATATTTTGCTAATTGTTCACTTAAACCTGTTGATGGTTTTTCATCATACCTACCTGCTGGTATTCTTTCATCACCTATATGTATCAAACCATTTAAAAAAGTTCCTGTTGTTAGTATTAACTTGTTGCATGAAATCTTTTTACCTTCTTTAGTTTCAAAACCCCTTATAGCGTTTTTATTAAAAATAAACTTTATTACAGGATCTGAAAAAATATTTAAATTACAATAGTTTATAAGTTTTTCTTGCATAAATTTACGATAAAGCGATCTGTCTGATTGAGTTCTTGGTCCACGTACTGCTGGACCTCTGCTTCTATTTAATAATCTAAATTGTATGCCTGATCTATCTGCAACATCACCCATAACACCATCAAGTGCATCTATTTCTCGAACTAAATGACCTTTACCCAAACCACCAATTGCAGGGTTACATGACATCTCACCAATAGTTTCTATTTTATGGGTGAATAGGGCTGTGTTAACTCCTAATCGAGCAGAAGCAGCAGCTGCCTCACATCCTGCATGACCTCCACCAATTACAACTACATCAAATGACAAATCATTTTTCATGGGTTGAATTTATATGTGAATACATAATTTACAAGACAGGCTTAATTTTTTGTAAATAAGCGTTAATTATCAATAGTTTTGGATAAAAAATGCCTAAAAAACAAGGAAAATAGGGGATTATTTACCGATACAAAAATCGTTGAAAATACTACCTAAAATCTCCTCTACATCAACTTTTCCAACGATCATACCCAAATGTCTAGTAGCCAATCTTAAATCTTCTGCTGCTTTATCAAAATCTTCAATTTCTTTTTTTTTATTAAAGTTATTCAAATGATCTAAACACTGTTCCAAATGTTGTCTGTGTCTTTCTCTTGTAATTAAAATATCATCACTAGTTATAAATTTATTTTTTAAATTATTTTTTATTTTTGAAATTAGTTCATCAATATTTTTATTATCTTTAATTGAGATTAAAACATGATTTATATTTTTAATTTCTGAATCAATTTCTTTTTCTAAAAGATCAGACTTGTTTATAACTAAAATTGCATTTTCATCTAATAAACCCTTCAAAACATCTGTAAAATCAAGGATTTTTGCATCCACCATTACAAGCTTTAAATCTGCTTCTTCGGCTCTATTTAAAGATAATTTAATACCTTTTTTTTCTATCTCATCTTTAGATTCTCGTATTCCTGCTGTATCGGATATTATTACGGGATAACCATCTATACTAAGATGAGTTTCTATAACATCTCTTGTAGTACCAGCTATTTCAGAAACAATTGCAACATCTCTATTTGATAAATGATTTATTAAACTAGATTTACCTGCATTAGTAGGTCCAAGAATTGCAATCTTAAACCCTTCTCTAATTCTTTCTCCAACTTTTTGATCATTTAAAATCTTTTCAATTTTTTTTATAACATCATTTGAATCATTTTTAATTTCATCCAAAATATCATTTGGCAAGTCTTCATCAGGAAAGTCAATTTTAGCTTCAACATGAGATAAAATTTTTAAAAGTTTTTCTCTTAAAAAATTGAATTGATCTGCTGACTTACCATTCATGATTTTGATTGCTTGTTGTCTTTGAATTTCTGTTTCAGATGAAATCAGATCGGCTATACTTTCTGCTTCTAATAAATTTATTTTTCCATTTTGAAATGCAAGTTTAGTAAATTCACCTGGCTCTGCTAATCTACAATTATCAATTTGAGAAATAGAGGAGTGCAGGGCATCTACAACGGCTTTACTGCCATGAACTTGTATCTCTGCCATATCTTCACCTGTGTAGCTCTCAGGCCCCGGAAACCATAATATTATACCTTCATCAATTAACTCAGAAGTGTTAATTTTATTGATTTTTCTTAATGTTGCTACTCTTGGCTGAGGAACCTTTTTGCCTGTGAGGGTCTTGATTACTTTTGATGATTCCACTCCTGAAATTCTGATAATAGCCACACCCGAAGTCCCGGGACCAGAAGATAAAGCGTAAATTGTCATTTGAAGATTATATCTTCAAATTTACATCACTGTAAAACTTAAAATGTTATAGAAAATTCTTATGCTGGTTTGTTCATTGAATTAAAAAACTCAGCATTGTTTTTAGTATCTTTTAATTTTGAATTTATAAACTCTATTGCATCCATAGTTCCCATTGGAGCAATTATTCTTCTTAATACATTCATTTTTTGTAAATCATTTTTGTCAAACAATAACTCTTCTCTTCTTGTTCCAGACTTTGTTATATCAATTGCAGGGTAGATTCTCTTATCTGCAATCTTTCTATCTAAGACGGTTTCACTATTACCTGTTCCTTTAAATTCCTCAAAAATAACTTCATCCATTCTGCTTCCAGTATCAATCAAGGCAGTAGAAATAATGGTTAATGAACCACCTTCCTCAATATTTCTTGCAGCACCAAAAAATCTTTTTGGTCTCTGAAGCGCATTTGCATCTACACCTCCTGTTAAAACTTTTCCCGAACTTGGTATTACAGCATTATATGCTCTACCCAATCTTGTTATCGAGTCTAATAAAATAACAACATCTTTTTTATGTTCAGTTAATCTTTTTGCTTTTTCTATAACCATTTCAGCAACAGCTACGTGTCTTTGTGCCGGTTCATCAAAAGTAGAGCTAATTACTTCACCTTTGACAGTCCTTTGCATGTCCGTAACTTCCTCTGGACGTTCATCTATCAATAAGACTATAAGGTAACACTCTGGATAGTTTTTGGCTATTGAGTTTGCAATACTTTGTAAGATCATAGTTTTCCCAGCTTTAGGTGGTGAGATTATTATTGATCTTTGACCTTTTCCAATAGGACTAACTAGATCAATTAATCTTGGGGTGAGGTCTGGTTTTTTTTCTACCTTGGTTTTTTCAATTTCCATCACTAACTGTTTATCTGGATATAATGGTGTCAAGTTATCAAATGCAATTTTGTGTCTTGTTTTTTCTGGCTCTTCGAAATTTATTTTACTAACTTGTAGTAATGCAAAATATCTTTCACCTTCCTTAGGAGCTCTAACTGGTCCTTCAACAGTATCTCCTGTCCTTAAACCAAATTTTCTAATTTGGCTTGGACTCACATATATATCATCAGGTCCTGGGAGATAATTAGACTCCATTGCTCTAAGGAAACCAAACCCGTCTTGCAGTAACTGCAAAACACCAACGCCTGTTATCTCTTCTTTTTCTGCAACTTTTTTTAAAATAGCAAAAAGAATTTCTTGTTTTCTTAATGTACTAGCGTTCTCAATTCCAAGCTCTTCTGCTTGTGTAATAAGCTGTTCAGATGATTTAAGTTTAAGTTCTTGAATGTTCATGATTTATTTTTTGATAAGGACTTACCAATAAGTTTAATATATATACTGTTTTTTTTATTTCAACCCTAGATTGGCTTAAAAATAGCTAAAAATACAACAATAATCAAAATTACAGTTGGTACTTCATTAATAATTCTAAAAAATTTAGAAGATTTTACATTTGTTTCATTTTTCAGTGCTTGAAGACATTTGCCTAAATATTCATGATAAATTGATAGAAATAATACCAACACCAACTTGATTTGCATCCATAAATTTGAAAAAACTTCAATGCCAATTAAATAGATTAATATTAATCCAAAAGCCCATGTTAGCAACATAGCAGGACGCATAATATAATTATATAGTCTCTTCTCCATCAAAATAAAAATATCAGTGGTTTCTTTTTTTTCTTTGTTTTCAACATGATAAACAAAAATTCTTGGGAGATATAAAAGACCAGCCATCCAAGAAACAACAGCAATTAAATGTAAGGACTTAAAAAGTAAATAAGTATTCATTGATCAAATATTTTTTTCAATTAAAGATTTTAATAAAATAATATGGTCCTCATTATCATTTAAACATGGAACCATATCAAAGTTTTTTCCTCCAGCATTTATAAAACTTTCTTTACCTTGAATTAATATTTCTTCTAATGTTTCCACACAATCTGATGAAAAGCCTGGACAAATTGTGAGGATATTTTTAATTCCTTCTTTGGGTAAATTTTCTAAGGTTTTATCAGTATATGGTTGAAGCCATTCTTGTGGACCAAATCTTGACTGGAAGGTAGTTTTGATTTTTATAGAATTAAACTTTTCTGAAATAAGTCTCGTTGTTTTATGACAATAGCAATGATAAGGGTCTCCTTTATCGAAATATTTTTTTGGTATTCCATGGTATGAAGCTATGATTAAGTCTGGTTTCCAGTTAATTTCATTAATTTTTTTATTAATTGAATTAACTAGTGCTTCAATGTAGAGAGGATTAGATTCATAGTGTGGTATTATTTTAAGGGAAGGTTGCCATCTCATTTTCATTAGTGTTCTATAAACTTCATCACAAACTGTTGCAGTTGTTGCTGCTGCATATTGGGGATAAAGGGGAAGGATTACTAGATTTTCACAGCCCATCTCGTGTAATTTGTGTATTTTACTTTTTATGCTTGGGTTTCCGTATCTCATTGCAAAATCCAAAACGATATTTTCTTTTTGTAATAACTTGAAAGTTTTCTCACTTTGTTTTTTTGTATAGTAAAGAAGTGGGGACATATTTTCATTTTTCATCCAAATTTCTTTATAAGCTTTGGCAGTTTTAGAAGGTCTAAAAGTTAGAATAAATAAATTCAAAATTATTTGCCAAATTATAGGATTTACTTCAATCACTCTTCTGTCTGAGAGAAATTCCTTTAAATACTTTCTAATATCTAGCCAATTTGTTGTGTCAGGGGTACCCAAATTAATTATGAGAACTCCTGTTTTCCCATATTTTATTGATGGATGATTTTTATCCATGGTTTAATTATTTTTTACTATTTTAATTAAGTTTGCAACCATTTCTGGATTAGTTTCAGGAAGAATACCATGCCCTAAGTTAAATATGTAAGGATGGTCTTTGAAAATTTCTAAATATTTAAGAGTTTCTTTTTTCAAATTTTCATAATCCGTTAAAAGAATTTTGGGATCTAAACCTCCTTGAATAGGAATTTTTATATCTTTAAGTATTTTTTTAGGATCAACATTATAATCAATATTTATTGCATCAGGTTTAACTATCTCACAAAATTCTTTATAATTTTTAATCTCTCTTGGAAAGCATATTACCGGTACATTTAAAGATCTAATATATTCTACTAAATTTAAAGTAGGTGTATAAATATAATTTGGTAAATCTTTTTCTTCTAATAAACCGGCCCAACTATCAAAAATTTGAATAACATTTGCTCCGTTATCTATTTGGTTTTTAATATGTATTTTTAAAAATTTTTCTATGATTAATAAAATTCTATTTATTAAAAAATCATCTTTAAAAAAATTTTTATCTAAACTTTTTTTGGGAGATTTTAAATTAATCATATAAACTAAAAGTGTCCATGGAGCACCTACAAATCCAATAGTGTTTTTATCTTTAACTATTGGATCAGAGCTTACTTTTTTAATTGCTTTATAAACAGGATATATTTTTTCAACAAAATCTATCTCGTCCAATTTTGCTATATTATTTAAATCTAGATTTTCTAACTTAGGACCAAAATTTTTCTCAAACCTTACTTTTTGACCTAAACCATAAGGTAACATTAAAATATCAGAAAAAATTATTGCAGCATCAATATCAAATCTTTTCAATGGTTGTAGAGTTATTTCAGCTGATAAGTTGTCATTTAAACATAGATTAATAAAGTCAGGATTTTTTTTTCTGATTTCTCTAAATTCTGGCAAATATCTACCTGCTTGTCTCATTATCCAAAGAGGATTGAATGAAGTGTCTTTGTCGATAATTATTTTGTTTAAAGGTTTCATATAAGAGTCTTATTAATTATTGTAGTATTAATATATCTTGTGAATAAAGGTGATTATTTTTTATAAACATTATATTCACAACTTACCAACAAGTTTGATGATTAAAATTGTTTAAAATGAAGCTTTTTTAATTATTTGAATTTTTGTGGATTGTTTGAGCTTATTTATTATTATTGTTAATAAAAGTCAGGTTTTACAGATGTTATTGGAGAAATTTAAAATTGTATAATGTAATTAAAATTATACACGTTTATTAACAATTTATTTATGAGCAATACATATCAAATTTATTTAATTTCTGATTCTACTGGCGAAACTTTAGATAGAATATTCTTGGCTCTAAAAGCACAATTTTTAAATATAGAATATAAAGTTTATTCATATTCATTTACAAGAACAGAAAATCAAATTTTAAAAATTTTAGAAGATGCAAAAAAAAATGAAAATTCAATAATTTTATATACCATTGTAGATAACAACCTCGCAAAATATTTATCTAACGAAAGTGAAAAAAAAAAGATCCCTTGTTTTGGAGTATTGGGTAATTTAATTTTAAACTTTTCTAAAATTTTAAATCAAAAAGCTTCTCACGAACCAAGCGGGCAACATGTTTTAAATGATGAATATTATGATAGAATTGAAGCAATTCAATTTACCATGAATCATGATGATGGTAATTTAATAGATGAAGTAGAAAAATCTGATATTATTCTTGTTGGAGTTAGTAGAACTAGTAAAACACCAACATCTATTTATCTTGCAAACAAAGGATTTAAAACATCTAATATTCCTTTGGTTAATGAAAAATCTTTACCAGAAAGTCTTAAACAAAATCCTCATATAACTTGTGTTGTTGGATTAAGCACAGAACCCGAGAGACTTGCCGATTTAAGAAAAAATAGAATGAATTCATTGAGAGAAACAGAAAGCATAGATTATACCAATTTAGAGAGTATAAAAAAAGAGGTTCTCCAAGCAAAAAAAACATTTCAAAAATATAAATGGCCTTTGATAGACGTAACAAGAAAATCTGTTGAGGAAACTGCTGCATCTATAATTAAAATACACGAAATATATTCAAATAATGCAAAATAAAATTATTCTAGCATCAAAAAGCAAAGTCAGAAAAGATATTTTAGATAAAAATAATATTCAAAGCATTGTAGAACCTTCAAATGTTGATGAAGATATTATAAAATCATCTTTACTTAAAGAAAATGCTAGTCCAGAAATAATTTCAAAAAATTTAGCAGAGTTAAAAGCAAATAAAATTAGTGCTAAAATACAAGATAAAATAGTACTGGGGGCAGATAGTGTAATTGATTTGAACGGGGAATTAATTTCAAAACCCACGAGCAGAGAAGAGGCAATGACAATATTAAAAAAATTAAATGGCAAATCTCATTTTTTAATAAGTTCTGTTTGCATTTCAAAAAATGGTTCAATGATTTGGAATTACACTGATAAAGCTACCCTCATAATGAAAAATTTTTCAAATTTAGAATTAGCAGAATATTTATCTAAGATATCAGATGAAAATCTTTATGCTTATAATGTTTATCAGATAGAAGGGGAAGGTAGAAATTTGTTTAGCAGTATAAAAGGTGATGAAGATACAATAATGGGCCTACCTATAAAAAAAATCAAAGAATATTTAAATTTGAAAAAATGAGAAAATACTTTGTAATTGGAAATCCAATTAAGCATTCTTTGTCTCCAAAATTACACAATTATTGGTTAGAGCAAAATAATATTAATGCAGTTTATGAGAAAATTAAACTCGAAGAACATGAAATTAAAAATTTTATATTTAAAATTAAAACCCAAGAAATAAATGGTTGCAATGTAACAGTTCCATTCAAGAAAACTGTAATACCTTTTTTGGATAAATTAAGTTTGGAAGCAAAACAAACACAATCAGTAAATACCATCTGCTTTCACAATGGTGAACTGGTTGGTTATAATACAGATATTGGTGGTTTTCAAAAAGCTATAAACAAATTAAATTACGAAGTTAAAAATAAAAAAATTTTAATCTTAGGTGCTGGAGGTGTAGTGCCGTCAATAATTTTTGCTTTAAATAAAATGGAAGCAGCTAAAATAACTGTAAGCAATAGAACTTATAAAAAAGCAGAAAATTTAAAATCTCAATTTAATGAAATAAATATTGTAAAATGGGGTGAAATACCTAAGTTTGATATGATTATTAATGCTACTAGCTTAGGTTTAAATAATGAGACTATCGATTTAAACATTTCAAAAATTGGTGACGGCAAGTTGTTCTATGATGTTATTTATAATCCAAGTGAAACTTATTTTTTAAAAGATGGAAAAAAGTTAGGAAATCAAACAGAAAATGGTAAATTTATGTTTGTTTATCAAGCTTTTGAAGCATTTAAATTGTGGCACGATGTAGAGCCAATTTTAAATGACGAAGTTCTTAATTTATTAAATGATGATTAGAATAGGCATAGTTGGTGACATAGGTTCTGGGAAGACATTTGTTGCAAATAATTTTGGCTACCCTGTATTTAACGCAGATTATGAAGTTTCAAAGTTATATAAAAATAATAAAAATATTTTTTCTAAATTAAAAAGACAATTACCAAAATATATTTCTACATTTCCATTACAAAAAAGTGAGTTAACAAATGCAATTTTATCTAATAAGAAAAACCTTAAAATTATAATTAATTTAGTTCATAAAGAAGTTAAAAAAAAATTAAAAATTTTTTTAAATAAAAATCGAAATAGAAAAATTGTTATTTTGGATATTCCCTTATTGATTGAAAATAAAATTTATAAAAAAAATGATGTGCTAATTTTTGTTGATTCTAAAAAAAAAGATATTGATAAAAAAATTAAAAAAAGACCTAATTATAATGTTAACCTTATTAATATGTTTAGAAGAATTCAATTAAATCCAGTTTATAAAAAGAAAAAATCAAATTATATTATTGAGAATAAGTTTAAAAAAGAACCTATTAAAAAAGAAATTAAAAAAATTTTAGCAGACATCTTATAAATGAAAGAGATAATTTTAGATACAGAAACTACAGGGATATCAGTAAAAGAAGGCCATAGAATTGTTGAAATTGGTTGCATAGAGTTGGACAATTTAATCCCAACCAATAATAAATTTCATTGTTATCTTAATCCGGAGAGAAAGGTTTCAGAAAAAGCGTTCAAAGTACACGGATACTCTGATGAATTTTTATCAAAGCAGAAAAAATTTAGTGAGATAGCAGATAATTTTTTAGAATTTGTTAAAGATAAAAGACTCGTTATTCACAATGCAGAATTTGATATAGCTCATTTAAATAATGAATTAAATTTATTTGATAAAAAAAAAATAGAGAATGAAATTATAGACACACTGGAATTGGCAAGAAATAAATACCCAGGTTCACAAGCGAGTTTAGATGCTTTGTGTAAAAGATTCAGGATAGATAACTCAAGAAGAACATACCATACAGCTCTAATTGACTGTGATTTATTAGCAAAAGTTTATATTAATTTACTTGATCAAAAAGAACCAACATTAGATTTTAGAGAAAACTTGCAATCAGAAAAGTATCAAAATATTAAACAAAATTATTACAAAAAAATAGTTACGCCAACTTCTGAAGAATTAAATAAGCATAAACAATATTTAAAAAATAATTTGAAGAAAAATTTTTTTAATTAAATTTTTGTTTATATAAATTTTCAAAATCAATTTTTTTTTCAAATTTAATATCTGGATAACCTGAATTATGTAATAAATCTAATAAAGCTTTTTCCATATTTGGATAAATTTCTTTTTGAACATCACACAAAATAATTTTTTCCAATTCTTTTTTGTCCTTAATTTCTTCATTAAGTTTAATTATTGTTGAATAAACAATTTCAAAATACGATTTTTTTTTACTTTGTTCTTTATCCAAATATTTAAAAGTAGTGCAAATTTCTACCATTCTGTTTTTTAAAGCTTCAGAGTTTATATCAATGTCTAATTGATATTTTTCTATTCTATCTCTTACGAACAAATACGTGTCTAGGTCTGGTGTTTCACTAGATAAATCTTTTATATATTTACCTAATATTTTATATTTATTTGACATCGGCATCATCTATATCTTCAAACTCTCCATCTATAAAATTACTTTTTTTATTTTGTTTTGATCTAAATTTTTTTGAAAATTTATTTAAAATAAGTTTTCTACTTAAGGGAAATATTAATAAAAATCCCAAAAAGTCAGTTGCAAAACCAGGAATAATTAATAGTAAAGCTGCAAGAGCAATAGTAGCTCCTGAAATAATTTCATAAGCTGGTGTTTCCTGTTTACTTAGTTGGGTGAAACCAGCTCTTAAAGTATTTAATCCCTCATATCTTGCATAATAAATACCCAGAATAGCAGTTACAAAAATTAATAAAATTGTAGTAAATGCTCCAATTTGTGAACCAATCATAATAAAAAGATAAATTTCAAGAACAGGTATAATAATTATTGAAAGTAAAATTGGGTTCATTTGTCCTTAATCTAAATTGCTGGTTGAAATTAATCAATAGAGTAATTACTATCAAGTTATGAATTATAGTTTTGAGTATATTGATATAATATTGCTAGCGATGATTGCTGGATTCATTTTTTTAAGATTAAGAGGAATTTTGGGAAAAAGAACAGGCTTTGAAGGAAAATCTCCTGCACAATTAAAAGAAGTTTTAAAAAACGTTAAAGTTAGTCAACCCTCTAAACTTAAAGAAAATTTTGATGATGAAGCTCAAAAAGAATTTTTAAAAGGAGCACGAATTGCTTACGAAACAATAATTACAGACTTCAGTGATAATGATAACAAAATTACAAACGCCAAACCTTTGTTGAATAAAGATATATTCAACCAATTTGATGAAGCATTAAAAGAAAGAGCAAAAAGAGGACATTTTGCAGAGATAACTTTTATTGGTGTAAATAAGGCAGAGATTAAAGAGCACAAAAAAGTAGGAAATATTTTAAACGTAACAGTTGATTTTATTGCTGAGGTGATTACTTGCATCAAAGATAAAGAACAAAAGATAATTTCTGGAGATCCAGAAAAGATAAAGAAAATCTATGATACTTGGGTATTTTCTAGAGATACTACATCTGCAAATCCAAACTGGCAATTAGTAAACATTTTAACTTAATTGAACGATAACATCTCAGATAAAGATAAGAAAGATTGGCAAACTTTTATCTCTAGTAAAGAAAAAATTTTAGACAAAGATTTTAAACCTCAGAAAAAAAATAATTTAAAAGTCAGATCTATAGACCTTCATGGATATACTCTTGAACAAGCAAATAATGTTATAGAAAAATTTATATTAAAAGCATTTGAAGAAGAGGTAAGTAAATTAATTGTTGTTACTGGAAAAGGTATTCATTCAGATGTTGAAAAAGATCCCTATGTTTCTAAAGACCTGAGTATTTTGAAATATTCAGTACCTGAATTTATAAATAACAATCAAAATTTAATGAGAGTTATCAATGATATACAAGATGCAACAATTGAAGATGGTGGTAGTGGCGCTTTTTATGTCCTTTTAAAAAAGAAAAGATCTATAAAATAAACTTAGAAAGATCAGTATCTTTTACTAAATTATCAAGATTTTTTTCAATATATTCTTTATTAATTGAAATTTTTTCTCCAGCTCTGTCTGTTGCTGTGAAACTTATATCATCTAAGATTTTTTCAATAATTGTGTGCAGTCTTCTTGCTCCAATATTCTCCACTGTTGCATTAACTTCTGATGCAATATTTGCAATTGTATCAATACCGTCATCAGAGAATTCAAGTTCTACATTTTCTGTTTTTAGTAGAGCCACATACTGTTTTATCAAACTGTAATCTGGTTCTTTTAAAATTCTTTTAAAATCTTCACTTGTTAATGCTTCTAGCTCAACTCGTATTGGCAATCTTCCTTGCAACTCTGGTAGAAGATCAGATGGTTTTGCAAGCTGGAAAGCACCTGATGCAATAAACAAAATATGATCAGTTTTGATTGGACCATGTTTGGTGTTTACTGTTGTTCCTTCTATGAGAGGTAATAAATCTCTTTGCACACCTTCTCTTGAAACATCACCACCAACACGATCAGTCCTAGCTGAAATTTTATCTATTTCGTCTAAAAAAACTATTCCGTTATTTTCTGTTGATAATTTAGCAGCTTTAACAATTTTATCCTGTTCAATTAGTTTGTCTGATTCATCATTAATTAAAATTTCATGAGACTCTTTTACAGTCATTTTTTTCTTTTTCTCTTTATTACCCATAGATTTACCAATCATTTCCCCAATGTTTATCATACCAACATTTGCTCCTGGCATTCCTGGGATCTCAAAAGAGGCACCATTTGAACCACTATCACTTACAGCTATCTCAATTTCATTGTCATCTAAGTCACCATTTCTTAGTCTTTTTCTAAAACTTTCTCTTGTCGCAAGGCTTGCTTTTTTACCAACTAAAGCATCTAAAACCTTTTCCTCAGCTGCTTTCTGAGCTTTTGCAAAAACTTCTTTTCTTTTTTTTACTTTTTCCATTGCGATTGCAATTTCAATTAAGTCCCTGACAATTTGCTCAACATCTCTTCCAACATAACCAACTTCTGTAAATCTTGTTGCTTCAACTTTAACAAAAGGAGCTTCTGCTAGTTTTGAAAGCCTTCTAGAAATTTCTGTCTTTCCAACCCCTGTTGGTCCAATCATTAAAATATTTTTTGGTAAAACTTCATTTTTCATTTCACCTTTTAAAGCTTGTCTTCGCCATCTATTTCTTAATGCAACAGCAACAGCTTTTTTTGCTTTATTTTGTCCAACAACAAAACGATCTAACTCTGAAACTATTTCTCTTGGTGAAAGAGCGCTTACCAAAGAAGCTTCTTCTTTCTGAGTTTTTTCTTTAGGGTGCAAAGGTGTTACGTTTGAATTATCCATTATATTTTTTCAATTTTAACATTTTCATTTGTAAAAACACATATATCAGCTGCAACCTTAATTGCTTTTTTGGCAACTTCTTCTGCAGATAAATCACCTTCCATTAAAACTTTTCCTGCTGCTAAAGCATAATTTCCACCAGAACCTATTCCTATTACATCACCTTCAGGTTCTAAAACATCTCCAGTTCCAGAAATTATATAACTATTATTTTTGTCACCAACAGCCATTAATGCTTCTAATCTTCTTAAGTATTTATCGGTTCGCCAATCTTTTGCTAACTCAACAGCAGCTCTAGATAAATTGCCAGCATGTTTTTCTAATTTTCCTTCTAGTCTTTCAAATAAAGTTAATGCATCAGCAGTTGATCCTGCAAATCCTGCAACCACATCTCTTTTTTCAATTTTTCTAACTTTAGATGCTGTGCTTTTAACAACTGTATTTCCCATACTAACTTGTCCGTCACCAGCAACTACAACCTCATTATTTTTTCTAACTAGTACAATTGTTGTCATATCTAATAAATGGTAACTATTTTTGATACTTCAAGTCTTTACACTAATATTGATATAGTTGGATTAAGTATGTATACCATTTAAAATATATGGCTAGAA
The DNA here is from genome assembly GCA_902548405.1 of uncultured Pelagibacteraceae bacterium. GTDB lineage: Bacteria > Pseudomonadota > Alphaproteobacteria > Pelagibacterales > Pelagibacteraceae > Pelagibacter. The sequence goes on along the minus strand of CACCRN010000008.1, from coordinate 5,868 downwards.
AAGGAAAAGTATCCCGAAAAACAAAAGAGACCAGTATCAATGTTGAACTAAACATTGATGGTAAAGGTAAATACCAGATTGATACTGGAATAGGTTTTTTAGATCATATGCTTGAACAATTATCAAAGCATTCATTAATAGATTTAAAAGTTAAAGCAAAAGGTGATACTCATATTGATCTTCACCACACTACAGAAGATACAGGGATTGCAATTGGCGAAGCTTTAAAAAAAGCTGCAAAGAAATTTGTAGGTATTAAAAGATATTCACATAGAGTTATTCCTATGGATGAAACATTAACCAGAGTTGCTATAGATGTTTCGAATAGACCTTATTTAATTTGGAAAGTAAAATTAAAAGTTGAGAAACTTGGTGAGATGGACACAGAATTGTTTAAGGAATGGTTCCAGGCATTTTCACAGGCCGCAGGTATTACAATGCATGTTGAAAATATTTATGGTGATAACAGTCATCATATTATCGAGTCTTGTTATAAAGCATTAGCAAGATCATTAAGAGAGGCATTAGAGATGGATCCTAGAAGTAAAAAAAGTATCCCATCAACTAAAGGCTCATTATAAGTTTAATGAACGTCACTATTGTTGATTATAATTCGGGCAATATAAGCTCGGTAATAAACTCGTTTAACGAAGTTGCCAAAAATAAAGTAAATATCAAAGTAACCTCAGATTTAAACAAGATTAAATCTTCTGACAAAGTGGTTTTGCCAGGGCAGGGTTCGTTTAAAAGTTGTATTGATGCATTGAATAATATTAATGGTTTAGCCGATACATTGAATGAATTTGCAACTAATAATAAAAAACCTCTTCTTGGCATTTGTGTTGGACTACAAATGTTTGCAGACATTGGATATGAAGAAATAGAAACCAAAGGCTTTGGTTGGATATCTGGCAAGGTATCTAAAATAGATAATCAAAATGGAAAATTTAAACTTCCTCACATTGGATGGAATGAAATTGATATAAAGAAAGATAGTAAAATATTTAAAGGTATTGATAATAAATCTCACATGTACTTTGTACACAGTTATGAGTTTATTCCAGAAGATAAAAATGTGATTTCTGCAACTACAGATTATTCATCAAATATCGTTTGTTCAGTTGAAAAAGAAAATATTTTTGGAACACAGTTTCACCCTGAAAAAAGCGATAAAATTGGGCTCAAAATAATTGATAATTTTATAAATTTGTAATGAAGATATTTCCAGCAATAGATATTAAAGATAAAAAATGTGTGAGGTTAGTTAAAGGAGACTTTGAAAATAAAACCGAATATGAAGTGTCTCCTATTGAACAGGCTGGAAAATACAAGGATCATGGTTTTAAAAATTTACATATAGTTGATTTAGATGGGGCATTAACTGGTGAAACAGTTAATTTAGATATTATTCAAGAAATAGTTACTAAATTTGATCTCAAAATTGAGATTGGTGGAGGTGTAAGAAATTTTGAAAGTATTAAGAAATATACTGATGTCGGTGTTGAAAAAGTTATTTTAGGAAGTGCAGCTATAAAAGATAAAATCTTTTTAAAAGAAGCATGTGAGAAATTTCCAAATAAAATTGCTTTAGGTTTAGATGCTAAAGATGGTTATTTGTCAGTCTCAGGTTGGAAGGAAAATTCCAATCAATTGACTTTAGATTATTTGAAAGAAGTCAACGACTATGGTGTAAGTAGATTGATTTATACAGATATTAATAGAGATGGAATGAAGCAAAGTCCCAATTTCGAAGAGACAGCAAAAGTTGCAAATATTGCTAATTGCCCTGTAATTATATCTGGTGGAGTTTCTTCAATAGATGACATTAAAAAAGCTAAAGAATTAAATAATAATAAAATTGAAGGCATTATAGTTGGAAAAGCTATCTATGATGGTGATATTAAATTGGATGAATTAGCTAAGGAAGTAGATGCTTAAGAATAGAATAATACCTTGTTTAGATGTTAAAAATGGTCGTGTTGTAAAAGGAATTAACTTCGTTGATCTGCAGGATGCAGGAGATCCAGTTGAACAGGCCAAAATTTATTCTGATGGAGGAGCAGATGAAATTTGTTTCTTGGACATAACTGCATCAAATGAAAATAGAGATACAATTTATGATGTTGTGGAGAAAACTTCAAAAAAATGCTTTGTTCCATTAACAGTTGGAGGAGGGGTTAGAAGTGTTGATGACATTAATAAATTACTTAATTGTGGAGCAGATAAAGTTTCTATTAATACGGCAGCAGTTCAAAATTCTGAGGTAGTAGTTGAAAGCTCAAAAAAATTTGGTTCACAATGTATTGTGGTGGCTATTGATGCAAAAAAAAATGCAGATAAATGGGAAATTTTTACACATGGTGGAAGAAATAATACTGGAATTGATGCAATAGAATTTGCGTTTAAAATGGAAAGTAGTGGAGCAGGTGAGTTGCTTGTTACATCTATGGATAGAGATGGCACGCAAGTAGGTTATGATATTGAGCTTATGTCTAAAATTTCATCCAAGGTAAATATTCCTGTAATTGCTTCAGGGGGAGTAGGGAATCTGGATCATTTAGTTGATGGAATTAAATTGGGAAATGCTAGCGCAGTCTTAGCAGCATCAATATTTCATTATGGCAAACACTCTGTAAGAGAAGCAAAGGAATATCTGGATTCAAAAGGAATACCTGTTAGAATTTAATATGCTTAATACATTAGAAAATTTAATTAAACTTGCAAGAGAAAGAAAAACTAATCCAGTTGAAGGTTCTTATACAAACAAATTGCTTACAGACAAATCTCTTAGTAAATCAAAGGTCTTAGAAGAAATTGATGAATTAATTGAAGCTATAGAGGAAAATACAAATAAAATTCATGAAGCAGCTGATGTATTTTATCATTTATTAATGTATTTAGAAGCTAATGATATAAAAATTGAAGAAGTAATGGAAGAATTAGAAAAAAGAAAAAAATGAGCTACGATGACAATAATATTTTTGCTAAAATTTTACGTGGAGAGATACCCTGTAATAAAATTTACGAAGATGATTATGTTTTGTCATTTCATGATATCAACCCACAAAAGAAAGTTCATGCTTTAGTAATCCCTAAGGGAAAATATATAGATCTTGATGATTTTAGTATGAATGCATCTTCAGAAGAGATGGTAGGTCTTTTGAAAGGTATTAATATAGTTGCAAAAAAGCTAGGTATATCAACAGAAGTAGGCCAAGGTTATAGGGCAATGGCTAATATTAGTGAACATGGTGGTCAAGAGGTCTCTCATTTGCATTTTCATTTATTTGGCGGTGAACGTGTTGGAAAAATGGTCGAGTGACAGAAGAAGTTAAAAGAAATTATCTAGAAATAAACTCATTGCATGATTTAAAAAATGGTGAACCACCTTCGGAAGATTACCAAGTTAACTTGATTGAACCTACTGATTTTCAGTTAAATAAATTTTTTTACAAAAATATAGGTAAAAAACATAAATGGATTGATAGATTAATATGGACAGAAGAGCAGTGGATCAAATACGTATCCAACAGAAATGTTAAAACATTTGTATTAAAAAATAAAAAAGATTTAGTTGGTTTTTTTGAATTAATTATCCATTTCGAAAAGAAAGAAGTGGAAATAGCATATTTTGGAATATTAGAAGAATATCAAAATAAAAAATTAGGATCATTTTTATTATCAGATGCCATTAAAAAATCATTTCAACAAAATGTAGAGAGAGTTTGGCTTCATACGTGTTCTTTGGATCATAAAAATGCACTTAATAATTATCTAGCTAGAGGAATGAAAATATTTAAATCAGAAATTGTTAAAATTTAATTTTGAATAGGAGTTTTAAATATTTTTTCGTCAACAATTTGATTTGATTTAACTGAATAAAGAAGTGTGACAGCAATATTTTGATAAATATCCTTAGTTTGCCAGCCAATTAAATTATGATTATTTATATCAAAAAAAATCTCTATTGATTGATTATTTTCTTTTATTGTAAATTTGACTAGAGAATTATTAATAATTTCTTCATTTAATTCTGATATTTTTTTTAGTAAGAAATTTTTATCTAAAATAAAATTCAATGGTGTTTTATCCAATGGATACCTATAATAGCTTGAAGTAGACATAATAACTAAAGATTTTCCATTTGAAACTATGACTTTATTTCTATTATCATAATCACAAAACATTTTTTTTGGATATTGAATTGTACAGTTTCCAAACTCAATTTTTCCATTTATATTTTGTTCAAAATCAAAATTTAAATTTAAAGTATCTTTTAATTTATTAATTATTTGATTTTTATTATTTGCATTTACTTCACTAGAAAAACTAATTAGACAAACCAATAGCAAAAATCTCAACATCAAAGAACTTCTCTTTTACCCACATGATTTGCTTTGCTAACAATTCCATCAGCTTCCATCGTGTCAATTATTCTTGCAGCCCTGTTGTAACCAATTTGAAGTTTTCTCTGTAAAAATGAGGTAGAAGCTTTTCCTTCAGATCTAATTATCTCAACTGCTTGTTGATATAATTCATCTTTATCTCCTTGATCTGTATTTGATCCCAATTCTTTTTCGTCAGCAAAATTCAAGATTTCATCAATGTAATCTGGCTCTGCTTGTGATCTTAAAAAATTGTTTACTTTCTCTATTTCATTATCTGAAACAAATGGAGCATGAATTCTTACTATTCGGTTAGCAGATGACATATAAAGCATGTCTCCCTTGCCTAATAACTGTTCTGCTCCTTGTTCACCAAGAATTGTTCTACTATCTATTTTTGAAGTTACTTGAAAAGATATTCTTGTTGGAAAATTAGCTTTAATTGTACCTGTTATTACATCAACACTTGGTCTTTGCGTAGCCATAATAATATGAATCCCAGCAGCTCTAGCCATTTGAGATAATTTTTGAATATAGTTCTCTCTCTCTTTACCTGCAACTAACATTAAATCTGACATTTCATCTACCACTACCACTATGTAGGGCATTGGAAGTTTGTGCTTAGCATTGTAACCATCAATATTTCTAACCCCTTCTTTTGTCATCAACCTGTATCTACTCTCCATTTCTTTTACTACCCAACCAAGAACTGATGCAGCTTTCTTAGCTTCAGTTATTACAGGGCAAAGTAAGTGTGGTATGCCTTCATATGTTGAAAGCTCAAGCATTTTAGGATCAATTAATATAAACTTACACCTTTCAGGTGTGTGACGGTAAAGAAGAGATAAAATAATAGTATTAATGCAAACAGATTTTCCTGATCCTGTAGTACCAGCAATCAACAAATGTGGCATAGAAGATAGATCTCCTACAATAGGTTTTCCAGAAATATTTTTACCAAGAGCTATCGGTAATTTTGTTTCCTTCTTTTTAAAATCGGTATTATTTAGAATTTCACTGAGATAAACGTTTTCTCTTGAATTATTTGGTAATTCAATTCCTATAGTATTACTCCCTGGTATAATTGAAATTCTAGCAGATTCAGAGCTAGTATTTCTAGCGATATCATCTGATAAATTTATAATTTTAGAAACTTTTACTCCAGCAGCTGGCTCAAATTCATTGAGTGTTACAACTGGACCATGACTTACTTTTTGAATTTCACCCTTAACTCCAAAGTCCATTAGAATTTTTTCTAAAAATTTAGGGTCATTTAATTCATTTTTATTTGAGTTTTCTCTTTCTTTCTTAGTTGGAACTTTTAAAAATTCTATTTTTGGTAATTGAAACTTATTTTTAGAGTTTGATTTATTCTCTGCTTTAATAAATGGTAAGTCTTCTTGTATTAAGTTTTTGATTTCCTCTTGAGGAATATATTCACTTATAAGTTCACTTTTATCGGTGTAAGATTTATTTTCTTTTT
>CACCRN010000007.1 GCA_902548405.1 uncultured Pelagibacteraceae bacterium | reverse complement strand
TTTTTATCCCATAAGCTTAAGTCTTTTAAAATTTTTTCAATATGTTTTGGATCTGGTTTTTTTCCATACAAACCTCTCGAGTATGAAACATTGTTGAATACAGTTTCAAATTGTTCTAGGGTTAACTCTTGTGGAACTAATCCGATTCTAGATCTTGTTTTTCTGTAATCATCAATAATATCAAAATCATCTACAGTAACTTTTCCTGAAGATGGTCTAACGATTCCACAAATGATACTTATAAGAGTAGTTTTACCTGCACCATTCGGTCCAAGCATTGCAAAAATTTCACCTTTTTTGATGTTTAGGTTTATTTTCTTTAATGCTTCAAAGCCATTATCGTAGACTTTTGATAGATTATTTATGCTTATTTGATCTGACATGGACTAGGCATATATAGAGACAATTTATTCTATTACAATATTTTAAAATTTGTCTACAAACTAGGATTAATGAAAAAAATTTTTGTATTTATCTGTTTTATCTTAGCATTCACTACTAATGTGATGGCTAAAGAAACAACTTATACTAAAGAGTTGTTTGATAAAGCCTTGGCAGATGGAAAAGTTGTGGTTGTTAGTTCTTGGGTTAAATATTGCACATCTTGTGCCAGCCAAATGAAAGTTCTTGATAAAGCAAAAAATGATTTTGATAATATTGAATATTTTAAATTTGATGTAACTAATAAAGAAATAGCTGAACTTTTTAATGTTCAATATCAAACGACACTTTTAATTTTTAAAGATAATAAAGAAGTTTACAGAAGCATTGGTGAGACAACCAAAGAACTTATTTATGATGCTTTAAAATCAGTGATCTAAATTAATTACTTTTCAATTTCAAAATTACTGCTGGTAAAAAAGTTGCAACAACAAATGATAAAAATAATAAAGATTGTGCAACAAAAGGTGAAAATAAATCTTTAGACATCAATCCCCCAACTAATAAACTCTTAGAGAAATCTGGATAAGGAAACATTAAAAATCCACCAATTAAACCAATTATAATTGAAACATAAGCAGTTTTTTCATTTACCTTGTTGTAAAAACTGTAAAAGACTGTGAATACAAATGCACAACAAAATAAATCTGCAAGTAAAAATAAATACAAAATATCAAATCCTTTTGATGCAACACCAAATGCAATCAATGACAAAAATACAATAAAGTATTTAGAAACTTTTAAATAATCTGTTTTTTTATCTAAATTAAAAGTTGCTTTACCATCTACAACAAACAAACTTGATATCGCATTAACCAATGTATCAACAGTTGAAATTGTTAAAGCTAATCCAAGAATAATAATAATTAAGGATAGCATTTCGGTTTGTTCTTTTAATAATAAAGTGAAAAATCCTAAATCAGCTCTTGCTGATGGATCAATAGAAAATGACACCATTCCAATAAAACCCATTAAGAAAACTATTGGAACAATTACAAAAAAAGAAATTATCAGTGCTGATTTTAAAGTATTATAATCTTTAGCAGCATAAACACGTTGCCAGTTTCCTTGGTGGAATAAATTTGTAGCAGCAACTGCAATAAAAAAAGTTAATCCAGCTGTATAACTTGGAATATAAGATGAGCTTAATAGTTGTGGATTTTTTTCTTTAATCAACGCAAATGAAAAATTATCTCCTGTTGATGAGCTAATAATTAAAATTAGAATTAATAAAAGAAAGCCAATTACTATCATTTGAATATTGTCAGTAAAAATAGAAGCTCTTAATCCGCCATAAAGAGTGTACGTTAAAGTGGCCAAAAGTACTATTAATGCAGTGATCCAAAGATCTGTACCTGATAAATAATTTATCAAAACTGCAACAGCTGTCACCTCTGCACAAAGAAAAATAAACATGTAAAAAATTGTCATTAACAAAATCAGTTTAAATAAACTTTTTCCAAATTTTTTTCTCATAAACTCAATTAGAGAAGAACCTTTTGGAAACTCAGATCTAATTTTTCCTCCAAAATAGATTAAGAAAATCATGGGAAAAGCTGTACCAAGAGCATAACCAATAACAGCCCCTATTCCACCCCATGTAGCAGCAGCAACAGGACCAAATAAAATCCATGCTCCTAAAGCAGATGCAACAAGACTTGTTGTTAATGAAAATAATTCTATATTTCTATTAGCTGTTAAATAGTTACTTATTCCTTGGAATTTTTTAGAATGATAAATTCCTAATGCAGCAAATACCAAACTAATAATAATTACTAATGTTAATGATGATGATTGACTTAAAAAGTATGTGTTATCCATTTTATCCCTTTCTGAATTACCGGACAGGTTCGTTGGGTTTAATCTCAGTCTGTTAAGACACCCCTTAGTTTTAAATATATATTTAATTTTAAGTTTTTAAACTAAAATATTAAGTTATATTAAGAGTTATGAACTACAAAGCATCACCAAAAAGATATTCCAACATGAAATATAGAAGATGTGGAAAGAGTGGTGTTGATCTACCTTTGATAAGCCTTGGTCTTTGGCATAATTTTGGTGGTAAACAACTTACATCTGAAGCAAAGAAGATGTTGTTTTATTCTTTTGATTCAGGGATTACTCATTTTGATTTAGCAAATAATTATGGTCCACCAGCAGGAAGTGCTGAGGCTAATTTTGGAAAAATTTTAAGTAAAGAATTTAAAAGATATAGAGATGAATTAATTATCACATCTAAAGCAGGTTATGATATGTGGGAAGGACCTTACGGTGAATGGGGTTCTAAAAAATATATCATTGCAAGCTGTGATCAAAGTTTAAAAAGAATGGGATTAGATTATGTAGATATATTTTATTCACATAGATTTGACCCAAATACACCATTAGAAGAAACAGCAGATGCTTTAGAACTTATTTATAGATCTGGTAAAGCACTTTATATTGGGATCTCTTCATATTCTTCAAAGAAAACTTTTGAGATGTTCAATATTTTAAAAAAAAGAAACATTAAAATATTTATCCATCAACCATCTTACTCTTTAATAAATAGATGGTTTGAAAAAGACTTGGATAAAAATTTAATTAAATTAGGAATTGGAACTATTGCTTTTTCTCCGTTAGCACAAGGAATGCTATCTGATAAATATTTAAAAGGAATTCCAAAAGCATCAAGAGCAAGTGATCCAAAATCTGCGCTAGATAAAAGTTTCATAACTAAACGAAACATAAAGATAATTTCAGATTTAAATCAAATTGCTAAAAAAAGAGGTCAAACATTATCGCAAATGGCTTTAGCTTGGGTGTTAAACAACAAAGCAGTGACTACAGCTTTAATTGGCGCAAGTAGTGTAAAACAAATAAAAGAAAATATTGAAAGCTTAAATAATTTAAATTTTTCTAAATCTGAAATTAAAGAGATAAATAAAAAAGCAAAAGATGGAAATATTAATAAGTGGGCGAGATCTAGTTCTTATTAAAAGAAAAGTTTTTCAATTAAATAATGAAGAGTAAAAATAATTAAAGAAGCACACAAATAATTAAAAATACTCTTTCTTGATTACTCATTATTGTTGACCTTTGTGATTCATTATTTCGATCATACACTGAGTAGCGTACTCTCTCCACTCTGTAGAATTCTTATTTTTTAGACTATTTAAGTGATCGCGGTTACTTTGAATATCGTCTTTATGTTTTAGATAATCAGCTCCATTTAGATTTGCTTCCATTGAAGAAAGGTTGGTTTCCATTGCTTTTATCCATTCTTTTCCAAGCTCGACACATTTTTGATCATCTTTTTCATCACAGATTTGTTTGAAAAAATTAAAAATAACATCATCAGTATTAACTGAAGTGTTCATATCTTATTGCTCAATACAGGTTCCGATTGAGTCTGGACCACATGTCTTACCATTAGTCCAAGTAGCACCAATCAGATTTGCATTTTCAAAATTTGCATTAGTAATGTTTGCAGATGTAAAATTTGCTTCCATTAAATTAGCATTTTGAAAATTAGCTTCAATTAGAGTTGCTCCCATGAAATCAACTCTAGTTAAGTTTGCATTAGTGAAATTTGTTTTTTCAAAATTGCCACCAATACTAATTGTTTCATAAAGATTAGCTCTAACAAATGTAGACTCTGGAAAAGTTCCAAAAGATAAATTTGAATTCATCATTATGCTTTTATCTAAATTTACTTGCACAAAACTTGCAAAAGATAAATTTGAGTTAGGTAGATAACTACCTTGTAGATCCTGTGCATCTGAAAATCTGCACTTAGAATAATCTACACCATCTGTTAATGGATCATCACATGCAGCATTTGAATTTGAAACAAAAAAGAAGCTAAAGAATATTAAAAGAAGTATTTTTTTCATAATCAAAACTAACAAATAAAATATGTCAAAACAATGAAGGTTTATGACTTTAAAAATAATTTAACATTATAAATTAAAGTGTTTTTGAAGTATAAAAATCAACCTATGAAAGAATATAACATTGCATCAATAGCAGGAGATGGAATAGGAAAAGAAGTAGTTCCTGAAGGCTTAAAAGTATTAAAAGACGCTGCTGAAAAACATCAATTCAAAATAAATTTTACAGAATATGATTTTGCTTCATGTGATTATTATGAAAATCATGGAAAAATGCTTCCAGATGATTGGAAGGAAAAATTAGGAAAACATGATGCAATATTCTTTGGCGCAGTTGGAATGCCAGATCAAGTTCCAGATCATATATCTTTATGGGGATCCTTACTTCAGTTCAGAAGAGAGTTTGATCAATATATTAATCTTAGACCAGTAAAATTATTTCCTGGAATAAATCCTCCTTTAGCAAATAAAAAACCAGGTGACATTGATATGTTAATTGTTAGAGAAAATACTGAAGGCGAATACTCTTCTGTTGGTGGAAGGATGTTTAAAAATACTGATAGAGAAATAGCTATTCAGGAAACTATCATGTCTGCGCATGGAGTAGATAGGGTTCAAAAATTTGCTTTTGAATTAGCAAAACAAAGAAAAAGAAAAAAATTAACCAATGCAACAAAATCAAATGGTATTTCAATTACTATGCCGTTTTGGGATGAACGTTTTAATGCAATGAAAGAAAATTATCCTGATATTGAAACAGATCAATATCATATTGATATTTTGGTTGCTAGATTTGTGCTAAATCCTGAATGGTTCGATGTTGTTGTCGCATCTAATTTATTTGGAGACATTCTTTCAGACTTAGGACCTGCTTGCACTGGAACTATTGGAATTGCTCCATCAGGAAACATTAATCCTGAAAATAAATTTCCATCTTTATTTGAACCAGTTCATGGTTCAGCGCCTGATATTGCAGGAAAAGGTATTGCTAATCCTGTAGGACAAATTTGGTCTGGTGCAATGATGTTAGATTATTTAGGAGAAAAAGAAGCCTCTAATTCAATTGTTGAAGCTATTGAAAAATCTTTAAGCGAAAAAGAAAACAGAACTAAAGACTTAGGTGGAGATGCTGATACCTTAAAATGTTCTAATTCAATATTATCTAATCTTTAAATCTTAACCTTCTTACCAGTTTTTGCACTTTTGGTTATTGCAGCAAAAATCTTAAGAGAGATCAAACCATCATTACCATTAACTTTTGGCTTAACTTTTTTAGAAACAACATCAGCAAAATGATCAATTTGGTTTACTAAAGTACTGTCGTCTTTTTTGTTTTTATCTTCATTAACAAATATCTTATTCCACCAACTTCTCTCCTTTTTATAGAACCAATATTTTAAATTAGGAAATTGCAATGATCCTTTGGTACCACCGATCATATATGCAGATTGATTGGTTATTGGATAAGCAGGATTTTCTCCTGCAGTTAATTCATAACTCCATGGAGCAACAATTGTATCTGATAAATTTAAAGTACAAAGTGCACCTGAATTAAAAATTAAGCTAATTGTTGCTGTATCTTCAACTGCAAATTTTCTAGTTTTATTGGTTGTAAATGCTTGAACATATTTAATAGATCCAAGTAGGTAGCAAATCATATCGATATCATGGACTAAATTAATTCCTAAAGGCCCTCCTCCTTTACTAATTCTCCATTTTTCTTTGTAATAAGCTTTGTGTTTATAAAGCCAACACAAAACATTTGCTGAAACGATGTTTCCTAATTTACCTTTATCGATTAATTCTTTTACCTTTGATACAATTGAGTTGTGTCTTCTGTGATACCCGATTAATAACGGTGTTTTATTTTTATTTGCGCTACTAATAATTTTTTTAGCTGAATTAATATTATCTGAAATAGGTTTTTCTAATAATACTGGAATTTTTTTCTTTAAGAAACTGACTGTATGTTTTTCATGAAGTTGATTTGGAGTAGCTACAATTACGGCATCTAAATTCTGTGAGTTTAAAAGTTCGTCTACATTTGAATACAATGGGATTTTATATTTTTTTGATAAATTTTTAGCATTATTACTAATGTCTACTATCGAATGAAGGTTTGCTTTTTTAGATTTTGAGATTGCCTTTATGTGCTGCAATCCCATTAAACCAGTCCCAACAATTGATATGTTTATTTTTCTATTCATTTTATGAAATATTTATTTTTGTAAAGTACTTATAAAGTTTTTTAGGTTTAATTAAAGTGCTTGGAAAATTTTTATTATTAGGTGCATCTGGATAGTGTTGGGTTTCTAAACAAACACCCTGGTAAGGAGCAAGTTTATTTTTATATCTCAAACCTTGGCTAGTATAGAGCTGTACTCCAGGAAGATTTGAATAAAAGTCTAATTGGATATTAGTTTTTTTATTTTTTAAAGAAGCTAAATAATTTTTAGAATTTTTTTTAACACAAAATGTTAAATCAAATCCTAATACATTTATTTTGTTGGATGATTTTTTTGTGTATTTGTTTTTTATAATATCTATTTTTTCTCCAATATTTTTAAATTTATTGAAATCATTAATAGTATTATTAACTTTTTTAAATTTTCCAGTTGGGATTAGTTTATTGTTTACTTCAAGATATTTTTCTGAATTTATTTTTAAATCATGATTAAAAATTGTCTCTTTTTTATTTTTATTTAAATTCCAATAACTATGATTAGTTAAACTGGCGTGAGTAAATTGATTTGATTTATATTGGTATTTAATAAATAAGCTTTTATTTTTAATTTCAAAAATACACTCTGAATTTAAGTCCCCTGGAAAACCTTGGTCTAAATTTTTAGATAATAATTGATAAATAATTTTAGTTTTTGAATGATGTTTAATTTTCCATTCCAATCTATCAAATCCAATTTTTCCTCCATGGAGAGTATTTCTTCCCTCATTACCATCAAGTTTGAAAGTTTTATTTTTAATCTTAAATTTTGAATTTGATATTCTTCCTGCATACCTACCGCAAGTAGCACCTACATAAAAATTTTTACTGCTGTAATTTTTTATAGAACCTAGATTTAAGATTAAGTTAATTTTCTTTTGCTTATCAAAAACCTCATACAGACATGCACCGATGTTAATTGATTTAATTCTTAAATATTTATTTTCTATCGTCGAACTTTGTACTTTCACAAAGCCTATTACAACCAGCCTTTATCAACAATGTAAGATTGATTTGTGCATCCACCTGATTGCTCTGATGAAAAAAACAATACTGCTTGAGCAAGTTCATGCGGTAACAATCTCGCTTTTAAACATTGGTTTTTCATCAAATCTTTTTCAGATTCTTCATTTAACCAAAGATCGATTTGTCTTTGTGTTAATACCCATCCTGGTACTACTGAATTAACTCTAATATTAAATTCTCCTAAATCTCTTGCAAATGATCTAGTTAAACCAACTACCCCAGATTTAGCCGCTGTATAAGCAGCCATTCCACCTTGTCCAACCATCCATGAAGTAGATCCCATATTAACAATTACACCGCCTTTATTTTCAATCATTGATTTTTTAACTGATTGAACTGTGAAAAAATAATGTCTTAGGTTTACATTCATTCTCTCATTCCAGTACTCTTCTGTAACATCATCAATTTTATGTCTTGTGTCATTAGCGGCGTTATTGATTAAAATATCAATTGGGCCTTTTTGATCAATAATGTCAGCAATTGTCTTTTGAAGTTGTTTTATATTTAACAAGTCACATTCGATAAAAGTTGGTATTGAGTATTTTTTGCTTTTTATATCTTCAATTAACTTTTCAGACTCTGATACATTAATATCTATAAAGTAAACTTCTGAACCTTGTTCACAAAAATGTTCAACAATTGAAGCCCCAATTCCAGATCCTCCGCCTGTAACAAACACTCTTTTGTTTTCTAAATCGTAATATTTTACTTTCATTATAATTCTAATTCTTTAGCTAGATCGCCAATTTTAGCACCACCTGCCATCAATCTTTTCACATCTTCATTACCTAGTTCGGAAGACAATCCTGAACCAATTACTTCTCCTAAACTTAAAAAAGTAAATCGATCAGCTATAAGACGCGCATGAATTTCATTGTGTGTGATAAGTATAATTGCGATGTTTCCTAAATTTTGAACTTTTTTAATTGTCTTTAAAACTTCCATTTGCTGCTTTTGACCTAACGCAGATGTAGGTTCATCTAATATCAATATCTTTGCACCAAAGTAAATTGCTCTTGCAATTGCCAATGTTTGTCTTTGTCCACCTGACATTGTTCCAACTGGCTGATTAGGGTTTGCAATATTAATTCCAATTTTAGACATTTCCTCTATTGTTATTCTATCCATTTCATCCATTTGCATTAAACCAAATCCAGCAGGACCTTTTATTAATTCACGTCCAAGAAAAAAATTTCTCGTTACTGATGTTAAAGCATTAAGTGCTAAATCTTGATAAACTGTACCAATTCCTGCATCAGATGCTTGACGTGGTGAAGTAAAGTTAACATTTTCTCCATCTACTTTTATTTCTCCACTTGTCATAGGATGAACACCAGATAACACTTTGATCAAAGTTGATTTTCCAGCTCCATTATCACCTAATAATGCGTGAACTTCACCTGGATAAACATCTAATGAAACACCATTTAAAGCAGTGAATGCTCCAAATTTTTTTACTAAATTTTTTATTTCAATTAATGGTTTTTTATCCATTAGATATTTCCCATAATTCGTTTTCGTATATTCTCATTGGTAAAGGCAGCAGTAACAAGAACTGCTCCAAGGAACACTCTGTAGAACGATCCATCAATTCCAGGAATATAAAAGAAAGCTTCTTTTGCAATTCCGAAAATGATTGTACCTAGAATTATTCCACCAATCGTTCCAAAACCTCCAGTTAAAACAACACCACCAATAACCGCTGCAGCAATTGCTTCTAACTCTTTTAAATTACCTTTAGCTGTATCTGCTGTGTTAACTTCAAATACCTGACAAGCTGCAAACATAGTTGCGCAGAATGCTGTAAACATAAATAATGAAATCTTAACTTTATTCGTTGGCACACCATTAGCTTTTGCAGCATTAAGATTTCCACCAGTTGAATAAATCCAGTTACCTGCTTGAGTTTTACTTAAAATTAAATAACAAATAAAAGCAATTAGTCCCCAGATCATTAAACAAGAATACATTCCTTTAGCAAAAATGTTTCCAAAGTTATTTACGTTCCAATCAACAGTATAATATAGCCAGTTAAATACTGGTTCCATGATATCGCCACCAAAGAAATTAGCCACAGGTCTTGCAGTAACTATGGTGTCAATGTAAGCTTTTGCTATATCGATATCAGTAACCGCTTTTGCTGCAACTTCAGGAACATTAACACCAGCTTCAATTTTCTTTGTCAAAATTTCAACCATTGAGTCATTACCAGATTTTTTTGCCCCAGCTAATGATTTTTCTAAAGTTGCAATCATCTTTTCAGCATTCATAGCAGTTTTGTAAGCTGCAACTTTTTCGTTAATATATGTTAATCGTTCAGTTAATTTTGCAACCGTGCTAGCTGGCACAGTGCTAAGAATTTCTAATAATTGGTCATTTGGCAAAGATTTAGCCGCGTCTCTTTCCATTTCTCCATGACCTGGTACATTTATAATGTTTTTGATATCTGGTAAATCTGTAACAGTTGTTGATCCAGCAGTTTGATCAGGAGCTTTGTTAAATGCTCTGTATGATACCTCAGTTAAACCTCTTAAGAAGAAAAGTCCACCTAATGTAACAATGAAAGAAGATATTCCACTCTTAACAATTATCCATCCTTGTATCCATCCAAAAGATAATGTCATACATAATGTAATTAATATTGCTAATAATGGAGATACATCTTGAATTTTAAATAATGTAAATCCTTCAAAATGAAAACCACCTTCAAAAGATATGTAAGGAATAACAACAGCAAAACCCCATTTAAGTATCATTGCCATACAACCACCAGCAAAACCAATCATTGAACCAACAGAAAGATCAAATTCACCTGCAATGATTAACATTCCAGCAGCAAGTGCAACGATCCCTAATTGTGCAATTACCCTAAAATTATTTCTAATTCCTAAAGCGTTAAATCCTTCACCAGAAAAAGGGTTAAGAGAAAATTGCCCTTCTGGAATAGAAAAGTATCCCAACATACAAAAAAGTAAAACCATAACTCCAAAAGGTCCAACTTCTGGTCGAGACATAAATGCAGAGTACCATTTTTTTTCACCTTGTCGGTCTGACTCTTGTCTTGGTTTTTTTGTTGTTGATGTATTCATTTATTAATTAAAGACTTATTAATTTTGTTAAAAAAAAAGGGCCGATTGAATAATCGACCCTTTAAATTATTACAGACTATCTATCAATACCTGCTAAAGCAGCAACTGAAGAAGCGTTAGACTTGTCAACGAAGCCAGGTCCTGATGGGATGTTAGCTCCTGGTAAAAGTCCAGCACTGTTATTGTACAAGTGTAATACGATAACTGGCATATAACCTTGTAATCTTTGTTGTTGATCGATAGTGAAAGCAACTCTTCCAGATCCGATTAAATCCATAACTGCAGGACTTAAGTCGAAGCAAGAGTGGTGTACTGTCATACCTAGATCAGCTAAAGCTTTATCAACAGCTTCACACACGTGTGGTCCTACTGAAAGGATCGCATCGATATCACTGTTAGCTTGTAAAGCAGCAGTTGCTCTAGTTTGAATAGTTGCAGGGTCAGATGTAGTATCAGTCATTTGCATAGGAACAGCTGAACCGTAACCTTCACATCTGTCTACAAGAGCTGTGTTGTATGCTTCTTGAATCATACAAAGTGCTTTAGAAGCACCTTCAGCTTTTGCTCTTTCACCAGCTTTTTGTCCAGCAAGTAATTCTGGCTGACCAACGTGCATTAAAGCACCTAGGCTAGCAGATGACTCTAAACCAGAGTTCATTGTAATTACTGGAACACCAGCAGCAACAGCAGCTTTAATAGCTGGGCCTAATGCATCTGGATCCGGTAAAGAAATTACCATACCATCTGGTTGAGTAGCTGCAGCAGCTTGAATTGAGCTTGCCATATCAGCCATATCAGCAGAAGGGTTGTAGATATATTCGAAGTCAGCACCGATTGCTCTAGCTGCATCCTCACCACCTTTTTGAACTACTGGCCAAAAAGGATCTTTTCCTTCACCATGAGTAATCATGACATATCTTTCAGCGAACGCAGAAGTTGCAAATAATGCAAGAGCTGCAATCGAAAGTATAAGTTTTTTCATTATTTCTCCCTTTTTTTTATGTTTTTTAAATTAATTTAAAAATCAAATATACCCACTTTGAGTAAAGATCATAACAAAAAATATAGATACAACTTTTAATTGAAATTTTTTTTTTAAATTTTTTTCGCTTCTTTGCTTGTCTTTAAATTTTAGAATTTTTCTAAATTTAAATTTAAAACTAATATGTCGCGCTTCTTCCTAATCTTGCAGCACCTCTAACGCCACTCGCATCACCGTATCTTGGTTTTAAAAAAACACCTTCGTATTCTCTTCCAGTAACAAATTTTCTTACTAATGAATCTATTTCATGTAAAAAATCAATTTCATTTGAAACGCCACCCCCAAAAACAAAAGCATCAGGATCTAAAATATTTATTATACTTGAAAGTGACATTGCTAAATTTAATTTAAAATCGTCTATAAACTTTTCAGCATCTAAATCATGTTGTCTGTTTAATTCAAAAATTTCATTTGTTTTTAAATTTTTTCCATAAAGTTTTTTAAATCTTTTCGCCAAACCTAAGCCAGATAAAAAACTCTCAATCTCTGCTTCTCTTGGATTGCTCGAGTCGAAATTTTCTTTCTTTGCAGCGAAATAAGGAATTTGATTATGACCCCATTCTCCTGCAACACCATTGGGACCACTTACAATTTTTTTATCAATTACCAAACCACCTCCAACTCCAGATCCTAAAATAATTCCATAAACAATTTTATAATGTTTCCCTGCTCCATCTATAGCCTCTGACAATGCAAAACAATTTGCATCATTCTCACAAAACACTTCTTTACCTAATGCTTTACGTAAATCACTTTGAAAAGGTTTTTTTTCTAACCAACTGATGTTGGGAACGTTTTTAACTAATCCTGTTTGAGGAGAGTGAACTCCTGGATGACAAACTCCAATTGGAAGCTCTTGATTAAACTCTTCTTCTAATTTTTTATGAATATCCTTTATTGCGGTGATAATTTGGGTATAATTCTTTGGACATGATATTCTAGATCTATGTTTTTCTTGACCATCTTCTTCAAGTACAACACTCTCTATCTTTGTTGCACCAACGTCTATACCTACTTGCATATTGATTAGTAAGTTGCTCTACCGCCACTTAGGTCAAATACTGCTGCTGTTGAGAAAGAGTTTTCCTCGCTTGATAACCAAGCAACCAAAGATGCTAATTCCTCTACCTTAGCAAATTTGTTTCTTGGTATTTTGGAAAGCATATAATTTATATGCTCTTCAGTCATTTGATCAAAAATTCTAGTTTTTGCTGCTGCTGGAGTAACACAGTTTACTGCGATATTTTTTTGCGCAAGCTCTTTACCTAAAGATTTAGTTAATCCTATAACTCCTGCTTTTGAAGTACTGTAAGCACTTGCATTTGGATTTCCTTCTTTACCTGCAATAGATGCAATATTTACAATCCTTCCATAATCATTCTTTGTCATAAATGGAACAACTGCTTTGCAACAATAAAAGACTGCATTTAGGTTAAGATTAATAACCTTGTTCCACTCTTCTATTGGATATTCTGCAACAGTGGTGTTCATACCTGCTACACCTGCATTATTAATAAAGATATCAATCTTACCATGTGATTTTTCAACTTCAGATAATTTTGAATTAATTGTTTCATAGTTGCTTACATCAACTATTTGATAAGTTAGATTTTCAGAATTTACTTTCTCTAAAGCTTTTTTAGCCTCTCCTTCATCGATATCCCAAATTACTACTTTCGCACCAGACTCGATAAATCTTTCAGTTATAGCTAATCCAAATCCTTGAGCTCCACCTGTTACAATTGCTACTCTGTTGTTTAAATCAAATTTAATCATGTTTATTTTTTAATTTTTTTTGCTCTTATTAAAGGAAAAGCTAAAGCAATTAAAGATAAAATAAAGAATGTTAAAGCTATTGGTCTTGTGAAAAACATTAACCAATTTCCATCAAATATAACCAGAGATTGTCTTAAGGTACCTTCAACTAACTCACCTAAAATTAAACCAATGATAACAGGGACAACTGAGAAACCATATCTTCTCATAAAAAAACCAAGCACACCAAAAAATAACATTATCCAAACGTCAATTATAGATTGATTTAATGAATAGGTTCCACAAACTGAAACTGCAAAAATCATCGGCCATAAAATTTTATTAGGCACCAGCGTTATTCTTGCAAAAATTTTTGCTCCAAAAAAACCAAATATAAAGAATAAAACATTAGCAATTAACATTGCTCCAAATATTCCATATAAAAAATCAGGTTGTTCTCTAAATAAATCAGGTCCAGGTCTAACCCCATGTATAATTAATCCAGTTAAAATAACAGCTGTTGTTGCACTACCAGGAATTCCAAGTGCAAGTGTTGGAACCATTGCTCCACCAGTTGCAGCATTGTTTGCAGCTTCAGCTCCAGCTATACCTTCAATAGATCCTTTTCCAAATTCCTCAGGTTTTTTTGAAAATCTTTTTGCTTCTGAGTATCCAATTAAAGAGGCAACCGTTCCTCCTTCTGCAGGCAACACTCCAATAAATGAACCAATACCACTAGATCTTAAAATTGTTTTCCAAGTTTTTTTATAATCATCTTTACTTGGAAGTTTGATTGCTTTCAAAGCTATTCTATTAAATACCTGATTAATTAGAGTTGATTGAGTTAACATCTCACTCATTGCAAATAAACCAACAACTACTGGAATAAAACCAATCCCTTCAGTTAACTCGTTAATTCCAAAAGTAAAACGATCAATTGATGTCATAAAATCTTTACCAACCGTTGAAATTAAAATTCCAAATGCACCTGCAATCAAATTCTTAATAGGGCTTCCTTCTCCAATAGATGCAAGCATCGTTAAACCAAAGATCGCTAATGCAAAATATTCTGGCTGACCAAACTCGTAAGCAAGCTGAGCTAATATAGGCGCAAAAAAGACAAGTATTACAACACTAAAAATACCACCAACTGTACTTGAAACAGTAGCCATTCCTAGAGCTCTTCCTGCCTCTCCTTTTTGTGCCAAAGGGTAACCATCTAAACAAGTTGCTGCAGCAGCTGGTGTTCCTGGTGTATTAATTAGAACTGCAGTTATCGCACCACCATAAGTACCTGCACAATAAATAGAAGTTAACAATACAATTGCTGACAATGGATCAAGTGTCATTGTAAAAGGTAAAATTAATGCACCACCAGTTGTTGGACCTAAACCAGGTAACACTCCTAAAATTAATCCAAACAAAGTTCCAAAAAATAAAACTAATAATAGCTTAGAGTTAAATAAAGGAGCCATCATTAATAATAAATTATCCATCTAGCTATAATAAATGTTGGTTATAATTCCAGGTGGAAATCTTAGACCTAAAATTGTTTCAAAAAAAATAAAGACAATCACTGGAAAAATAATTCCAACGAGTAATAAATAAAATATTCTTTTCTCTCCCCAACAATAAGAAACAAAAATAGATAAAACTGAAATTGCTAAAAAGAAATCTAAAGTCTTTGAAATAATTAAAAAAATCAGAAAACTTGAAAGTGTTAAAAAGAATGACTTTGGTAATTCTTTTTGAATCTTCCAGGGATTTTTTGTTGCTAAATAATAAATTAATAAAGTCATAGCTATTATTAAAACCAATAGTGCTTTTGGAAATGTTGCAGGCTGTATTCCTCTATTCAAAATAGGAGGAACAATATCAAAAGTAAAAGTAGTGATTAATAATGCTACAGAAATAAAAATAATAACAAAAGAGACTTTAAATTCGTCTCTAAAAAAAAAGGGCAAACTTTTGTTTGCCCTTTTTTGTTTTTGTACATTTTTCATATGCAAATGTACTTTTAATTAGATTAGTTAATGTAACCTAAAGCTTTTAGCTGAGCAGTCATTTCAGCAAGCATTTCTTCCATTTGCTTACCCCACTCATCAGCACCAACTACACTAGTGTCATCAAGACCAATTTCGGTTAAGAAATTTTTGTAATAGTTGTGGCTCATAGCTTTCATCATTCCAGCTTCTAGTTGTTTAACTCTTTCTGCTGGAGCACCTTTTTTAGTTACGAAACCTCTAACAGTAGATAAAGAAACAGGAATTCCTAATTCTTTAGCTGTTGGAGAGTCACCAATTTTAGCCATTCTATTATTTGCTAAAACAACTGATACACAAAGTTTACCTTCGTTGATTTCAGTTAATGCTTCACCTAAGTTTAAAACACCTACATCGATATCACCTTTAATTAGGTTAGTTTTAATTGGTGCTACACCTTTGTAAGCAACAATAGTTGGATCTGTTAATCCACCTTTTTTAGTAAATGCAATTGCACTAACGTCATCAATACCACCTGTATGTGTTGTTCCATATTTTAGTGATTTTGATTTTTGCGCGCTAATGAATTTTTTTGCATCTTTAATTTCATTGTTACAGTTAACAACAAATAATTGAGGATCATCTGTACCTCTTGCTAAAGGCTGCATATCACTTAATTTTACTTTAGTTTTTCCTAAAGCCATTGATACTGCGTGACCAGTAGTCCAAGTTAAAGTGTGGTTACCATCTGCAGGTAAAGACATCATGTAATCCATAGATGCTGCTCCACCACCACCTTTTTTGTTAACTAACTGCATATCTTGTTTAAGAACTCTTCTTGCTCTTAATAACATCATTCTAGTAGTAACATCAGTTCCACCACCAAAACCAGCGTGAGTAATTGCTTGTATTGGATGTCCATCAGCTTTTGCTGAAGTGATCATTAATGGAAGAGCTACAACAAAAAATTCAGTTACTAAAAAAGCAGCTGCTAAAAATAGTTTAAAGCTTTTTTTCATTATTTCCCTCTTTAGTTTATTTAGTTTTTATATATATAACTTATATATAAATATATAATCATATTCTGATACAAAACGTAAAGTAAAAAATGACTCAAACAAAAGCTAACATCGCTCTACTACTTGGTGATCCTGCAGGGATAGGACCTGAACTTATCTCAAAACTATTAAGTGAAGAAATAACTAACAAAGCAAACATTGTTGTTATTGGTGAAAAACAAATTCTCGAGAGTGGAAATAACGTAACTGGCAATTCTCACCAACTTGAAATCGTAGAAGATTTTGATCAAATTGATTTTAATAAATCGAACAGATTTTTATTAGATATTTCAAAAGGAAAAAACCACAAATATAAAATAGCTGAACCTTCAAAAGAATCAGGCGAGAGTGTTTTGGAGGCTTTAGATTTAGCGCTAAATCTTGCTAAAGAAAAAAAAATTGATGCAATTAATTTTGCTCCAATGAATAAAACAAGTTTAAAACTTGGAGGAAATACCCACTCAGATGAATTGCAATTGATGGCAGAAAAATTAGATGTAAAAAGTTTTTGTTGTGAGTTTAATGTTATAGATAATTTTTGGACTGCAAGAGTAACCTCTCACATTCCACTTAAAGAAGTTGCTCAACACATAACAAAAGAAAATATATTAAAGCCTATTAAATTAATTAATGAAGTTATGGAATTGAATGGCTTAAAAAATCCTAGAATAGCAGTTCAAGCACTTAACCCACATGCAGAATTTGGTACTGAAGAAAAAGATGAAATTATTCCAGCAATAGAAGAAGCAAAAAAACTTGGATTTAATACAGATGGTCCGTTACCATGTGATACATCTTTTGTAGTTGCATATAAAAATAAAAATCACGATTGTATGGTTGGAATGTATCATGATGCACTTCAGTCTGGACTTAAAGCATTTGGTTTTGACAGAGGAGTTACAGTTCAAGGTGGTTTGACAGTTCCTGTAACAACTACAGCACATGGATCTGCGTTTGCAATTGCTGGTAAAAATGAAGCTAACTTAGCTCCAATTTTAAACTCATTTAAAATTGCATTATCAATGGCTGAAAATAAAAAGAAGTTAAGCTAAGCCTTATATTAAACCAGCATCTACTGTAAAATTTTGTTTGGTACATCCCGATGAAACATCTGATGCCAAGTATAAAACCATTCTTGAGACATCCTCAGGTAATACTTGTTTTTTAAGACACTGTTTATCTAAAATTTCTTTTTTAAATTTTGGATTTAACCATAATTTTGACTGTCTTTTAGTTGCAACTGAACCAGGTGCAATTGAGTTTATTCTAATATTATGTTGTCCTAAATCTCTAGCTAAAGATTTTGTTAAACCATAAATTGCAGCTTTTGCAGTACTGTATGCTGGAAACATAACGGCTCCTCTAATCCAACTAACAGAACCTAAATTTATTATTGATCCACCTTTATTTTTAATCATACTTTTTTTTACCGCTTGAGTAGCAAAAAAATAATGCCTCAAATTTATTGCCATTCTTTCATCCCAGTATTTTTCAGTAACTTCCTCAAGTGTATGTCTTTGATCATTGGATGCATTATTAACTAAAATATCAATTGCTCCTTTTTTTTTTATAATGCTCTGAATTAAAGTTTTGTATTTTTTTATATTTTTAATGTTGCAGATATGAAAAGTAGGTATTTTATGTTTTTTCCTCTTAATTTTTGAAATTAATTTTTGAGCTTCTTTTTTATCTATATCAAAAAAATAGACCTCAACACCTTGTTCACAAAGATGTTCAACAATTGATGCACCAATACCAGATGCTCCGCCTGAAACTAAAGCACGTTTTCCTTTTAAATCAAAATATTCTACTTTCATTTTTATTTTACTTAGTAATTTTCTACTTCTTGAAGTAATGGCATTGATGCAGCTGCACCTAATTTTGTTGTTGATATTCCTGCTACTTTATTTGCAAATACTAATGCATCTTTATTTTTTAGGTCATTAGATAATCCAACAACAAAAGCACCATTAAATGCGTCGCCTGCTCCAGTAGTGTCTACAACATTATTTTTTAATTTAAATGCCTTAACAAAATAATCTTCTTTTCCATTAGAATAATAAACACCCTTCTCTCCTAATGTAATTATAATATTTTTAACTCCTTTTTTTAAAAACTGATTTGCAGCTTCTTTAATATCATTTTCTGATTTTATTTTTTTATTTAAATAAAATTCTGCTTCTGTTTCATTTGGAGTAAAATAATCAATTAATTTAAAGTACTCCTCTTTTATTTTTCTTGCAGGTGCTGGATTTAAAATTGTAACACAATTATTTTCTTTAGCTTTACTTAAAGCATAAAGTGTCACTTGCTCTGGAGTTTCTAATTGAGAAAGAAAAATTTTTGAATTTTTTATAGTGTTTAGATTTTGATCTATATCTTCATTATTTAAGTGAGCTGCTGCCCCAGCAACAACATTAATTGCGTTATGGCCTTTTTCATCAATCATGATGCCCGCAACTCCCGTGGAAAGATTTTTATCTTGGATAATTGAATTTATATTTATTTGAGCCTTTTTATATAATTTTAATGCCATATCGGCATGACTATCCTGGCCAATTTTTGTGATAAAATGTACATCACCCTTTAATCTTGCGGCTGCAATTGCTTGATTAGAGCCTTTACCTCCAGGTCCAACAATATGATTTTTTCCTAAAACTGTTTGACCCTTAACTGGAATTGTCTCACCAAAGAAGCAAAGATCAGCAACAAAAACTCCAAATACACAAATTGAATTCATTATTTATCAAGAACCCACACATCGCCATTGGGTTTAACTACACCTTTTGTAAAAATAAAACAGCCAAATGGTCTTGTTTCATTAGTAGTTATAATTGCGTAAGCATTTTTTGTTTCTTTATAAAAATTATTTCTTTCTATAGATCCTATTTTCCAATGATCTCCAGATACTTTTTTTGTTGTATCTATAAGTTCTTTGTGGACATCATTTAATTCATTTGGTTTTCCATCAATTTCCATTCTCAATATTGGATATTCTATAAAACTATCTAAGGGAAAAACTGAAAGAATAGCTTCTGCCGCTCTTGAAGCGTTTACACCATCAATTCGATAAACTCTTTTATTCAAAGAATATGCTGGAAAATTTGAGTCACAAAGTATTAGCTTATCACCATGTCCCATACTGCGTAAGCAGTGTAAAACATCAGGGCTTAGTATTGGATCAATTTTAATTAACATATCCTTATACAACTAAATTAATTTCAATAATTCAATAAATTAATTCAATTACAATAATTAAAATATATAATCATAGAATGTATTTAGGTATCGATCTTGGAACAACATTAATGAAATGTGTTGTTATTGGAGACAATCAAGAAATAATTTGCAAAACCTCTAGCAAAAATATTCCATTATCTAACCTAAAAAGTGGGTGGTCAGAACAAGATCCTAAATCATGGATCATTGCCCTCAATTACTGCATCAAAAAATTAAAAAAAGAAATTAATTTAAAAAATATCAAGTCAATCTCATTTTCTGGGCATATGCATGGCGCTACATGTCTTGATAAAAATTACGATGTTATAAGAAAATGTATTTTATGGAATGATACTCGAAGTCACAATGAGTGTAATGATATAATGAATGACAAAAAAGTTTTAAATATTTCAGGAAATATTGCAATGCCTGGATTTACATCTCCTAAAATTTTATGGCTTAAAAATAATGAATTAAAAAACTTTAAATCAATTCACAAATGTTTGCTACCTAAAGATTATTTGAGATTTTACATTACTGGAGAATTTTATAGTGACTTATCTGATGCATCTGGAACATATTGGCTTGATGTAAAAAGTAGATCTTGGTCAGAGAAATTATTACAAACTACTTTTATGAACCTTTCTCAAATGCCTAAAACTTGTGAAGGGACAGATCAAACTGGAATTGTTAAAAAAGAAATCGCGGAAAAATATGGTTTTGATTTAAAATGTAAAGTCTACGGAGGTGGAGGAGATAATGCGGCAGCAGCTGTTGGTCTAGGTCTCTATGAAGAAGGCGATGCATCAATATCTTTAGGCACATCAGGCGTAATCTTTGCTTCAACAAAGAAATTTTTAAAAAACTATAATGATGCGATTCATTCATTTTGCCATTGTTTACCTAACACATGGCATTTAATGTCTGTTATGTTGTCTTGCACATCTAATATTAATTGGTTTATTGAAAATTTTAATTCATCTCTGGAAGAAATTTCACTAAATCTAAAAAAAGCAATTAAATTCAAAAATTTAATCAAAAATGCTCCGTACTATTTACCTTATTTAACTGGTGAAAGGACGCCTATAAACGACCCTCATGTTCGTGCAAGTTTTAACAACGTTGATATAAGTACAACGAGATCTTCAATGATTTACAGTTTAATAGAAGGAATTTCATTTGCATTAAATGACAACTATCAAGCCCTTTCAAAAACAAAAATTAAATTAGAAAATCTTTATGTAATTGGAGGAGGTTCAAATAACGAAACTTGGATTAAAATTTTAGCATCTATTTTAAATAAAAATCTTGCAATTACAGAAACTTCAGACTCAATGGCTGCTTATGGAGCGGCAAAAATAGCTTTTTTAGGTTACAATAATCTTGATCACCAAAAAGAACTAAAATCTCCTAAAGTGAAAAAAATTATAAAAAAAGATTCTGAACTTGCCTCTTTGCTTTCAGACAGGTTTGATAAATGGAAAAAATTTTATACTAAAACTTAAAATTATAATTATGAAAAGATTAAGCTATGAAGAACTTATCAGCGATTTAATAAAAAAATTAGATAATATAAAAAATAGATATTTTATAGCTTTAGCAGGACCTCCTGCTTCGGGGAAAACTACTGTTTCTGAAAAGATAACAAAAGATTTAAATCTAAAAGGATATCCATCAAATATTCTTCAGATGGATGCGTTTCATTATGATAATGATATTTTAGAAAATAAAGGTTTACTATCCAAAAAAGGATCTTCTGAAACCTTTGATGTTATGGGTTTAAAAAATTTTTTAAATAGATTAAATGATGAAGATGAAGTTATTGTCCCAATTTTCGATCGTTCTTTAGAATTATCTAAATCATCAGCGGTTATAATTTCAAAAAAAACAAGAGTTATAATAGTTGAAGGAAATTATCTTCTTCTAAATTCTGAACCTTGGAAAAAATTACATAATTATTTTCAATCTAAAATCATAATTGATTGTGAAGAAAAAATTAGAGAAGAAAGGCTTATAAAGCGTTGGGAAAATTTTAATTTACCTAAAGAAGAAATTCATAAAAAAGTATATGAAAACGATCTCCCGAACGGATTAAATGTTTTGAAAAATAGTATTGAAGCAGACTACACTTTAATTAATTAAACTTTCGGCGGTTCTTTAGCTCCAGTCATGAATGCAACAGCATCTGACATTTCATATTTTTTTGGATCAATAACACATAATCTAGTTCCTAGTCGATGAATATGAATTCTGTCAGCTACCTCAAAGACATGAGGCATATTGTGAGAAATTAATATAATAGGAATTTTACGTGCTCTTACCTCACCTATTAACTCAAGAACCCTTCTGCTTTCTTTAACACCTAAGGCAGCTGTTGGCTCATCCATAATTACTACTTTAGTTCCAAATGATGTTGCTCTAGCTACAGCTACACCTTGTCTTTGACCTCCTGATAAAGTTTCTACTAATTGATCAATATTCTGAATTGTTAACAATCCTAGATCAGAAAGACGTTTTCTAGCTTCATCAGCCATAGCTTTTTTATCCAAAAATCTTAAAAATTTTCCTAGAAAACCTTTTTTTCTAATTTCTCTCCCCAGAAACATATTATCAGTAATTGATAAAGCTGGAGATAGAGCTAAGTTTTGATAAACGGTTTCTATACCTAGTTTTCTTGCCTCAATAGGAGAAGTAAAAGTTACATTCTCTCCATCTAAAAGTATTTCGCCACTATCAGGTATTACTGCTCCACATAAAACTTTAATTAAAGTTGATTTACCAGCGCCATTGTCTCCAATAACTCCTAACACCTCTCCAGGATAAAGCTCCAGATCAGCACTATCCAAAGCAACAACTCTTCCATATTTTTTTGATAAATTTTTTGCAACAAGAACAGGTTTCATTAATTTGATACCTTCCTAATCCATTGATCTATACCAACAGCAATAATGATCAAGCAACCAAGCGCGAACCTTTGCCATAAAACATCTAATCCAGCAATTGACAAACCAGAACTAAATACACCTACAATTAATGCTCCAAATAAAGATCCAATAATAGTTCCTCTTCCACCAAACAGTGAAGTACCACCTATTACAACTGCTGTAATAGAGTCTAGATTTCCTTCATAAAAACTTGTTGGTGAAACTGATCCGACTCTTCCTATTGAAACCCATGCTCCTATAGCAATAACTAATCCTGCAACAGCATAAATTGATACAAGCATTCTATCTGTTCTAATACCAGACAGCTCTGCAGCATCTTTATCATCTCCAATTGCATAGACATGTCTTCCCCATGCAGTCTTATTGAGCATAAACCATAAGAAAACAAATATAGCGATCATCAAGAAAGCACCGTAAGTAAATACGAAACCTCCAAGATTTATTCTTTCACCCCAAAAATGTAATAAAGGTGCATTCTCTTCAATTACTGAACTTCTTATAGATTGAGAACCAGTAAAAAAAATAACTAATGCAAAAAATATATTCCAAGTTCCAAGAGTAACAATAAATGGAGGTAATTTTAATCTTGTTACTAATAAACCATTTATAGCACCAGTCACAACTCCTGAAATCATACCTATTGCAATTGCAGGTAAAGTAGGCATCCCAAAATCAATTGAAAGTTTTCCCATAACGACTGATGCAAGAACCATCATTGCAGCAACACTTAAATCAATTCCAGCAGTTAAAATGATCAGTGTTTGTGCGGCAGCTAAAATTCCAACAATTGTTACCTGTTGAACAATCAAAGATAAATTAAATGCAGAAAAGAATTTTCCTCCAGCTATAAATCCAAAGGCAATTACGCTTAAAATTAAAATAATTACTGGAACAATAGTTGGATTACCATGTAGAAAATGTTGAAGTTTTTTTAAAAACGTTTGCTCACCAATATCAAATGTATGGTGGTCTTGAGCCTTGTCACCTATATCTGATGTAAACTTTGGCTGATCTTTTAAATCTTTTGATATGTCATCAGATATTTTGCTCATGAATAAAAAATAAAATTAATAATTACAGAATTTAAAGTCAAGTTTATCAGGGCAGAAATATTCTGCCCTGATAAAATGAAAAGTTATTGGATTATCCCCAACATCTGTCCATTCCTTCTTTAACACTTATTGAAGGAACGCCACTTGCAGCATCATCTGTAACTAAATTTACACCAGTATTAAAAAACTTTAATCCTGGAGAGTTCTCAGGTTTAGTTCCATTTTCTGCCCAAGCTTTAATAGCCTCAACACCTAAAGAAGCCATTAAAAGAGGATATTGTTGTGATGTAGCTCCAATTATACCTTTTTTAACATCAGCTACACCTGGACATCCACCATCAACAGAAGCAATTAATACACTTCCATCTGCTTTGCCCGCTGCTTTTAAAGCTTCATAAGCACCAACAGCTGCTGGTTCGTTAATTGTATATACTACATTAATGTCTCTATCTTTCTGAAGACATTTTTCCATTGCTGTTCTTCCACCTTCTTCGTTACCATTTGTAACTTCATTACAAATGATTCTTGGATCATCTTCGTCTCCCCATCTTGAAACGTCTTTGGTATCAATACCAAATCCGTTTAGGAAACCTTGGTCTCTTAAAACACCAACAGATGGTTGACTTTCATTAAGATCTAACATTGCAATTTTTGCATTAGCAGCATTTGCTCCTAATTTTGCAGCAACCCAAGCACCACCTAGTCTACCAGCTTCAAAGTTATCAGTAGCAAAAGTAGAGTCTGCAGCTGTGATTGGTTCTAAAGGTGTATCAAGCGCAATAACTAATAGACCGTTATCTTGTGCGTTTTTTAAAACTGGAACTATTGCTTTAGTATCAGATGCAGCAATTAAAATTCCTTTTGCACCAGATGCTATACAAGTTTCAACAGCTCTTACTTGAGTTTCATGGTCACCATCAATTTTTCCAGCAAAAAATGATAATTTTACACCTAACTCATTAGCACGAGCCTCAGCACCTTCTTTCATTTTTACGAAAAATGGATTGATATCCGTCTTAGTAATCAAACAAGCTTCAATTGCAGCATTCGCTGAAGTAGTCACAAAAAATAGACCACTTAAAATCAT
Organism: uncultured Pelagibacteraceae bacterium; assembly: GCA_902548405.1. Taxonomy (GTDB): domain Bacteria; phylum Pseudomonadota; class Alphaproteobacteria; order Pelagibacterales; family Pelagibacteraceae; genus Pelagibacter. The sequence goes on along the minus strand of CACCRN010000007.1, from coordinate 30,233 downwards.
TGAAGCGAGAGTTAACGTTAGTTTTTTCATATATATCTCCCTTTTATTTATTAAGAGTTAAATGTAATTGGAAATGATTAGCAACAAAAAAAAACGCTCACAACTAAAAGTTGAATAAATTGTCAAACAAATAATTTTTAAATTTAGTTAACACTGACAGGTTTGGAGCTTAACAATTCAACTGTTTTTAATTGTGCTTTTTTACAATATTTTGGTTTTTGATTTTTTAAAATTAAATCCATATCTTTAAGAACTATATTTCCCATGTCAAAAAAAGCCTCCTTTAATGCACCGGCTCTATGAGCTGAAAATAAAATATTTTTTACTTTTCTTATAGGATCATTTTTTCTTACAGGCTCTTCTGGAAATACATCAGTGGCCACATAAATATCTCCTTTTTTTAATCTAGTAACTAAATCTTTAAAATTAACAACTGCTGCTCTACTCATTAAAATAAATAGAGTATTTGGCTTCATTCTGTTTAACAATTTTTTATCAATTAAATTTTTATTTTCAGTTGTCACAGCTGCCAAAACATAAATTACTTCACATTTTGAAAACATATCTGTTAAATTAATCGGCTGAAATCCATATTTTTTGATTACATTTTTTGGAAGCCATGGATCATAAACAGAGATATCTTTTGTAAATGGTAAAAGCAGTGGATAAAGAGATTTTGCTAAATCACCAAACCCTAATAAACCAATTTTTTTCCCTGACAACATTGATGCTTTAAGATTACTTTCTAGGCCATATTTCTCTTTACCTTTTAGAAAATCGAAATGCGCTTCATGAATATTTCTTAGTAAGGATAATGTCATTCCTAATGCTATCTCAGCTACAGGTTTAGAAAAAACAGGAGAAGTAGCAATCACATGAATACCTCTTTTATGACAATATTTGTAATCAACATTGTTCATAAAATTACTTTCAACATTTACAATTGCTTTTAATTTAATTGCTTTGGATAAAAGTTTTTTATCTAGATCGGGTTGACCCATTATAAATGAAGCTTTGTGAATATTGCTTTCATAAAATTTTTTTTTGTTTTTACTTGGTGCTAAAATAAGTGAGTATTTAGTTTTAAGTTCTTTTAGTTTTTTTTTTGTGAAAATTAGATCTAAAGTTCTTGGGAAAGGATCTGAAATTACAATTAATTTTTTCATAAGTTAAAAAATTAATTCATAATTTTTTTTATTTCCTCTAACGTAAATGGTTTAGGTTTTTTGCAAGTAGTCTTTATTTCTTGTGGAATACCTGTTTGAGACGCTCTCATAGTTGAGTCTATGATATCTAAAACATGCAAAGAAAGCTCACCATTACATCTATGTTCTAAATTGTTCTCAATTGCATAAGCCATCTCAGATAGACCAGCTCCTCTATAATTTGCATTTGTTGGAGATTCATTTGCTCTTGAGCTTTGACTTTTAATGTTAATTTTTCCTAAAGGCATCATATCTGTTTTGTGCTCACCCCAATTACCGCCAGCAGTCACTGAAACAAAAGCTGATCCACCAAACATATTTGGATCAGGAACAATAATTGATCCTTTGTTACCATATAGCTCTATGTGGTTTCTTTGATGAGCAACCACATCAAAAGATAAAGTAATTTGTATAATGCAATCATTTTCAAATTGTATAGTTGCAAGATAAGTTGTTGGAGTTTCTACTTTAAATTTTTGACCTTTTTTTGGGCCTATCCCAATTTCTCTTTCTTCAAAAACTTTTGTACATCTTCCTTGTACTTGTTTTGCTGGACCAATTAAATTTACTAATGCCGTAAGATAATATGGACCCATATCTATTACGGGACCCCCTTCATTTTCAGCAAACCAAGGTTCTGGGTTTGGATGATAAGATTGCACTCCAGGGAAAGCAAAAATAGCATTACCTAATTTAATGTCACCGATTACACCGTTATCAATGAGTTCACGAGTTTTCTGAATGCCCCCACCCAAAAAAGTATCTGGTGCATTTCCAATATAAAGATTTTTCTCTTTAGCAAGTTCAACTAATTTTTTTCCATCTTCAAAGTTAACAGCCAAAGGTTTTTCAGCATAAGAATGCTTGCCATTTTCCAAAGCCATTTTTGAAACTTCAAAATGTGCGCCAGGAATTGTAAGGTTTAATATTATTTCAATCTCTTTATCTTTAAGAAGTTCTTCAACAGTTACAGCTTCAATGTTGTAATGAATTGCGCACTTCTTTGCTGTTTCCATGTTTATATCAGCACATTTAACAATCCTGATATTGTTAAAATACTCTTGAGCTCTAAAATAAGTCTCTGAAATATGACCACATCCGATAAGGCCGACTTTAAATACTTTGTTCATAAAGGATTAAATACCTTGTCTTTGCTTGCTTCTTCCTTCTTTATAAAGTTTTAAAGCTTCTTCATTTTCTTTAGTAGTTGGAATTTCTAAAGTTGGACTATCCCAAAAAGATGATCCTTCTACCCATTTATAAGCATGAGTTTTAATTGAAATGACATAAGTTACATCAGATGCTTTAGCTCTTTTAAATGCAGCTTCAAGATCTGAAATTGAAGTAACGTGTTCAGATTTAGCTCCCATACTTTCTGCATGTTTTGCAAAATCTACATCTACTAAACCTGGAGTATTAGAACTCTTTAATAAATTGTTATACTCTTTTCCACCTTTGAATAATTGAAGTCGGTTTATAACTGCAAAGCCACCGTTATCACAAACAACGATGATCAATTTATTTTTTGTAATTACTGAAGAATAAATATCTGTATTATTTAATAAATAAGATCCATCACCTACAAATGAGATGACTTCTTTGTCTGGATTAGCCATCTTAATTCCTAATGCTCCAGATATTTCATAACTCATACAACTAAAACCCCACTCTGTTTCATGGGTATTAAGTTCTCTCGGTCTCCATACTTGAATTACTTCACCTACCAAACCTCCTGCAGCTGTAACCGCAATATCAGTTGGATCAGAATTTCTATAAATAGCTCCAATTACTTGGACATAACTTGGAACTTCCTGATTAGTTGGAGCACTCTCTTTATCTATATGTTCATTCCATGACTTAAGTTCTGTTTGAGATTTCTTATTCCAATCCTCCCCTGCTTTCCAATCACCTAAGGCTTGAGAAAGTTCAGTTAATGAAACTTTCGCATCTCCAACAACAGCTTGAGCTAAATGTTTGTTAGCATCATATCTTGATACATTGATTGAAACTAATTTGAAATTTTCGTTTTCAAAGTTTGCCCATGATCCTGTTGTAAAATCAGCAAGCTTTGTACCTATTGCAATAGCAAGATCGGTTTGTTTTGCTAATGAGTTTGTATTTTTTCCACCAAGTCCTCCGATTTGACCTGCAAAATGAGAATGATCTCTCTTCATTGTTGAATAACCCATTACAGTTTGTGTAACTGGAATATTGTGTTTAATTGCAAACTGACTTAACTCTTCCATTGCATCTGAATAAAAAACTCCACCTCCAGATATTATGATTGGATTTTTTGAAGATTTAATTTTTTCAGCTGCCTCTTTAATTTGAAATTCATCTGGTCTTGGTCTTCTAATTGTATGAACTTTCTCTTGAAAAAATTCTTCTGGATAATCAAAAGTTTGGCCTTGGATATCTTGGCTTAAAGCAATACAAGCAGGGCCACAATCAGCAGGATCTAACATTGTTTGAACTGCAATAGGAAATGATTGAATTATTTGCTCAGGTCTAGTTATACGATCAAAATATCTTGTAACTGGTTTGAAAGCATCGTTTGCAGTTACACTTGGATTGTTAAAATGTTCAACTTGTTGCAATACTGGATCTGGCATTCTATTTGCATAAGTGTCACCAGGTAAAAATAAAATTGGTAATCTATTACTCATCGCTACTGCTGCTGCAGTAACCATATTTGTTGCTCCTGGGCCAACAGATGAAGTAGCAACAAAAATTTGTTGTCTTCTCTTAGCTCTAGCATAACCTATTCCAGTTAAAGCCATATTCTGCTCATGATGGCCTCTATAAGTTGGTAATTCTTTTTGATTTTCTTCAAGTGCCTGACCTAAACACGCTACGTTTCCATGTCCAAAAATTCCAAAGACACCAGGAAAGAGTGGTTCTTTTTTGCCATTAATTAATATTTTTTGGGCAATTAAATATTTAACGATTGCATGTGCACAAGTAAGAGTGATTTTTTTCATAATTGGGTTTATTTTTTTTATGTATAATGTTTATATATATTTATATTTATAAATTAAAAAACCCAACTTAGTAAACCTTAAAAAAAATAAAAATTATGTATAGCAAATTTGGACAATTCATTGATGGAAAATGGCAAGAAGCAGAAAAAAAAGAGACATATGATGTAATCAACCCTGCAACTGAGGAAGTAATTGGAAAAGCATCAAAAGCATCTTCAGCAGATGTACAAAAAGCATTAAAGTCAGCTGAGAAAGGTCTTAAAGTTTGGAGTAACACTACTCCATGGCAAAGATCATATGTAATTAGAAAAATTGCAGATCTAATGAGAGAAAAAAAAGATGTTCTTGCTAAATGGTTAACACTTGAAGTTGGTAAACCTCTTGCTGAAGGAGTTGGAGAAGTTGGTGGAGGAGCGGATATATTTGAGTGGAATGCTGAAGAAACAAAAAGAATTTACGGTCAAACAGTTCAAAGTAGATTTCCTGACACAAGAGTTCATGTTTATTATCAGCCAGTAGGTGTTGTGGCTGCTTTAATACCATGGAACTTTCCAATCATTTTAGCTGCAAGAAAAATTTCAACAGCATTAGCAGCAGGTTGCTCTGTAATTTGTAAACCAGATGTAATTACACCTGGTGCAGTTATGGAATTAGTTAATATCTGTAAAGAAGCAGGTGTTCCTGATGGAGTGGTTAATTTATTATCTGGCGATCCTGCAGAAATTTCAAATGAACTATTAGAGTCTGATATTATTAAAAAAGTATCAATCACAGGCTCAACAAGAGTTGGTAAATTAATATTAAAGAAAGCTGCAGACAAAGTTCAAAGAGTAACGATGGAACTTAGTGGTCATTCACCTTTTATTGTATGTGATGATGTTGATATGAATAAAGTTGCAGATATTGCAATTACTGCAAAATTCAGAAACAATGGACAAGTTTGTATTTCTCCAAACAGATTTTATATACAAGAAAATAAAAAAGATGAATTTCTTGGAGCTTTTATGGATAGAGCAAAGAAATTAAAAATTGGAAATGGTATGGATGAAGGAACTATCTTAGGTCCTTTGACAACTGCAAAAAGATTAGAGGAAATTGAAAAACTAGTTGAGACAACAAAAAATGAAGGAGCCAATGTTTTAATGGGAGGAAAAAGACCTTCAGGTTTTAACAAAGGTTATTTTTATGAACCAACTGTTTTTGATAATGTAAAAGACGATTTTACGATTATGAGAGAAGAACCATTTGGTCCTCTTGTACCCGTTCTTACGTTTAAAACATTTGATGAAGTCATTGAAAGAGCAAACAATAATGACCTTGGTTTATGTAGTTATTTGTATACAAATAACATGGACCAAGCGAACAGAGGTTCTGAAATGTTAGAGTCTGGTTGCGTTGCTGTTAATACTGGTGCAGTTGCTGTAGCAGAAGCTCCTTTTGGTGGTATCAAACAAACTGGTTATGGACGTGAAGGTGGATCAATGGCGATCAAAGATTATCTAAACGTTAAATACACTCACATGGCATTAAAGGTATAATAATGAGAAAAAATAAAATTAAACAAATGATGAAAGACGGTAAGCCCGTCATTAATGGTTGGTGCGCAATTCCAAGTACTGCATCTGCAGAAGCAATGGCACATCAAGGTTGGGATTCATTAACTATAGATATGCAACATGGATTAGTTGATTACAGTAATGCTCTTCCAATGCTTCAAACAATCTCAACAACAGATGTCACTCCACTTGCTAGAGTTAATTGGAATGAGCCAGGCCAAATAATGAAAATTTTAGATGCTGGTTGTTATGGAATTGTTTGTCCAATGGTCAGTAATAGAAAAGAAGCTGAAAATTTTGTTCAAGCATGTATGTACCCACCTGATGGTTACAGAAGCTTTGGTCCTGTTAGAGGATTAATTTATGGTGGTGCAGATTATGCAGATCACGCTAATGAAGAAATTCTTAAATTAGCAATGATAGAAACAAAAGAGTCTTTAGAACATTTAGATGAGATAATGTCTACACCAGGTGTTGATGGTATTTATATTGGGCCTGCAGACTTAAGTTTAGCAATTGGAGAAAAGCCTGGCTTTGATCGGGCTGAAACTACAAAAGCTTATTCTGAAATTTTGAGAATTCTAGAACATGCAAAGAAAAATAATATTTTTGCAGGAATTCACAATGGTACAACAGAATACGCAACTAAGATGATTGAAAAAGGTTTTGATTTTGTAACGATAGCTTCTGATTTAAGAGCTTTAAGTGCTGGCGCTAAAGCAACTGTTGATAAGATGAAAGGTTCTTTGTCTAAAAAAGACGACGACGCTACTTATTAATCAAGTTGATTTAAAAATTCTTCAAACTGATTTTTATCTAAATTAGAGGATTGTTTCTTGCTTGGAAACTTTCCAGCCATAGAATCTTTTTTAAATGCTTTAAGAGCTTTAACTCTTTCAACCTTAATTTCATTTCTAAGTTTTAATAAATTTCCATAAGCTTTAGAATGTCTTGGAGGATTTTCAGTATCACCACAAATATCTTCCATAAATAAATACATCACATCTGCATTTCTTCCAGATCCTAAAGAAACAGTAACAATATCTGTTCGCTTAGAAATTTCTCCCATTACATTTTCAGGTATCACTTCACACTCAGCAGAAAAAGCTCCTGCATCTTCTAATCTTTTAAATTTTTGGAATAACTCATAAGCCTCATTTGCAGTTTTACCAACTGCTCGAAGTCCTCCTATCCAAGTTGATTTTCTTGGAACTAATCCTAAGTGACCCATAACAGGCACATCTTCTTTTGCTAGCATTTCTACTATGTCCATACTTCTTGGTGTCATCACTGCATCAGCGCCATTTTCTAAAGCTTTAAACGCTCCACGCATAATGTCATCTGCTGTAACAAATTCGTTCAGAACTAAAGCTGCAGTTAAAAAAAGATTTTTAGACCCTTCCCTAACTGGAATAACATTTTTAGCATTAGCAATAATCATATCAAAACCAGCTTTTTCTGCTGCAGCAGCCTCATCAACAGTATTTGCAGTAACTTGAGTAAATTTTCTTTTACCTTTGGCTGCTTTTAAATCACCTACCGTAGTTGATCTTTTGGCTGGTTTTGCGGCCCATGTATATACATTCTTCATTAAATACCTTTATAAAGAACGTCTCTACGATCAATAAATTCTTCAAAAGTCTTAATGGTAACAACTGATGGTAAAATAAAAATTGATCTTTTGTCCTTTTCGTTTCTAATAATTCTAAAATAACCTTTCTTGATTGCTGTATCGATATAAACATTAGAAGTTAAATAAGATTTCTCTATAACTCTTAATAGTTCATTTTTTGTAATAGATTTATTTTTATAATAAGCAAGCATCACCATGTGCAGCATAATCCAATGTTGAGGTGTCAGAGAAAACCAATTTAATAAATCATTTGCTAACCTTCCCTCAAAATCTCCAAGTGAAACTTCAGCTAATGTAATTCTTTTTTGAGTTGATTTTGAAATTTTTTTCTGTTCTTCAAAATTTTTTGGATACTTAAACTGTCTTTTCATTTAAATAAACTTAAACTTATTAAGTTTTCTATTCAATACTATTTTTGCTTAGTAGCTCTTTATAAATGTTATTTACTCTATGCACTTCTGAAGCTGTATTAAAATATCCCTCATATTCGATTTCATCTGGTGTTACATCAAAATGATAATGACCAGCATCTTTATCATGTTCATAAGAATGAAAATGCGTATGTTCACCAGACTCTCTTAAATTCAATTCTCCTCCTGTAGGATCTCCAGTCCAAAGTACTGTATAACACTGCAATTTTGGACCAACAGGTTCATAAAATTGAAGAAAATCTTTTACACACTTCATTTGTTTTGGATCATAGTATTCATGTTTAATATCTTTATAATCTGGTTGAACATGCGATCTTACTTTTCCTTCTAAAATTCTAAACACACCTGCGATAGCAACATGTTCATTTTCTTTAAGATTTAAATTATTTGATAATGAAGACCTCATTGCTTGCGGAAGTGAACCTTGATTACCTGATCTTCCTTTGATTTTTATTTTAATTACTTTTCCTTGTTTACCATCTGTATAATAAATATTTCCAAGTCCACCGTGTTTTCGTGCGCTATATTTTTCAACAATACATTTTTTATCAGGACTTACTCTTGCAATTATAGATCTAGACTCGTCAGTAATTAAATTTTCATTAATTACTAATTCTCCGCAGTGACCATCTAAACACGACATTGCACCAGATCCTGCACCTAAAGCATAAGATTTTTCTGATCCAATCATTTTAGAAATTTCTTGGTAATCAAATTCAGCACCGATAAAATTAGGATCATGCATGTATGGCTCACCACCAACATCAATGATTTTTTGATTGCCACTTATCCCTTCAGATGGACAATCCCATTCACGAAGATTAGGACAGTCTACAACTTCTACTTCAACATTTTTAAAATTTTCCGAAAGTCCTTTTTTTAATGCATTCGCTATATCTTCAAGTGAATGATTTGTGAAAGTTCCTTTTTCTATTTTTAATTGCATGATGTTAATAAGCTATAATTTATTTTGCATATTGTCTATAGATAATATATATAATTTCTATACATAAATAATTTTAAAAAGGTAACGATGATAAATAAAGATTTAAAAGTAGCCGTACTAGGCGCAGGTGCTATGGGCTGCCTGTTTGGAGGATTGCTAGCTGAAAAAGGTTTAAATGTAACTTTAATTGACGTTTGGAAAGAACATGTCGATGCAATTAATAAAGATGGTTTGAAAATCGATGGTCACGGTGGTGATCGTATAATTAAAGTTAATGCTACTTCAGATCCATCATCGTTAGATAAAATGGATGCAGTGATTGTTATGTGTAAAGCAACTGCATTAGAACCAGCTTTAAATAGCATTAAAAATATTATTGGTGAAAAAACAGTTTTCATGTCTTTTCAAAATGGAATTGGTCATGAAGCAATAATTCAAAGTATTGTTGGAAATGAAAAAGTAATCGGTGGAACAACAACACAAGCTTCTAATATTTTGGGACCAGGTCATATAATGAACCATGGCGCATTGCCTTCATGGATTGGTGAATATGAAGGAGGTATAACAGAAAGAATTACAGAAATAGCTGATACTTTTACTGCATATAATTTAGAAATGATTGCAGCTGAAGATGTTAAAAAAAGAAAATGGATGAAGCTTTTTGCTCTAACAGCAATTGGTCCTCTTTCAGCTATATTTGATCTACATCACACCGATCTTTACGTAAATAATAAGGCTAATGATGTTTCAAGAGGGCTTGGTAAAGAAATCATTTTAGAGACAAGAGAAGTAGCACTTGCTGATGGAGTTAATGTTTCTGAAGATGAGTGTCTATTTATGTTCAATAAAATTGTAGATTCTATGCAAACTAACAAATCTTCAATGGCTTTTGATGTTCAGTACAAAAGAAAAACAGAAATTGATTTTATAAGTGGTGCTGTTTCTAAAATTGGAAAAAAACATGGAGTAAAAACGCCTTTAAATGACCTGATGTATAAAATGATTAAGGTTAAAGAAGGTATGTATAGTTAATGCTTAAAATAAATCGATTAAAAAAAATTAAAAGTAATTTTCCTGTACTAGTTGGAGACAAAGTTGTTGAGAAAAATACTTGCAATTTATTAATTGATGAAATTAGTAAATCTAAAGCTTTTGACGACATGATTATGGGTGGTCGAAGTAGAATTAATAAAGGCTCAAAAAATTTTAATAACTATATTAAATCTTCAAATAATTCTGCAAAACTCTTCAAACTTTTTAATAGCAAAACATTTTATAAAAAAATTGAAACTCTTTTTTCTAAAAATTTTAAAGATGGATCTTGGACAAACACTCACAAACCAAAAATATTTAATCAAAAGAAATTTACTATTAAAAAGAAATTAAATTCGAGTGAGTTAAAAAAACTATTAGGAAATAATTATACTAACCCAAAAGTTAATTTAGATATTGATTTTTCGGTTTCTAAAGGAGGATACAGATTGCGTCCCCATAGAGATGATATTACCAGATTGTATAATTTCTTAATATATCTAACAGATATCCCAAAAAAAAATGGAGGATCGCTTACAATCTATAGAAAAAAATCTAAGAAAAATTTGAGAAAAAGTTTCAGAAGGTTTCCAAAAATGAGTGAATTAGAAGTGGTCAAAGCTTTCACACCAAAGAAAGGAACTGTGGTATTTTTTCAATCAACACCAAATTCTTATCATGGAGTTAAGCGTTTTATAGAAAAAAACTGTCCAAAAAGATTTTTTATTTATGGAAGTTATGCACTCAATAAACCTGTTATTTGGAATTTTAAAGGAACAGCTTACTATCCACATATCATCAGTACTAAGAAGAAAATGTTAACTTCTTTTCATGATGCAAATTATTTAACAACTGCTCCTAAGAATTGATATTGTTAATAAATTCTAATAGGTTCTATTAATGACAAATAATCTACAAAAGAAATTATTTGAACAAGGATATTTGAGAGTAAAAAATGTTCTTAACTTTCAAAGAGATTTAAAACCAATCCTTAATGACATGGAATTTGTGATGGATTGTTTAATCCAGAAATTTGCAAAAAAAAAAGATGTAAAAAAAGTTCTTAATTTAGATTTTAAAAAAAAATATTCTTATATATCAAAATTAAAAATTGATGATTTAGATCAATATTTTAATACTAGATTGCCAAGAGATCATGTCAAGAAAGATAGCGATTATTTTGCTACTCAATCTTTATGGAATTTGATTACTAACAAAAACATTTTAGATGTTGTTGAAAAAATTTTAGGCAAAGAAATCATGTCTAATCCAGTACAAAATACTAGAATTAAACAACCTGAAAAAAAATTACCAAAAGGTTCGGTATTTGATGGTTTAAGTGGAAGAACACCTTGGCATCAAGATGCTGCTGTTCTTAATACTAAAGGACAAAAGTTAACGGACATGGTTACTGTATGGATACCTTTTACAAAAACTAGAAAAAAAAATGGGTGCATGATTACGGTTAAAAAAATTAATAAAATGGGATTATTAAATCATATTGCTGGTTATAGGGGCCAAGTAGAAATTAAAGACAGCAAATTACTAGATAAAATGGAACATATTCACTTAGAGGCAGATGTTGGAGATGTAATTCTTTTACACAAACATTCAATTCATTGTTCTCTGCCTAATAGATCAAATGATTTTAGAATAAGTGCAGACCTTAGATATAACGTTGCCGGCCAACCCTCTGGAAGAGATCCGTTACCAAATTTTTACGTAAGAAGTAAAAATAAAAAAAACCTTAAAATTCAGAATTTTAAACAATGGTTGGCTCTTTGGGAAAAAGCAAAAGAAAAATGTATCCCACGTAAATACGCTTTTAAATATCCTCTTCCTACTTTTAAAACAAATAAAAGAGATCTTTCAAAATTATTATAAAAAAATTAATTATGAAAATTTTAATAACTGAATTTATTAATAAAAATAGTTTAGACGTATTAAATAATACTTTTGAAATCAAATTTGATGAAAAGCTTTGGGAAAAAAAAGATGAGCTTAAAGAAATTATTAAAGATTATGATGGTTTAATTGTCAGAAATAAAACTCAAGTAAATAAAGATATTTTATCTAACGCTAATAATTTAAAATTTATAGGAAGATTAGGTGTTGGTTTAGACAACATTGATACTGAATTTTGTAAAACCAAAAATATTCATGTCCAACCTGCAACCGGCATGAATGCAGACTCTGTAGCTGAGTATGTGATTTCATCTTCTATGTCTTTAATAAAAAAAATTCCTATGTTTCATCATGGAACGATCAAAGGTGATTGGCCTAGAACAACTATTAAATCTGCTGAAATAAATGGAAAGTGTATTGGAATAGTAGGTTTTGGTACTATCGGCAGAAAAGTTGCTGACTATAGTTTGAAAAATGGACTAAATGTTTTGGCTTATGATCCTTATATTAAAAAATTAGAAGATAATGAAAAAAATTATAAATTATCTACATTAGAAGATGTATTTAAAAATGCAGATATTATTTCTTTACATTTACCATTAACAGAAGAGACTAAAAATTTAATCAACAAGACTTCATTTTCTAAAATGCAAAAACAGCCAATTATAATCAATACTTCTAGAGGTAGTGTTGTAAATGAGAATGATCTTGTAAATGCTTATGATCAAAATCTAATTTCAGGATTTGCATTAGATGTATTTGAAAATGAACCTATTAAAAAAGATTTATACGAAAGAATAACATCTGAAATTAATTGTATTTTAACTCCTCATATTTCAGGTGTCACTACAGAGTCAAATATTAGAGTTAGTAATTTTATAGTTAAAAAGGCGATTGATTTTTTTAAGTAATTATCTCGTTTAACTTAACTACTCTTCCAAGTTTAATTGATGTCTCGGCAGCTTCTCCAACAGCAACTGCGATTAATCCATCATTCAAAGATACCTCTGGCTTTAATTTATTTTTTACTGCATTTATAAATGCTAAATGTTCGTAATAAGTTGAACCATGATGATGTCCTGCTTCAAGTATTTTAGGATCTACACTAATACTTTCTTGTTTAGTTTTTCCATCTCTCATACCAATTCTTACATCAGAAGTAGTTTTCCCAGACTCGTTTGAAGGAACTGAAGTTTCAATTTTACCAATATTTCCTGTTGCGGTTAACTCTTCTTGCATTTCAGAATTTTCAGCAAACATACAAAGCTCAAGCATACTTCTTGAGCCGTTCTCAAAATTAACAATTACGTAAGCATTATCAATAATATCTGCTTTTTTCCCATCATATTCCTCATCTAAATGATTTACATCTTGTCCCCCACTCGCATAAACACTTACGGGCTCACTCTTAACAATAAAACGCATCAGATCAAAAAAATGACAACACTTTTCAACTAAAGTTCCTCCAGTATTTTTTTCAAATCTGTTCCAGTCATTTACTTTTTTTAGGAAAGGAAATCTGTGCTCTCTTATTGTTAATGTTTTTAGATCACCAATTGTTTTGTTGTGAATTTCTTTAATAAATTTTGAAACAGGAGGCATGTACCTATATTCCATAGCAGTCCAAAGTACTGATGGGTAATCTTTAGTAAGTTTTTCTATTTCTAAACAATCTTTTGTCTTAGTACACAAAGGTTTTTCAACCAATATGTGTTTCTTAGTTTGAATTACATCTTTTAAAATTTGAATATGAGTAAAATTAGGAGATGAAATTATATATACATCGACTAAATTTTCTTTAATCAAATCTTGATGATTTTTAAAGCAAACAACTTCTGATTTAAGTAATTCTTGACACTGTTTCAAAGACTCTTCGTGAGGATCTGAAAGAGCAACTACCTCGGCTTCATCTATTAGAGATAAATTTAGAATATGTTCTCGAGCCATTGTGCCAGCTCCAATTATTCCATATTTAATTTTTTCCATATTTATTATCTATCAGTTTAATTAAATAAATTTAATCAATTGTTAATCCACTTGGTACTTTTTCTGGTTTACCGAGCGGTCTTTGATTTCCACTTTTTCCAGTTAGAGATTGTAAAAAAGAGACTAATTGATCAATTTCTTTTTCACTTAAATCTATTGGCTTGATATCTATACTTGAAATAATTCTATCCTGTTCTCTTTTGTCAGAAAAAGTCACAAAATCTATTTGTTCTAACCATGGAGCCTTTGGTAAATTTGCATATTGAGGTTTCCAATTTTTATTCATAATTACTGGATTTAAATGATGTTTAATTATACCCTTAAGTGTTGGATAAGCACCATTATGACCATAAGGTGCCGTTAAAGAAACATTTCTTAGGGCGGGTGTTTTAAATTTATACATGTCATCCACATCATCTGTTTCAACCATTCTTCCAACATCACGTGCATAAGGATCAAATGGTCTGGTTCTGCCTGGTCCAAATTGTGGAATACCTATTGAGTGAAATTTTTGATCAGACAATAAAGACCCTGAATGACATGAGCTACAATTAGCTTTGCCATAAAATAAATTCATACCTGCAATCTGATTTTGATTTAAAGCTGATTTATTTCCGTTTAAATATTCATCAAATGGAGAGTCAAAAGATGTCCATTCATGAATTTCAAAAGCTGCAATTGAGTTTACTATATGTGTAATATTTATGTCTAAAGCATTATCAACATCATCAAAAGCATGTTTAAACATCTCAACATATTCAGGAACCCCTCTTATTCTATGAGCAATTACTGGCCAGACTCTATCAATTCTCATACTATCTTTACCAACTTTTGAAACCAATCCTATAATTTCATTTTCACCTGGATTTCCAGCCATTTCGAATTGTCTTGTCATTGGAAATAAAGCTTGTACCGCTACTATATTATCAAGACCTTTTGGAAGCAGTTCTTGTGCTGGGGTATTAAAACCATTTCCAAATATATCAGATTTAGTCACTCTTCCATCGTGAAGTAATGTGGTAATATCTTTAAATCCTAAATTCCATAATGCTAAAGCATTTCTTGGAATACGTTTTTTAATTTTATCATCCCCTGATCCAGCTGTTCTTTCTAATCCAATACCATGTCCTCCTTCACCAATTCCTAATGAAAGTCCATCAGACCCTCCCAGATCATGGCTATGACAAGTTGCACAAGCAATATTACGATTGGCAGATAAAATTTTATCATGAAATAAAAGTCTTCCTATTTTAACCTTTTCCATATCAACTTTATGAAAATCACTACTTGTTAAAGGTTTTGGTAATTCAATTGAATATGTTTTGTTTGCTGAAATTAAAAATGGAATTATAAATATTAATATTTTTATATGTTGAGATACTTTTTTATAATTTTTTTTATTCCATCTATAGTTTTTGCAGAAATTGAAAATGCTAGAGACTTGATGGAAGCTGGAAAATTTCAAGAAGCTATGGAAGAACTGATGCCAGCTGCCAAATCTGGGAACGCTGATGCTGAAGAGCTTATTGGAATAATGTATGCAATGGGTCTTGGAGTTGAGCAAGACGATGTTAGAGCTTTTGAATGGTATCTTAGATCTTCGATGAAAGGTCATCCTGGTGCTCAATCGGGTGTTGGGTGGTATTATGAAATCGGTAGAGGACTTCCTGCCCCTGATCTTGTTAGAGCTTACATGTGGTATGGTTTGTCTGCTATTGGAGGCGATCCTGATGCTGCGATTTCTCAAGAAGAAGTTGTTAAAAAAATGACTCCTGAACAAATTGAAAAAGCGCATATACTTATTAAAGATTACAAAGCTTGGATTTATCCTTTTAGGTAATGAGGCGAATAATTAAATCCGCCCCATCATTAAATTAAGATTATAAGTCTTTGTCGTATGCACTTGATGCTTTTTTCTCAGCATCAGCAACTGCACTTGTTAAAGCGTCAAAGATTTGTCCTCCACCTTTAACATTTGACTTAAACCAATCATAAACTGGACTAGCAGCTTTTTTGAAACTAGCTTTTTGTGCTGGAGTTGGAACATATAAGTCTCCACCGCCTGCTACAAAGTCTTCATACGCTTTGATTGATTTTCTTTTTGGAGATGCAAATGTAGCTTGTTGCAATGCATAAAATCCATCCGTAATAACTTTCTTAAGTTCTTTTGGCATAGATTGATATTTTGCATTGTTCATCCACCAAAGTGCTCCCATGTATGCATGACCGTCTAAAGTAACATATTTTAGACCTGCATCTGGAAACTTCATATTCATAATGTCAGTTATTCCATTTTTAGAACCTTCAACTACACCTGTTTGAAAAGATGTAAATAATTCTGGCCATGGAATAGGAGTTGGTGAAGCACCTAAAGCTCTTACAAGCTCTTGAGGTAAGTCAGCTACAACAGTTCTGATTTTTAGACCTTTCATGTCTGATGGTTCTGCAACTCTTCTTTTAGTGTTAGCAAAATTTCTCCATCCACCAGTGTTTCCGATAGTCATTAATCTTATTGTATCGCCTGAATCTTTAAGAGCCATTTGTCTCATAGTTCTTACAAAATCACCTTGCATAACATCTTCAGCAATTCTGTCGTCTGCCATTAGATATGGTAAATCTAAAACTTGAACATATGGGAATACACCAGCTGCTCCTCCAGAAGTAGAAATGTAAACGTCGATGCTTCCATCAGAAACACCTTGTAAACATTCTGCTCCTTTAGAACATAACTGTGTACCTACAAAAAGTTCTACAGATATTTTTCCATTTGATGCTGCTTCTACGTAGTTTTTAAATACTACTGCACCATCATAGTCTTCATCTTGATCATTAGAGTTCATTGTCATTCTTAAATTGTAATCAGCAGCTGAAACAGAAGCTGTGAAACTAATTAAGAATAATAATGAAAAAAATGATTTAATTAATTTACTCATAATTATTTCCCTCTCATTAAATATATATTTAAGTATAGAAACTATACATAAATTGCACCTCTGTGTCTATTATCTAAAAATTAAAATTATTTTGCAAAACCTGTAAGTAAAGGTATGGTCATTGAGATTGATGGAAAGTAAGTAATTAAAAATATCACAATTGCTTCTACTGCTAAAAATGGCAATATAGCTTTTGATATAGTTTCAACTCTTTCACCAGAAACTGAGGATGCAACAAATAAAACTAAACCCATTGGTGGTGTTGCTAAACCAACAGTTAAGTTAACTGACATAATAATTGCAAAATGAACTGGATGTACACCTAATTCTACAAACACTGGTCCTAGTATTGGTCCTAAAATAATTATCGCAGGACCTGCATCTAAAAACATTCCAACAACAAATAGTAAAATATTAATAAGAAATAATAAAATATAAGGATTATCAGTTAATCCCAAAACAAACTCAGCAAGATATTCTGGTGCATGAGATAAACTAACAACTGTTTTAAAAGCCATTGCAGCACCAACCAAAAGTAATACTACAGATGAAACCATTGCAGCTTTTGTCATAACCTTCGGCACATCTTTCCACTCTAAAGATTTTAAAACAAACAAACCAATAAACATTGCATAAGCAGCTGCAACTGCAGATGCTTCAGTTGGAGTAAAAATTCCTCCAAGTATACCTCCTAGAATTATAACAGGAGTCATTAATGGGAAAAAAGCTTTCAAAGAAGCTTTCCCTCTTTGTCTCCATGTAGTTTTTTTTGTTACGGCAGGAAAATTATATCTTTTAGCCATAAATTTGATTGTAACCATCAAACTAACACCAACTAAAATTCCAGGAATAATACCTGCTAGGAATAAAGCAGCTACGCTCTCTCCCATAACGTATGCATAAATAATCATTATTCCTGAAGGTGGAATGATTGGACCAATTACTGAACTAGCAGCAGTAATTGCTGCTGAAAATTTTTTAGTATACCCTTGCTTCTCCATTGCAGGAATTAACATTGAACCAATTGCAGAAGTATCTGCAACTGCAGATCCAGATAGGCCAGCAAAAAGCATTGAAGTTAAGACGTTAACATGTGCCAAACCACCTTTTAAATGCCCCATCATCGCCTGGCTAAATTCAACTAATCTTTGAGTAATTCCTCCCCTATTCATTAGCTCACCAGCTAACATAAAAAAAGGAATTGCCATTAAAGGAAAGCTATCAATACCATTGTAAATATTTCTATAAAGCATTGCTCCATCTCTAGATTGATCATTAAGCCAAAGTAAAATTCCAGGAGCAGCCAACAATCCAAAAAATACTGGTAATCCAATTAACAAAAATAATAAAAATAAAGGGAGAAACCAAATTAACATTATTGTGTCTCCAATTTTTGTTTATCTAAATCTTCAGGTAATTCTAATTTTGTAAAATTACTTAAAAAATTTCTTAAAATTAACTCTATGTTAACTGAAATCAAAAAAACAATTCCAACAGGTAATGACATATACATCCAGGCTAATTTTATTGGCTCTGCTTTACCACCAATTAGATTAAATGGAATTTTGATTGAAGCTGAATTAAATATCCATCCAGCATTAATGTGTTTCAAACCTAATTCAAGTCCAATGATCAAAACAAATAAAGATATGATCAATAAAAATAAGGTTAAAAAACTTGATATAATTTTAGGTAAAAATCTTTCCAGCATATCAATTGAGACAAAACCACCCCATCTATAAGCTGAAGGAGCAATTAACCCTGTCATCCATAGCATTAAAAATCTTGCAACTTCATCTGGCCAAGGTAATGCGTTGTTGAGAACATATCTAAAGAAAACCTGGATCATAATTACGACAACCATTAAAAAAATTGCGATCCATGCAAATTGTCGTCCAATTCTTAGAAAAAAAGTATTTATCTTTTCAAGAAAGTTAAAAATATAAAGTAGAGTTTTAATAGTTAAATTCACAACTAAATTTATTTTAATAAGAAAATAATTACAACTTTTTAAAAAACTATTTTACATTGTTAGATATTTTTCGTATTAGAAAAACCTTCAACAAAAAAGCTTAAATAAAATTATGAGTAATAAAAAGAAGATTCTAGTTATCCAAAAAGTTCATGATAAAGGTATGGAATTAATCAATAACCATCCTAATTTTCATGTAGAGGTAACTGACGATGTTTCAGTAGAAAACTTAAAGGCTAAAATAAAAGATTGTGATGGTGCTTCAATTAGAATAGCAAAACTACCAGGTGAGGTAATTAATGAAGCCAAAAATCTTAAAATAATTTCTAGACATGGAGTTGGCTACGATAATATTGATTTAAAAACAGCTAAAGAAAGAGATATCAAAATTGCTATTACAGCTAATGCAAATGCAGTTACAGTTGCAGAGCATGTTATGTTTGTCTTGCTAAATATTGCAAAGAGAAGAGAGCTTTATCATACAACGGTTAAAGAAGGTAATTTTAAGGATAGAAATAAATTACCCAAAACTATTGAAGTATGGAAAAAAAATTTCCTAATTATGGGATTTGGTAGAATAGGTAAAGCACTTATTAAAAGATGTTTAGGATTTGAAATGAATGTATTCGTCTATGATCCATTTGTAGATAAAGATACAATAGAGAAGCTTGGTGGAAAAAAAGTTGATAATCTTGAAGAGGCAGTAAAAACAATGGATGTAATATCTCTACATATGCCTTTAACTGAAAAAACAGAAAATCTTATCAACTATGATTTACTTAAAACGATGAAGAAAAACTGTATCATCATTAATGCCGCTAGAGGTGGAATTATTCATGAAGAAGATCTTGATAAGGCTTTAAATCAAGATTTAATATTTGGAGCAGGAATTGATGTATTCAAACAAGAGCCACCAGAAAATGATAATCCTCTTTTAAAAAATGAAAAAGTTTACTTAAGTCCACATACGGCAGCATTTACTGATGAATGTATGACAAGAATGGGTGTAGAAACAATTCAAAATATAATTGATTATTTCGATGATACTCTAGAAAAATCAAAAATTGTAAGACTATAGTAAAAGATTTGGTCTAAAAATTTAGTTTTGTTATTTATTGAAAATTAACTTTTATAAATCTCAATACCGCTAAGATTTAAAGTTTCGGTTAAATACTTGTAACCTATTTTTGCATATTCAAATGGATTTGCTTTTGCAGGATCTTGTTCTGCCTCCACTACTAACCATCCAGAATAATTTTTTTCTTTTAGTACATCAAATAAAGGCTTGTAATCAATACATCCATCACCTGGAACTGTAAATGCACCTTCTAAAAATGCTCCTCTAAAACTTAAGTCTTCTTTTAGAGATTTTTCTAAAACACTTTTTCTAATGTCTTTACAATGCATATGAATTAATCTTTCGCTAAAATCGTTTAATATTTTTAATGAGTCTCCTTGAGCAAACAACATATGACCAGTATCCAATGTAAGTTTTACACTATCATGAGTGTTTTCAAGTAATCTTACTGTATCTTCCTCTGTCTCTATTACGGTTCCCATATGATGGTGATAAGCAAGCGGCATACCTTCGTCCTCAAGATATTTTCCCATTTCTGAAATTTTTTCATAATATTTTTTAGACTCTTCAAGATTCATTTGGGGTCTTATAGATAATTTTCGATTTGGATCTCCTTGAATTGAGCCAGAAACTTCAGCAAAAACCATACATGGTGAATTACAATCTTTAAAAAGTTTTAGTTGATCTTGAATGAGATTTTTTTCTTCATCAACACTATTTGTTCTTAAATTAGCTCCATACCAACCTGAGCAAAGATTTAATTTAAATTCAGTAAGTTTTGGAATTAATTCTTCTGATTTTTTTGGAAATTTACCACCAGATTCAATTCCAATAAATCCTGCCTGACTAGCTTCAGACAAACATTGTTCTAAAGAAGTATCACCACCTAATTCTGGCATATCATCATTACTCCATGCAATTGGTGCTATTCCTAATTTTACTGACATACAAAATTTATTTAAAAGTTAGATGGTTTTTTAAATGATGATTTTATGTGCATCAAGAAAATTATATTTTTAATTGATCATTAAAAAATAGTTTCTTGATTTTGTTTTTTAATTCTGTTCTATATCCTTAATGATTAACTTTTCCTTAATGGGTGCAGGACGGATTGGAAAAATGCATGCTAAATTTATCGCTGCACATCCAAATGCAAAATTAAAATACATATATGACGTTAACTCTCAATTTGCTGAAGAAGTAGCAAAAGCAACAGGTTGTTCAATTGCATCCTCGCCAGAAGAAGCAATTAATTCAGATGATGTAGATGCAGTTCTTATAGCATCTGCTACTCCAACTCATACTTTATTTATCACAATGGCAGCAAAAGCAGGAAAGGCAATTTTTTGTGAAAAGCCAATTGATTTAGATATTAATAAAGTAAATGAATGTATGGAAAATATTAAAGGTGCAAATGTTCCTATTCAAATAGGTTTTAATAGAAGATTTGATGCTAGTCATGCAAAAGCACAACAAGCAAGAGAAAAAAAAGAAATTGGTGAATTGGAAATGGTTGTTATTACAAGTAGAGATCCTGAGCCTCCAGGTATTGAATATTTAAAAGCTGCAGGAGGATTTTTTAGAGATACTACTATTCATGATTTTGATTTAACTAGATTTATATTGGGTGACGATCCTGTAATTCAAGTATCTGCTTTTGGAGATGCTTTATTTGATAAAAATTCTCAAAAAGTAAAAGATTTTGATACCGCAATGTTTATATTAAAATCAAAAAAAGGTGTTTTAATTCATATTAATAACTCCAGAAGAGCAGTTTATGGATATGACCAAAGGGTTGAGGTGTTTGGTAGTAAGGGAATGGTTATTTCAAATAATCAAACTCCTACTTCTTTAGAAAGGTACACAAATAAATCTACAAATGAAAAAGAACCAATACATTTCTTTTTTATTGAAAGATATGAGCAAGCTTACAGAGATCAATTTAATGAGTTTGTAAAATGTGTTGAAAATAAAACTAAACCTTTGGTAGGTTTTGAAGATGGTAGAAACGCATTGATAATAGCTAATGCAGCATATGAATCGTTTGAAAGTGGTAAGGTAATAGATATAAAATTCTAATGTCTAATAAATATATATCCGAACAATCTAATCAATTTAAAAATAAAATAATAATTGTAACTGGAAGCACCCAAGGAAGTGGAGCTGAGACTGCAAAATTGCTAGCAAGTAGAGGTGCTAAAGGAATAACTATCTGTGGAAGAAATAATGAGAAAGGAAATAAAGTAAAATCTGAAATAGAAAGTATAGGCGCGGAATGCTTATACGTTCAAGCAGATTTAGAAAAACTTGAAGATTGTAAAAAAATAGTTTCTGAGACTGATAAAAAATTTAATACTGTAGATAGTTTTATCAATGTTGCTGCTTTTACGGAAAGAGGAACGATCTTAAGCACAACAGAAGAAAATTATGAAAAAAATTTTAATGTAAATGTAAAAGCTCCACTTTTTATGATGCAAGACGTTATAAAAATAATGATTAGAGATAAAAAAAAAGGAACTATTGCTCATATTTTATCAATGGCTGGTTATAGTGGTATGCCTTTCTTAACTGCCTACAGTTCTTCTAAAGCGGCATTAGCAGTAATGATTAAAAATGTTGCAAATTCAGTTTCTGGTCATCAAATAAGAGTAAATGGTGTAAATTTGGGATGGACAGATACACCTGCAGAAACAGTAATCCAAAAAAAATTTCATAACGCAGATGACGATTGGTTAAAAAAAGCAGAAGCAAAAGTTCCTTTTAAAAGATTAAACAAACCTTTGGATGTTGCTAAGATTTTAGCTTTCTTGTGCTCAGATGAGTCAGGAATTATGACAGGAAGTATTGTTGACTTTGATCAAACAGTTGCAGGATGGCACTCATATTCAGCATATGATACAAAGATTTTAGATGATAGCATTTTAGGAGAATAAGATTAAAAAATTAACTTATGAAAAAAAATAAAATCAAAGATACAGGTGTAGAAGTAACAGAGTTAAGTTTTGGAACATCTTCTTTAGGAAGCATGCCAGATACTTACGGCTATGAAGTGCCAGAACAAAGAGCTCAAGAAATGTTAAAAAGATTTTTTCAAGGTCCAGTAAATGTACTTGATACCTCAAGAAACTATGCAATGGGAGAAAGTGAAAAAAGAATTGGTACAGCAATAAAAGAAAATGGTGGTTGGCCAAAAGATTTTGTCCTATCAACTAAAATCGACAGAAATATGGATACTCTAATTCTTGATAAAAAAAGAACAAGAGAATCTATTCAAGAAAGTTTAAAAACTTTAAATGTAGACTCTGTTGATATTTTATTTCTTCATGATCCAGAGTACGTAAAAGATATAAATGACATCACTAAAAAAGATGGAGCAATGGATGAGTTGTTTAAAATTAAAGAAGAAGGTTTAGCGAAAGCAGTGGGTCTTGCTATGGGAAAAATAGATATAATGTTTCCTATGTTAAAAAAATGGGACTTTGATGTTATGATAAATCATAACAGATACACTTTGTTAAACAGAGAAGCAGACGAGATGTATAGTTATGCTCATAGCAAAAATATATCTATTTTCAACGCTGCTCCTTACGCAGGTGGTGTTTTAGCAAAAGGACCAAGTAACTTTAAAAAAATAACCTATCAAGACGCTTCTGAAGAAAAACTTGCCCCAGCAAGAGAAATAGAAAAAGTTTGTAAAAAATATAATGTTGAAATGGGTGCTGCAGCTTTACAGTTTTCAATGAAAGATAAAAGAATTACATCTACTATTTGTGGAGTTACTAGTGTTAACAGTATTGAAAAAACTCTTGCTTGGGCTGAAACAGATATACCGGAAGAATTTTGGGATGAAGTTTTGAAACTGCCTTATTCTACTAAAGATCCAGAGTCTGAGAGAATATTCACACCAGGTTAAATTATAAAAAGTAAATATCTGTAAACTTTACACTTAATTAGAATTAAGTTCATAAAGGGTTGGAAACATTTTACCGTTTAAATTATCTCCATTTTTATATCCATTGGCTTCCATTATAGCTCTTTCTTCTCTGGCCCAATCACCTCTATAAATTATTTTTGAATTTTCTTTTGCCATTCTAAGTGTAAATCTATTTATATCTGATTTTGGAGTAGTTTCGTGCAAAGCTCCATGCAAAGTCCTAATATCAAAATATACACAATCTCCTACCTCTAAATCCCATTCTAAAAACTCATAACTTTCTTTATTAGAAATTATATCTGGAGTTAATTCATACTTAACACCATTAACAACTCCTTCCGTTCCATCAACTTTATGACCGTCTTTAAAACGAGTTCTTAGAAATAATTTATCCCACAAATGAGAGCCTTTTATCCAAGCAATAGAGTCTTCTTTTCTTACTGGCTCAAGAGGTATCCACAAAACACACATGGAACCTTCAAAATCAAAATAAGAAATATCATGATGAAATGGTGGTTTAGATGTAGAGCCAGCTTCTCTAAAAAACCAATTATCCATTACTAAATTAATCTGCTTTGCAGCTAATAATTCAGAGGCAATTTTAGCTGTAGGTGAATTAAAAACAAAATTCTCAAATTCTTTATGTAAGTTCCAGGTCCAAAAATCCTCTAAATAACAAGGTAAATTTGGATCTGTGGTATGATTAGTAAACCTGGGGCTTGGATTGTTTTTTGCTTTATTTATTCCAGATCTTAAAAGCTCAATCCATTTTATATCAAATTTATTTCTTAAAAATACCGCTCCATCTCTTTTAAATAGTTTGATCTCATTATCATTTAAAATTTGACTCATAGATTATTTAAGAAATAATACTCAATATATCATATGAATATTCTCAAAGATAGTTTTGGGCGGAGGTTTCCATACATAAGATTGTCAATATCTGATGTGTGTAATTTTAAATGTGGCTACTGTTTACCTAATGGTTATAAAATTGATAAAAGTGATAACAGAACCTTTATCACTAAAGAAGAAATTGGAAGACTTGCAAAAGCTTTATCAGAATTAGGTGTGTCTAAAATAAGATTAACTGGAGGAGAACCAACAGTTAGAAAAGATTTTTTGGATATAATTAAAATAATTAAAAAAAATTCAGGTATTAAAAAAACTGTAATTACTACTAATGGATATCACTTAAATAGAATTGCAGATGATTTAAATAAGAGTGGTCTTGATGGCATAAATATAAGTATTGATAGTCTTGATACAAAGACTTTTAGAAAAATTACTGGACATGATAGATTAAATGAAATTTTAGAAGGAATTAAAAAATTACAAAAACTAAATTTTAAAAATATTAAAGTTAATGCAGTCCTTCTTAAAGGCGTTAATGATAAAGAAGAAGATTTTAAAAGTTGGGCTAATTTTATAAAAAATAATCAAATTGATTTTAGATATATAGAATTAATGCAAACTGGAGATAATTTAGATTATTTTAATCAGTATCATGTGTCTGCAAATAAATTTACAGATTATTTAAATAATAATAATTGGGTGATTCAAACATTTGGTAAAGATGCTGGTCCTTCAAAGAATTATATAAATCCTGAATACAAAGGAAAATTTGGTGTTATTGCACCCTACTCAAAAGATTTTTGTAAGAGTTGTAATAGACTAAGAATAACTGCCAAGGGTGATTTAAGATTGTGTTTATTTGGAAATACTGGAATAAATATTAGACACTTGATGCAAAGAGATGACCAAACTGAAGAACTGAAAGATTTAATTTTGAAACAATTAAATTATAAAAAAGAATCTCACTATTTAGAAATAGGAGAAACAGGATTAACAAAAAATCTATCAACAACAGGTGGATAAGATGAAAAATTTAAAGATTGTAACTAACAACGATTTAAAAAACTGGGCAAAAGAAATTTTTAAAAAAAATTCATTTAAAATGATTGATGTTTCTGAAAAAAAAGAAACATTCCGTAGAGCTTTGGCATCAGGAAAAATTTATGTTGGCAAAAAGGTATTTGAACTTATTAAAAGTAAAAAGATGCCTAAGGGTGATCCAATTACTTTAGCAGAAGTTTCGGCAGTATTAGGTGTTAAAAAAACAAGTGAATTAATACCTTTGTGTCATCCTCTTCCAATAGATCATACGGCTACTAAAATCATAATGAATGAAGAAGATAGTTCACTAGAAGTATACTGTGTGGTTTACACCTATGCCAAAACAGGTGTGGAGATGGAAGCAATAATGGGTGTAAATACAGCTCTGATTACAATTTACGATTTAAGCAAAATTGTAAATCCTCATCTAAAAATAGATAATGTAAAATTATTAATTAAAGAAGGTGGAAAAACTGGATTATGGAAAAATCCAGATGGAATTCCGAATTTTTTAAAAGATTTTTTCTAAACTTTATGAAAGTTAAAATTGAGTTGTTTGGAGCTGCTAGAGATTTTAATGACCAAAATTTATTAGAACTAGATCTGGGTCAAAAAACAACAATCAAGGATATAAGGAATAAAATAATTCAATATGTAGATCAGAAATTTAATGGAAATGAAAATTATATAAAAATCATTAACTCTTCAGCTTTTTGTTCAGAAAAAAATAATATTGTTAGCGACAATTATAAAATCACAAACAATGAAAAAATTGGTATTATTCCTCCAATTGGAGGAGGCTAATGCTTCATACTGACATTGTAGATAGTAAAGTTAAAAAATTATCGTTAATTGATGCTGAAAAATTTGTAGCATCTAATGATTTTGGAGCTTCATTAATTTTTAGTGGGACAGTTCGTAATCAAAATAATAATAAAAGTGTTTTAGGTATTACATATGACAGTCATGATGCTTTGGTAATAAAAAGTTTTGAAGAAATTTATAGTGAGGCTGAAGAAAAACTAAATATAAAGAATAAGAGTGTTTTTATTGAACATGCCAAAGGTTACTTAAATTTAGGTGAAATTAGTATTATTATAGCAGTTGCATGCAAACATAGAGATGAGTCTTATGTATTATCAAGATATATAATAGAAGAAATTAAAAAAAGGTCTCCTATATGGAAAAAAGAACATTATACAAATAATCAAAGTGATTGGTTAAAAGGAAATCCTATTATTCATGAAAAAAATTAAATACTCAGAAATTACACCTGAGAAAATTTATAAAAATAGAAGATCATTTATTAAATCTCTTGGGTATGGTGCAAGTTCTTTAGCAGTAGCTACAATTCCTTTTGCAAGTCAAACTCAAGCTGATGATAGAAATGAACTTACAAGTTATAAAGATATAACAACTTATAATAATTATTATGAGTTCGGTACTTCAAAGAGTGATCCTTATGTTAATTCACAAAATTTTAAAACATCACCATGGACAATAAGTATTGAGGGTGAAGTTGAAAAACCTATCAAAATTTCTATGGAAGAAATAACTGAGGCATTTGTATCTGAGGAAAGAATATACAGATTAAGATGTGTGGAAGGATGGTCAATGGTTATTCCATGGATGGGTTTTTCGTTAAGTAAATTATTGTCAAAAGTAAACCCAACTAGCAAAGCAAAGTATGTTGAATTTGAAAGTGTTTATGATCCTGAACAAATGAAAGGTCAAAGATATCCGGTTTTGAATTGGCCTTATAAAGAAGGATTAAGAATTGATGAAGCAATGCACCCTTTAACTACAGTTGTAACAGGTTTGTATGGTAAAAAGCTTCCAAATCAAAATGGAGCGCCTCTGAGAATATTTATCCCTTGGAAGTATGGTTTCAAAAGTGCAAAAGCAATTGTTAAGATAAAATTTGTAGAAAAAATGCCGACTTCATCATGGATGTGGGCATCTCCACGAGAATATGGATTTTACTCTAATGTTAATCCTAATGTAGATCATCCTAGATGGTCTCAAGCAACAGAAAGAATAATTGGTAAAGATATTTGGGTGCCAAGAGTAAAAACGCTCATGTTTAATGGTTATGGAGATGAAGTTGCAAATTTATATACAGGGATGGATCTAAAAAAATATTTTTAATGAGAAAATATTTTAAACCAGGTGTATTTATTTTAAGTACAATTCCTTTTTTATTAATTTTTTACAAAATATACTTCAATAAACTTGGGCCAGAACCTGTAAAAGAAATTACTCATTTTACTGGAGAGTGGACTTTAATATTTATCTGTCTAACATTAAGTATGACGCCACTTAAAAGGCTAACTAATTTAAATATTTGGATAAGTTTTAGAAGAATGTTGGGATTGTTTGTTTTTTTTTATGCATCTCTTCATCTCCTTACTTACGTAGGTATAGATTATAGATTTAATTTACAGCCGATAATTGATGATGTTCTGAAAAAAAAATTCATCTTTATTGGATTTGCAGCATGGGTATTACTACTTCCATTGGCAATTACATCTTCTCAAATGATGATGAAGTTGCTTAAAAACAATTGGAAAAAATTACACAGATTAATTTACGTAATAGCGATATTTGGAGCTCTTCATTATATATGGTTATCTAAAACAATTTTTTTTAGACCACTAGTATATTTGGTAATAATACTTGTTTTACTTGCTTTAAGAATTAAAATTAAAAATAGGAACGTAAATTATGGATGATAATCTAAAAAAAGAAATTCAATCAGCTACACTTGAAAGATTAATGAAACATTTAGATGAAAGAAAAGATGTTCAAAACATTGATTTAATGAATTTAGCTGGATTTTGCAGAAATTGTTTGTCTAGATGGTATAGAGAAGAAGCTGAAAAAAAAGGAGTAGAAATATCAGATCCTGATGCAAGGCAGCATATTTATGGAATGCCCTACTCTGAATGGAAAGAAAAATATCAGAAGTAACTTTCTATTCAATTCTAGTTAATGTTTGCCTATTTAAGTCTATTTATTGTTTCATTTTTAGCTGCAACAATACTTCCTTTTTCATCTGAGGCTATATTAGCAACTTATCTGTTATCAGAAACTTATAACAAATTTTTGTTAATATTTTTTGCAAGTTTTGGAAATATTTTAGGATCTATCTTCAATTGGTTTTTAGGAATTTATTTCTTGAAATTTCAAGATAAAAAATGGTTTCCTTTTACTAAAACACAAATTGATAGATCATCCAGGTGGTTTATAAAGTATGGTAAATGGTCTTTGTTATTTGCGTGGGTACCAATTATTGGTGACCCTATTACTTTTATTGCTGGTACGATGAGAATTAAATTTTTAATTTTTTTATTGCTTGTGAGTTTTGGAAAAATAATGAGATATTTTTTTATTTCTCTTTTAGTCTAGGAAACAATTCAACAAAATTACAAGGTTTATGATTAATATCTAATTGATGTTTAAGGATACCGTCCCAAGCATCTGTTACTCCTCCTGAGGATCCTGGTAAGGCAAATATGTATTTACCATTTGATAGAACTGCACAAGCTCTAGATTGAATTGAAGACGTACCAACTGTTTTTAAACTAATAGTCCTAAAAACTTCGCCAAATCCTGGAATATGTTTATCTGCTATTTCATCAACAGCTTCGGGCGTAATATCTCTTCCAGTTAAACCTGTGCCACCAGTTGTAATGATAACATCAATATCTTTATGATTAGTCCAGTCTTTTAGAATTTTAACTATATCTTCTTTATTATCTTTACAAATTTTTCTGTCAATTAATTGATGATTAGCCTCTTTAATTTTTTCAACCAAGATCGCACCAGATTTATCGTTATCAATTGTTCTTGTATCTGTTACAGTTAGTAAAGCTATATTTACAATCATAAATAAATTTTTTTAATGATTATACTTACAATATTTTTTTTTATAACTGCAGTATTATATTCAAGTATAGGATTTGGTGGTGGCTCTACTTATCTTGCATTACTTTTAATTTGGGATGTCCCTTACTATATTTTTCCAATTTTAGCTTTGATTTGTAATATTATTGTAGTTTCTGGAAATTCTATAAATTTTTTAAAATCAAAAAATATTAATTTTAATTTACTTTGTCCTTATTTAATTGGTTCTATACCTCTTGCTTTTATAGGAGCATCGATCTCTATTGAAAAAAATTTATTTGAAATTTTACTTTTCTTTATTTTAATATCAGCTGGAGTTTTTTTACTTATTGAAAGCAAATCCTTTAATAAACAAAAAATTGAAATTAAAAAAATACCCCTAGTTTTATCAATATTAATAGGTTCAATAATTGGTTTAATGTCTGGTTTAGTTGGTATTGGTGGCGGGATATTTTTAAGTCCTATTTTATTTTTGATGAAAGCAGGGCTTCCAAAACATATAACAAGTACTGCATCCTTATTTATTTTAGTAAATTCAATTTTTGGCATAGGTGGGCAATTAACAAAGGATATAGTCTTTAACGAATTTTTAAATTACTGGCCACTATTTATTGCTGTCTTAATTGGTGGCCAAATTGGAAGTTTTTTAAATATAAAATTCCTGTCTAACAAAATATTAGCTCTAATGACTGCATGTCTAGTAATTTTTGTTGCTATAAGAATGGGCATAACACTTATTGCATAAGTTGAATTAATTATTTTTTGATATATTTAATCTCTTATGAAAAATTTTAAACCATTTGGGCCTTCAATAGGAAAATCTAAAATTTCTAAAAAAT
>CACCRN010000006.1 GCA_902548405.1 uncultured Pelagibacteraceae bacterium | reverse complement strand
AAAATTTCAATAATAAAACAAAAGTAAGAGGCTACTTAAAAACAATCATAGAAGGTGGAATATCTAAATTAGATCAAAACATAGAAAATTATTTTGATAAAGATGTAAAAGTTAATTGTTTTCACCCTGTTAATGAATTTGAGGGTGCAAATACTTTTAAAGAAAAATTTTGGCTACCTTTATTTGAAGCTTTTCCAGACATTGAGAGAAGAGAACAAATAGTCATTGGAGGTACATTTAGAGATAAAGTTCAAGTTGGATCAGTATCTATACTTTCAGGCACATTCAAAAAAACCTATTTTTGGAATTAAGCCAATTAATAAAATGATTAATCTTAAATGCTGTGAAGTCCATGAATTGAAAAATGATAAAATTATAGAGAGTTATATTTTAATTGATTTATTAGATTTGATATTTCAAACAGGAAAAAATCCAATTAAACCTTCAAGAGGTTCAGAGGGAAATTGGCTAAATCCAATTAATACCGATGGTGTAAATTATTTTGAAAAAGATATGAAAGTTTCTGAAGCAAGTTTAGACCAATCTTTAACTATGCAAAGAAGCTTAAACATAAAGCCAGAGTTGGAAACTAATTTAGATGAAGAATTAAAAGAAAAATTAATTAATCATCCACAAAGTGAATTTTGGCACGATAAAATGATATGGTATGGACCAAGTGGAATAGGTACTGGAAGAAATCTAGAGGGATTTGTTGATAATCATCAGTTACCATTTAGAAAAACTTTTAAAGAAAGAAATTATTGGAAACTAGGACATTACTGTGAACTTGGTGATGGAAATTTTTCAATGACTGCTGGCTGGCATAGCATTCAAGCAGTTTATGGATCAGATGACTGGTTAGGATACAAATCTGATAATCAAAACGTAACTATGAGAGTAATGGATTTTTACCACCACCACGAAGGAAAAATTAGAGAAAACTGGGTACCTATAGACTTAATACATATACTAAAGCAAATAGGGATTGATGTTTTAGATTTAATAAAAGACTAATCTTTTAATTTATCCCACTCAGACATACCGCCTGTAATATTTTTAACGTTCTTAATTCCCATTTCTTTCATTGTTTTTGTAGCAAGGGTTCCTTGTCCACCTAGTCCACAAAATACAACATATTCTTTGTCAGGATTATTTTTAAAAGTATCATTTTCAATAGGACTTCCTTCAGCTAAATAAAATTCTAGCAAACCTCTATCTAAATGCATTGCATTTCCAATAGTCCCTTTAGAATAACTTTCTTTATCTCTAACATCAATAAATTGAACATTAGGATCGTTTAATTTCTTCTTTGCTTCTTCAGCAGTGATGTTTTCAATTTCATTGCTGACGCTCATTACTTCTTCAAATTTTTTCATGTTAAATCCTATTTAATAAATTGTTTAGTAACCGTATTTTTTCAATCTAACATCACCAGTTCTTGCATGAGCTTCCATTCCTTCATATCTTGAAAGTCTAGCAGCAGCTGCCCCAACAAGTTCAGTAGATTCTTTAGTCATTCTTTGGAAACTTAAAGTTTTGATAAACTTACCTACAAATAAACCACCCGTATATCTTCCAGCACCTTTAGTTGGTAGAATATGGTTTGTTCCTGAACATTTATCACCATAAGCAACAGTTGTTTCTTCACCGATAAATAAAGATCCATAATTTTTTAATCTTTTATGGAACCACTCTAAGTTTTTAGTTTGAACTTCTAAGTGTTCAGGTGCGTACTCATCACTAATTGTCGCCATTTCCTCATCTGTATCACAAAGAACAACTTCTCCATAATCTCTCCAAGCAGCTTCAGCATTAGTTCTTGGTAACTCAGGAAGATCAGCAATAAGTTCAGGCACTCTTTTAATCACCTTTTCTGCTAATTCTTTACTTGTTGTCCAAAGCCAAGCTGGTGAATTATATCCGTGCTCTGCTTGACCCACTAAATCTACTGCAATGATTTCTGGATCTGCGTTTTCATCAGCAATAATTCCTATTTCTGTTGGACCTGCAAATAAATCAATTCCTACTTTACCAAATAAAATTCTTTTAGCTTCAGCAACAAATTGGTTTCCAGGACCTACTAATATATCAGCAGGCGCATTTCCAAATAAACCATTTGTCATCGCAGCTATTGCTTGAACACCACCTAGGTTCATAATTACATCTGCACCACAAAGATCAGCTGTGTAAACAATAGTTGGATGAACCCCAACCCCAGGTTTTGGAGAGCTACATACTAAAATATTTTTGACCCCAGCAACTTTAGCAGTTGTTACACTCATTACTGCAGATGCAATGTGAGCATATCTTCCAGCGGGTACATAACATCCAGCTGTATTAACAGGAATTAATCTTTGACCTGCATATAAACCTTCAGATAATTCAACTTCAAAATCTTGACCATAATTTTTTAATTGAGCTTCCGCAAATTTTCTCACTCTTTCATGAGCGAACTGAACATCATCTTTAGTTTTTTGATCTAAATTTTTTTTAATATCTTCAATTTTTTCTTTAGAGATAACTACATCACCTTCATATTTATCAAATTTTTTTGAAAGCTCTTTACAACCTTCTTCTTTGCTTGTTTCAATATCTTTAAGAATATTTTCAACTATTTCTCTTGTTTTTGTATCATCTGTTGATGATGTTTTTGGTGATTTTTTTAAGTATGTAATTGCCATTTCTCTCCTTTTAAAATTTAGAGTTTTTTAGGTTAATTTCTAATAAAATTCAATTAATCATTTAGTCCAAAGCTACTACTGCCGCAGCTATTGATGCTAATCTTGCCTGTGCTTCATCTGATCTACTAGTTATTACAACTGGTACTTTTCCTCCTACCACAACTCCTGCAGCACATGCACCCATAAAATAAATCATCATTTTAACTAGAGCATTTCCAGTTTCAACACTTGGAACTAATAATACATCAGCTTCTCCAGCAACTAAATTTTTAATACCTTTAATCCCAGCAGATTTTTTAGAAATACTGTTATCAAATGCTAAAGGTCCAAACACATCTGCATTTAAATTTTCCTCTTTAGCAAGTTTTGTTATTTCAGCAGCTTCAATTGAACTTGGTACACTTTCTAAAACCTCTTCTGTTGCAGACAATACGGAAACTTTTGGTCTTTCAATTCCAATACGATTTGAAAAATTTATTACATTTTTGAGAATATGCATTTTAGTTTTAACATTTGGCAAAACATTTAAAGCACCATCTGTTATTATTAATGGCTTATCTTCTTTATCGACTGTCATATGCCAGATATGACTTAATCTAGTTTTACCTAATAAGTTATACTCTCGCTTTAAAACTTCTTTCATTAGAACGTCAGTATGAATATGTCCTTTAACAATTATTTTAACTTTATCTTCACTTGCAAGTTTAGCTGCAATTTTTGCCGTATTGTTTTCAACTGGCTCATGGATAAGTTCGTATTTTGATATATCCCAACCAAGGTCTTCAGCACATTTTTGTATTTCAACTTCATGACCGATAAAAACTGGTTCAATTAGATTTTCATTTACAGCGTCTTGAACAGATAACATAGGTAGGGGTTTACCAGCATTTACTACTGCAACCTTAACTCCTTTTTTACTATGAGCTATATCTAATAGTTTATTTGGACAGACAATTTCTTTGTTTGAGAGCATTTTTTACAAATATAGTATAATTAAAATATGTATATAGAAATAATATACGAAAAAGTTATAATTTATCTGAGATTTAAAACATGGAAATAGTTACTAAAATAGCACCATTAGCTTTAGCATTGATAATGCTTGGCCTAGGACTTGGTTTATCTGTAAAAGATTTTACGAGAGTAATTAGAAATCCAAAAGATTTTTTAATTGGAATAACTTGCCAATTAATTCTTTTACCAATTGTTGCATACATATTGGTTTTAATTTTAAGATTACCGATCGAAATAGCTTTAGGTTTAATGATTATAGCTGCAGCACCAGGAGGTGTTACGTCAAATGTTCTTACTAAGTTTGCAGATGGAGATGTAGCTTTATCAATTTCTTTAACAGCTGTTGGAAGTTTAATTAGTATTATATCAGTTCCATTTATAGTTTTTACTTCAGCTGGAATGCTAGGGGTTACTGAAATGTCTACAGAGATTACCATGACTGGGATCGCACTTAAAATGGCTTTAGTTGTAACTGTTCCAGTAATTATCGGAATGGTTATAAGAGGATTTGCAGAAAATTTTATTTCTTCAAATATTAATATCGTCAATAGAACCACTAGTTTGTTATTTGTTATCGTATTTGCTGCAATATGGATTGAAGAAAGAGAAAATGTTTTTAATTATTTAGCTCAAGCTGGAATAGCAGTTTTAGTTTTAAATATAGTGATGATGATCTTAGCATTTTATATAGCTAAAGCTTTTGCAACTGGAGTTGCTCAGAGAAAATGCATTTCTTTAGAGTGCGGTCTTCAAAATGGAACTTTAGCAGTATTTGTTGCAACTCAAATTTTTAATGATGTTGCTTACATGATACCAACAGCCGCTTATGCTCTAGTCATGTATATTACAGGTTTTATATTTATATATATTTTAAGAAGATCTAGTTAATTGTAGTTTTATTTAAAATCTTATAAATTAGTTGTGAAATCTCTTTTATTGTTTGTTCTTGTATTTTTTGAGTTTTTGAAAAAACTTTTTTTTCAATATTAAGTGAAATTAATTTTTTTTGATCTTTTTTTGCATAACCTTTTTTGATTAAAGAATTTACTTTTCTAACAACTGTTGGTCTCGGAATACCTGTAATGTCTGATATAGACATAGAATTCAATCCAACTTTGTCTGCATAAGATATTCTCCTTCTCCACTTTTCAATATCTATATCTTGAATAACTAAATCTTTATGTGACGATGCATTAGACATTATAAGCAAGCCTATACATAATGTTTCGAAATCACCTAATTCTTTCCTCCATCGGAAATAGTAATAAAAAATAAATTTATAAAATTCGTACCAACAAAAAGAAAAATGTTTCTTAATACCATCTGATATTTCATTTGATGAAAAGTAGTATGGAATTTCATTTTCTTGTTTCAAAATTTTTGAAGAAATAGATATTAAATACGATAAATTTTTTAATGCACTTATTGGCTGCACTGTTTCATAATTAGATCTATCAATAAAAATTTTTTTTCTTGATCGTTTAATTACGCCTATTTTTTCTAGATAAATAATCTTTCTTCTTACACTTTCTTTAGGGATTTGAAGACCTCTAGAAATTTCAATAATTTTAATTTCTTCGATTTCTAAAGTTTTATCTTTATAAAAGGTGTCGTAATCGACCTGAATTCCATTTTTTTTATAGAATTTAAAATCATTATTAACCAAATAGATTAAGACCATGTACATTTCTATGTCTTTGAAATTGGAATAAGCATTAATTATCCATTCAGATACAAATTTATAAAAAGCTGGAACGAAATTATTAAATTTTTTGTTGATTACTGAAGTAACCATTTTTTCATCCAGTGCGTCAGATATGCTCGGTAATGTACTCATGATTTAAAAAAAAACCCAATATGGACAATACTAAAAGAAGTGTCAACCCATTTTGGACATTCCTAGTATGTAATAGTGTAACTAGTAATGATTAAATAAAATTGTAATTAAAAATTTATGAGTTCAGAGAGCTTAAATAAAACATCCGTTGAAATTGAGAACCCCTCTCAAATTACTGAAGCTCCCCAAAGAGTGAATGTGGATGTTCTAAAGCAAAGACTTCTTGAAGAGAAAAAAAAGGAAAAAGTTAAGAGAACGATTATTGTTTCTTCTGTTATTGCTTGTTTAGGTGTCTTAACTTTTTTTACTTATTAAAGTTTCTAAATCTTTTTTAATAATATCTGGAATATTGATTTCTTTTTTAAGATTTTGTTTGTAACGATTAAATTTATTTTGTCCTGGATACATTATTTCTTTAACACCTTTAATCTTAGGAAGTTTTTTTATTGTTTTAATATTGTCTTTAATTCTTTCATTATAATTTTTTTGAAATAAGTTTGCTTTAAACGTTATAAATAAATGTCCAATATTTTGTGGTCCTGAAAAATCATCAAAAGGATCTTTAACTCGACCTGCATGATTTCCTCCAGTTAGTACACCACTTAAAATATCAACCATCCAAGCAAGTCCCGAACCTCTAAATCCAGCAATAGGTAATTGAACTCCTGCTAATGCTTTTTTTGCATCAGTAGTTGGTTTCCCAAATTTATCTAATGCTACACCTGCAGGAATAGTTTGATTGTTTCTTGCAGCAACTCTAATTTTACCTCTGTTGATCATTGAGATTGATGTATCTAAAATAAAAGGAATTTTAGAACCAGTAGGGGTTCCAAAACAAATTGGGTTAGTTCCAAATAAAGTTTTCAATGCTCCATGAGGAGCAACTGCTGGAGGAGCATTTGTATAAATCATTGCTATTAAATTTTTCTTAACAGCTTGTTCTGCGTAATAACCTGATAAACCATAGTGACCACTATTTTTTACAGCAACCATTCCTATTCCAGTTTTTTGCGCATGTTTAATTGCAGTTTTTATTCCAAGATCAGCAGCAACAAATCCAATACTGTTATTTGCATCAATATGTGAAATAGAAGATGAAATTTTCTTAATTTTAATTTTTGGTTTTGGATTAATTACTTTTTTAGAAATCCTATCACAATACATTTTAAGTCTTGATAAACCATGACCATAAGCGCCAACTAGTTCTGCATTAATTAATGCGTTAGCTGAAGTTAAAGCATGATCTTTACTTAAACCAAACTTTTGAAAAATTTTAATTACTTGATTTTTTAATAAAGGAGTTTTCATTTATCCTTTTCCACGCCATGGAATAGTTTTATCGATTATTTTTCTTAAAGTTACATCGAATAATAAACCAAGAAGACCCATAATAAATATCGTTATCCAAATAACTTCGTACTGGAAGTATTTTTTAGCAACGTTTTCAACAAAACCAATACCTGTTGTTCCTGCTAAAAATTCTGCTGCAACTAGTGTTCCCCAACACATACCAACTGCAACTCTAATTCCAGTTAAAATTTCTGGAAGAGAATTTGGGAAGATTACATATCTTAAGATTTGTTTTTTTGTAGCTCCTAGTGAGTGAGCAGCATGAATTTTTGATAATTGAGTTCCTGATGCTCCAGCTCTTGCTGAAATAATCATAATAGATAAAGAGACCATAAATAATAAAAATATTTTTCCAGAGTTATCAATTCCAAGTACAGAAATAATTAATGGAGCCCAAGCAAGTGGGGGAACCGGTCTATAAAGTTCAATTAATGGATCAAAGAAACCTTTTGCAAATCTATTAAGACCCATAAACAATCCTAATGGAACACCAATAATAATACCAAACACTAATCCCAAAAATACCCGCATAAAAGAGTCCCAGATATGTCCGTATGGAACAGGAACTTTGAATAATTTAAAGTCACCAGTAACAACTTTTAAAACATTACTTTTAAAGTTTTCTTTAACTATTCCATCTTTTGTATGAACTGGATATTCACCAGGCAAAATATCAGCTATCCAATCTGGTAAAACGAAGCCAATCATTTTACTTACATCAACCATTTCAATCCATAAAAGAGGAACATTTTTGTATCCAACACTTGGTTTAGACATCAATACAAACTTATTAAAAGTATCAGATGGTTTAGGTAACCATCTGCCAGAACCTTGCTCTGAACAAGTAGGTCCACTTGCTACAATTGTTCCAGCAGGAAATAAAAGTATATCGATTAATCTTAATCCAGCTTGTTCTTTATTTTGTAACTCATCAAATTCTATGATTGCTGCTTGCATTTCATTTAATGCATTTGGAGGGTAGATACTTGCAAACTCTATTCTTCTTGCAATTTTAACAATATTTTTTGCATAGTCAGATGCTATTTCTTCACTATCATCCAAACCTTTTCTGTAAGCTTTAATGTCATCTTTAAGTTGTTTAATTGAGCTTTTGAAAGGTGGGTTATGGTTTTTTAATTTAAAAAACTTGTCATCAATTTTTTTTAATTCTGCTGCAGCTGCATGAAATTTTAAACCTTTATTTGTTTGAGGTGCAGTTGGTATTTCAATTGTATTTTCAATAGAACCGCTTCCAGAATCTATTGTAGTAATTCCCCAACCACCTTGTTCATCAATAAGTTTTTGTCTTTCAGTTTTTTGTGCATCTGTCTCAAAGGGATAATCTTTCTTTTGGAAATTAGAACTTAGAAGTTTTATTTCCTCCGTTATTTCTTGAAGTTTAATTTTGGTATCAATTTCCATTAATTCTTCACTTGTTAACAGTGGAATTAATTTAGAAGTTCTATCAATGTAGCTTACAAGAATTGTTTTTTGTTGATCATTTAGATCTGGAGATCCT
Source organism: uncultured Pelagibacteraceae bacterium (assembly GCA_902548405.1). Taxonomy (GTDB): domain Bacteria; phylum Pseudomonadota; class Alphaproteobacteria; order Pelagibacterales; family Pelagibacteraceae; genus Pelagibacter. Next base: position 62,495 of record CACCRN010000006.1, on the reverse strand, counting down.
TTTATTTCATTTGCAATTTTTACAAGATTTTTATTTTCAATTTTAATGATCGATGTACTTTTGAACTCTCTTTCTTCAATAGGGAACTGATATTTTAAACCTAATAATGATTCATTGATTTTCGCAACCTGGCATAATTCATTTGCTGATTTTGGATAAAAACCTTTTGCTATATCCCATGAATAATAAAGCCATAGCATCAAGATCGCACTACTACCAACAATTACCCAGTGCGTTCCACCTTTAGCTCTTTCTGGGTTACCAAAAACAGCATCTACTTTTTCAGTTCTGATTAATCTTCTTCCATAAAGAACGCATCCAATAACCGAAACGATAATTAGTATTGTTACAAATTGGGTTAACATTAATTATCTTTCCCCATTATTTCTTCTTCCATATTCCAGATCATGGATAAAATTTCTTCTCTAGTAGATGAAAATTCTTTATTTTTTTTAATTTCTCTTAAATCTTGAGTAAGACCCATTTCAGCAAATGGAAGATTGTACTCTTTATGTATTCTTCCAGGTCTTGGCGCCATTACATATAATCTTTCACCAAGTAAAAGAGCTTCTTCAACAGAGTGAGTAATTAAAATAATTGTTTTTCCAGTTTCTTTCCAAATTTTTAAAACTAAAGACTGCATCTTTTCTCTTGTTAATGCATCCAAAGCACCTAATGGCTCATCCATTAAAATTAAATCAGGATCATTAATCAAACATCTTGCAAGAGCAACCCTTTGCTGCATACCACCTGATAATTGATAAGTAGGAGTGTTACCAAATCCTTTTAAACCAACTATATCTAGCCATTCTTCAACTTTTTTTGCTGTTACTTCTGGATCTTCACTTTTCATTCGAAGACCAAAGTTTACGTTTTCAGCAACTGTTAACCATTCAAACAAAGCACCTTGTTGAAACACCATTCCTCTTTCAACACCAGGTCCATCTATTTCATTATTATTTAAAGTAATTTTTCCCGAAGTCGGTCTTAAAAATCCTGCAGTAATATTTAATAAAGTTGTTTTTCCACAACCAGATGGGCCAAGAACAGTAAGCAGTTCTCCTTTTTTTAAAGTAAAACTAACATCTTTTAATGCATGAACTGTTTCTCCTTTTGGAGTTTTAAAAATCATATTTAGATTTTGAGAAACAAGATCACTCATAGTGCCCTTATATTAGAAATTTTTTAAAAAAAATAGGCACTAATTTTTAAATCAGTGCCTATTTAAAAGTCTTAAACCTTTAAAATTATAAAGGTAAGAAACTTGTGTCTACGTTACCAGCTGGAGTTCCCATTCCTTTTAAGAACCCATCTAGGTTACCGCTCTCCATAGAAGCTTTAGTTTCTTCTGGAGTTAAGAATTTAAATCCACTCAAAGTTTCTTTCATGTCAGCAACAGTCATTTCAGAAGCTTTTGACATAGCATTCATATCAGACTTACCTGATCTGTATCTGTCATTTGCTTCGTGAGTTACTTCGATGAAAGTTCTTAGCATTCCTGGATTTTCTTTCATGAATTTATCTGTAACAGATGTGATATCTATACCTAAGATACCAGCAGCTCTTGCTTCGTCTACAGTTAATAATCTTGAACCAACTGCAGTTGCCGCTTTAATAGAGTTACCACCAAATAAACATGCCATTACAACATCACCACTTACTAATGCAGCAGCACCTTCTTCAGGGTCCATTTGAATGATATCCATTTTACTTCTGTCAGCACCAACAACTTTCATACTTTCATCAAAAACGTATTCAGCCATTGTTCCTAGTGGAACAGCAACTTTTTTACCTTCTAATTCAGTAGCGTTAGCTTTCGTAATTCCAGATGCATTTGATGTTACACAAGTAGTTCCACCCATTCCGTATTCCATAGCAATGTCCACTAACTTAAGTGGTGCATTTGATTTTACAGCATTGATGAAAGGTACTAAACCTTGTGAGTAAGAAATATCAATATCTCCTGCTAACATTGCATCAGTCATAGCTCCACCGTTAGTGAAGTTTGTCCACTTAACTGGTACACCAAGAGCTTTAGCAAAATTTTTCTTCTGCATGTCCTCTAGATTTGGACTTGGCCATTCTAGAAAGTATGCAACTCTAACCTCAGTAGCTGCAGAGTTTGCAACTGAAATTGAAAGGTTAAGAGCAAAAATAGATCCTAGAATAAAACTTAGTATTTTTTTCATTTATTCCCCTATGTTAATTTAATTAAATTGTGCTTATTTAAATTCAATTTTGAGCGGTTGTAAAACAAAAAGATAGATTCAATTAAAAGTTGTATACTTATGACGCATCATTTTGGGTGGTCAAAATTTCTCTAGCAAAGTAATTCATTTAGTCTAATAGTTGGAAATATTTATAACAGTTAATAAAGAGAGAAAAAAAATTTATGAGCTCAGAGACAAGAACTTCAGTTCCAAATTCATTAAATGAACATTGGATGCCATTTACATCGAATAAAGATTTTAAAGCAAACCCAAGATTAATTACTGAAGCAAAAGGAGTTTATTTAAAAACTCACCATGGAAAAACACAAATTGATGCAAGCTCAGGATTATTTTGCAATCCATTAGGACATGGAAGAAGAGAAATTACAGAGGCAGTTACCAAACAATTAGAGACTTTAGATTATGCTCAACCATTTCAACAAGGTTTTGGTGGTTCATTTGAATTAGCCACAAAAATTTCAAAACATACTCCAGGTGACTTAAATAAAATGTTTTTTACTATTTGTGGTTCAACAGCTGTTGAAACTGCAATTAAGATTGCAATTGCTTATCACAGAGCAAAAGGAAACGCTCATAGATTTAGATTTGTAGGACGTGAAAGAGGTTATCACGGAATGAACATTGGGTGTGTTTCAGTTGGTGGAATGATTAATAATGTTAAAACATTTGCAAGTATTTTAATGCCAGGTGTTCAACACATGAGACACACGCATCTACCAGAACATAAATTTGTTAGTGGTCAACCAGAAACAGGAGGAGATCTTGCAGATGATCTAGAGAGAATTGCAAGTAACTTTGGACCAGAAAATATTGCAGCTTGTATTGTAGAACCAATTGCTGGTTCTACAGGAACTTTAGTTCCACCAAAAGGATATTTACAAAGATTAAGAGAAATTTGTGACAAGCATGGAATACTTTTAATTTTTGATGAAGTAATTACAGGTTGGGGAAGAACAGGTTCTTCTTTTGCAAGTCATGAATTTGGTGTTACTCCAGATTTAATGACTATGGCTAAAGCAACAACTAATGGTGTTGTTCCAATGGGTGTAGTTGCATGTAAAGATGAAATTTATGATGCAGTAATGGATGCTTCTCCAATGGGATCTGTTGAATTATTTCATGGATATACTTATTCAGGAATTCCGGTTGCAGTAGCAGCAGGTTTAGCTGTTCAAGATATTTTTGAAAAAGAAGATATCTTTAATAGAGCAAAAAATTTAGCACCTTATTTCCAAAAAGGATTATTTTCTCTTCAAGACTTAGAGTCTGTTGAGAACATAAGAGGTTATGGAATGATGGGTGGTATTGATATGAAAATGAATACTAAACCAGGTAAAGCAGGATACGAATGTTTTAAAGCTTGTTATGAAGCAGGTGTTAACTTTAAAGCAACTGGTGACTGTCTAATTATCGCTCCTCAATTTATATGTGAAGAAAAACATATAGATGAGATTATTGATAAACTAAGAACAGGTATTACGAACTATCAAAAAAACCAAAAGAACTAATTAGTTTAATTAAAGACATGGAGAGTGCTTATGAAGATAGGCGTACCTAAGGAGATAAAACCTCAAGAAAACAGAATAGGTTTAACACCAGAAAGTGTTAAAATTTTAGTTTCTGAAGGTCACGAAGTTATTGTTGAAAACAATGGTGGGTTTGAAGCTGGATTTGAAAATGATCAATATACAAATGCAGGTGCAAAAATAGCAAGCACTGCAGCTGATATTTTTAATGATGCAGACATAATTGTTAAGGTTAAAGAGCCTCAAAAAGTTGAGGTTGATATGATTAGAGAAAATCAAATTGTTTACACATATCTTCACTTAGCTGCAGCGAAAGAATTAACTGAAGGATTAATTAAATCAAAAAGTGTTAACATTGCTTACGAGACAGTAACAGATGATAATGGTAGATTACCATTATTAGCTCCGATGAGTGCAGTTGCTGGTAGAATGTCAGTACAAGCTGGTGCACATTGTTTAGAAAAAAATCAAAGTGGAAGAGGACTTTTATTAGGTGGTGCTCCAGGTGTAACCAGTGGAACTGTAGTAATTTTAGGCGGTGGTGTTGTAGGTGAAAATGCTGCAGTTATTGCAACAGGTATGCAAGCTAAAGTGCATATCGTTGATAAATCTGAAGCTAGATTAAAACAATTAGTAGAGATGTTTGGTGATAAAATTATTCCAGAGCAAAGTGATAACATTGATCTTCCAAAATTAGTTTCTGAGGCAGATTTATTAGTTGGAGGAGTTTTAATTCCAGGTGCAGAAGCCCCAAAATTAGTTACTAAAGATATGATTAAAAGTATGAAAAGAGGTTCTGTTATTGTTGATGTTGCAATTGATCAAGGTGGATGCGTTGAAACAAGTAAACCAACTACACACGGTGAACCAACTTATATTGTTGATGATGTTGTTCATTATTGTGTAGCAAATATGCCAGGTGGAGTTCCAAGAACTTCTACTTTAGCTTTAAACAATGCAACGTTACCTTATCTAGTTAAACTTGCTAACAATGGTTATCAAAAAGCTTTAAGTGAGGATAAAAACTTTTTAGCTGGATTAAATGTTCATAAAGGAATGGTAACTTATAAAGCAGTTGCAGATGTATTTGACCACAACTTTGTAGACCCTAGAGAAGCTGTCAAACATTAGTAATGGAAAAAAAATATCCCTCTAGCACAAAGGTAGTTGTTGTCGGAGGTGGTGTTATTGGTTGTTCTGTTGCTTACCACTTAACAAAATTTGGCTGGAAAGATGTTGTTCTTTTAGAAAGAGATCAATTAACATCAGGTACAACTTGGCATGCAGCAGGATTAGTTAGTCAGTTAGGACCTACAGCAGCAATTACAAAAATTAGAAAATATACTTTAGATTTATATAAAAAATTAGAAAAAGAAGTTGATCACTCTGCAGGTTTAAGAATTAATGGAGCTTTATCTATTGCTCAAACAGATGCTAGATGGCAAGAGCTTCAAAGACAAGCAACTACGGCTCAATTGTATGATGTTGATATTAAGATTTTAGATAAAGATCAAATAAAGAAAAATTATCCAATCATGTACACAGAGGATTTAAAAGGTGGAGTGTTAATGCCTGGTGATGGTGCAGCTGATCCAAGTGGTGTTACACACATGTTAGCAAAAGGTGCAAGATTAGGTGGAGCAAAATTATTTGAGCAATCACCTATTGAAACAATATTAACTAAAAATGGTAGAGTTAGTGGTGTTAGAGTTAATGGGCAAGATATTGAATGTGAATATGTGGTCCTTGCAACAGGCATGTGGTCTAGACAAATTGGAGAAAAAATAGGAGTTAGCATTCCTTTATATCCTGCTGAACATTTTTATGTAATTACAGAGCCAATTGAAAATCTTTCACCAACATTACCTGTAATAAGAGATTTTGACAGCAGTACTTATATCAAAGAAGATGCTGGAAAACTTTTAATTGGAATATTTGAAGGTAAATCAATCCCTGCATTTAAAGATACTAATAAAGTTCCAGAAGATTTTTCATTCGGTGAATTTCCAGAAAATTTTGATCATTTTGAACCATATTTAGAAAAATCTATGAAACGATTTCCAGTTTTAGAGCAAGCTGGAATTAGAAAGTTTTTTTCAGGACCAGAGTCTTTTACGCCTGATACCAATTCTTTATTAGGCGAAGTTCCTGAAGTTAAAAATTTATTTGTTAGTTGTGGTTTGAATAGTATTGGTATTGGAAGTGGAGGAGGAGTTGGAAAAGTAACTGCAGAATGGTTAATGACTGGCCACATTAACGAAGATATTTTTAATTATGATATTAAGAGATTTCAAAAGTTTCATTCAGAATTAGGTTTTATTAAAGATCGTATTACAGAGTCCCTTGGAGATTTGTATGGAATGCATTGGCCTTATAAACAACACAAAACATCTAGAAATGTAAAAAAACTACCATACCATGATGAGTTAAAAAGTTTTGGTGCATGTTTTGGAGTTTCAGCTGGATACGAAAGACCAATGTGGTTTGCTCTTGATGGAGAAAAAGCTGAGTATAAATACAGTTACAACTATCAAAATTGGTACCCATCAGTTGAATACGAAACTAACAATACACTAACAAATGTTGGTTTATATGATTTATCTCCGTTTTCTAAATTCGAAATTAAATCTGATAAAGCACATGAAGATCTTCAGAGAATTTGTACATCAAATATAAAGCAGGAACCTGGAAAATGTACTTACACTCATATGCTTAATAAAGATGGAGGAATAGAAACAGATCTTACAGTAGTTTGTATAGATCAAAATCATTTTAGAATAATTAGTTCTGCAGCAACAAGAGAAAGAGATAAATTTCATATCAAAAAGCATCTGTCGGATGATGTTGAGTTAACAGACATTACTGATGATTATTGTGTATTTGGAATATTTGGTCCAAAGAGTAGATTGTTAATGCAAGATTTAAGTTCAGATGATTTTAGCAATGAAAACTTTAAGTTTGCGAATTCTAAATATATAGAAATTGATGGAACTAAAATATGGACCCAAAGATTATCTTACGTTGGAGAGTTAGGTTATGAGCTTTATATTAAAAATTCTCAGTCTAAAAATATATATGAGAAATTAATAGAAAAAGGTAAAAAATATAATTTATCTAATTGTGGAATGCATGCATTAGATACAATGAGAATGGAAAGTGGTTTTTTACATTGGGGTCATGATATTTCACCCGAAGAAAATCAATATCAAGCAGGTCTTAACTTTACAATTAATTATAAGAAAGAATTTAATTTTATTGGAAGAGAGGCATTGGGAAAAATAAAAAATAAAAAAATTGATAGGAAGTTTGCTATGTTTATCCTTAAAAACAACGAACCAGGAAAACCTCTTCTACTTCACGATGAACCAATTTATAAAGATAATAAGATAATTGGAAGAACGACATCAGGTAATTATTCTTTTAACTTTAAAAAAAATCTTGCATTTGGTTATATAAATAATGACTACTCAGACGATGAACTTCTGAAAGGAAATATTTCAATAGAAATTGAAAAAATCAAATATCCTGCTGAAATTATTTTTAAACCATTAAAACAAACCAATTTTAAAAATAGTTAATTAAAAATTATATTTACTATAAAATTATTGGTATTTAGCTGCAGTTATAAATTCACTGAAACTCTCACACCAAATAACTACAGTATTGTATTCACTCACATTAATATTTGAAGGAACATCAATTACAAAATTTTCAAAACTTTTGACTTCCGCAACATATTTGGCACTATCTTTAATTGGTAAAAATTCATCTTCATGTTGTGTAAATTCATTAGTTAGATAAAGTTTGTAATCTGGTCCAGGTGCAATTGCACCATTAACTGTAATTTTTTTATTTGAAATTGTAACTTTTGCTTCTCCCCAGTGAAATGGATCACTCCCTCTTAAATCTCTTACAAACTCAGTTTGATATTGAGATTTATTTTCATACTCATTAATTTTACTTATTTCGACTGATTCTGGTGCTGTTAAAATTGGTAGAAAATATACACCTAAGCCAAAGCCAATTATTAAAAAGAAAAAGTGGCTGATAAATAGAAAGGTAATTTTTTTTTTCATAGGAAATTTACTTATAGTTGAAAGAGTTAATAAATGTAGTATAAATCTCTCACTTTATGGCGGGGTAGCTCAGTTGGTTAGAGCGCGGGACTCATAAGCCCGAGGTCAGTGGTTCGATCCCACTTCCCGCTACCATTCTAGACGATCGATATCATTTTGCTCCAATAGTGCTCCAATGAGAATTGGTTCTTGATTAGTTAAAATTATCTAATTCTATTTTCTTCAAAACTTTTATTAAGTTTTATTGCAATTGTTCTCGTATTTTTTTTATTCCAATCAGAAAAAGACTTTAAAATTGGAATTACAGATAATCCAAATTCTGTAAGAGAATATTCAACTTTAGGAGGAACTACCTGGTATACTTTTCTGTTAATGATACCATCAGTTTCTAATTCTTTTAGTTGTTTGGACAACATTTGCTGGGTGATAGTTTTTAGCACTTTTTTGAGCTCGTTAAATCGTACTTTTTTATTTTCATAAAGTGAAAATAGAATTCTAATTTTCCATTTACCACCTAAAAAATAAATTGCTCTTTCAGCTGGGCAAGTAATTAAATCTTTCATGCTGCTTAATTAACCTTTTTAATTTTAATTTCAAGGTATGTTTTTTAATACTAGTATGAAAATATTGCGTACTTGCATTGTTTTTGAAAATTATTATTTAGGTTTTCATGAATAACAAAACAATTTATTTAGATGAAGATAAAATTAAATGCTTAATGGAGGCCCAAGAATCTGTGGTTTCACCCAGCAAAGCTAAAGTTGAGTGTGGTTTGAGTAATCATCCAACTGTGAACGAAAATTTAGAAGATAAAGAAGTAAAACATAAAAGGAGCCAATAGATAATATGAATATTTTACATTTAGACTCAAGTGCGAGAAAAGATGAATCTGTATCAAGAAAACTTGCTAAGGATTTAGTAAATAATTTAAAAAAAGATAACGATAAAGTAACTTATAGAGATATTTCCAACAATATTCCTTTCGTTGCAGGTATTAAAGGTGCAGGTTTTATTATTCCTGAAGAAGAAAGAAACGAAGAAGATAAAAAATTATTTAAGTTTTCAGATGAATTGGTAGATGAATTATTAGCAGCAGATACAATTGTAATTTCTACTCCAATTTATAACTTTGGACCACCAGCTGCTGCTAAAGCTTGGTTTGATATGGTTGCAAGAGCAGGTAGAACTTTTGCTTATGAGCCAACTGGTCCAAAAGGACTTATTGAAGGTAATAAAAAAGTTTATTTAATTGTAACTTCGGGTGGAGTGCCAATTGATAGTCCAGTTGATTTTTGTACGCCGTGGTTCAAGCAAGCTTTAAATTTTTTAGGGATTACTGATATTAAGGTAATAGATGCATCTCAATTAAATAAGAGTGATGAAAATCTTAAGAAAGCTCAGCAGAAGGTAAATATTTCATGATTAATATAATTAAATATAACAATTTAGGTGGTGCTGACCATGGTTGGTTAAAAGCAAAACATCATTTTAGTTTTGCAAGTTATCAAAATCCTGAAAGAGTTCATTTCGGACCTATGAGAGTGATTAATGATGATGTGGTTTCTCCACAAACAGGCTTTGCTTCTCATCCACATGATAATATGGAAATAATTACCTACGTTAGAAAAGGTGCAATAACTCATAAAGATAATATGGGCAATGTAGGAAAAACTGAAGCTGGCGATGTTCAAGTGATGTCTGCTGGAACAGGTGTTGTGCACTCAGAATATAATTATGAAAATGAGGATACTAATCTTTATCAAATATGGATTTTTCCAAATAAAAAAGATGTCAAACCGAGATGGGATGCAAAAAAATTTCCTAAAGAACCAGTTAAAGGTAAATTAAAACCATTAGTGACAGGATTTGAAAATGATAACGATCAAACATTAAAGATTTATCAAGATATTGAAATCCTAGCAGGTAATATTAAACAAGGTGACTTTGTAGACCAAGTTGTAACTCGAAATCAGGCCTATGTATTATGCTCTAAAGGTAAAATTAAGATTAACGGTATAGAAATAGTTAAAGGTGATGGAGCAGAAATCACAGAAGAAAAAAATGATAAGATAGAAGCATTGGAGGATGCAGAAGTTTTGTTTATTGATCTACCAAAGTACATTGGTAATTAATTAATTTTCTGCTCCAATAGTGCTCCAATGACATTGTCCTTCAATAATTGATTATTACAATACAGTTACAATTCAGTGACAATCCACAATTTCATATTTTTTAAATAAATTATTTATTACAATTCAGTTACAATTCTCAATTTTATAAACATTTCCTGCTCCAATAGTGCTCCAATGACGTTGGTTCTTGACCAAGATTCCTTAATTTGATTTAGAATTTATTTAATAATTATTTAACAATTTAACTAAAATCATACTGTAAAGTATGAGTTATGTTTAAAAATTTATTAAAAAGCTTTTATTTACTAATTATTTTTTCTTTTTTTTCAGTAAATTCTCAATCAGAAATTATAGGTGAATTAATTACTAATAATGCTGATAAAGTTCAAAAAGGAACTATTGGACTGGTTGATACCTACAACCAAAGAATTATAGAAATTGACAATAAGGGTAAAGTTATTTGGGAAAAAAAAATCCCCAGAAAGTTTAAGAATGCTGAATGGAACGCAGCTGCTGATATAGAATGGCTGCCTGAAACCGACACATTTTTAATTGTTGCACCAAAAAAAGGTTTTTTTGAAATAAATAGAAAAGGCAAAGTATTAAATTCATGTAAGAATAAACATATTAGTCATGATCTGGATAAATTAGATGATGGTTCATTTATTTTCGTAAATGGTTGGGACCTTAAAGGAAAAAAAAATCCAATTGTAACAAAAGTTACTAATGATTGTAAAATAGTAATGTCAAAATCAGAAGATTTCTTTGATATCGATAAGGCCGATCTTAATCCAAGACGTGCAATGGATAAGGATAACATGCACTCAAATTCTATAAGAATTCTCGAAGATGAGAGTATTATGCTTAGTGTAAGAAATTATGACCAAGTAGTAGTTTTTAAAAATAACAAAATTATAAAAAGATTTAAAAACGCTACAGGAGTACACGATCCTTCAGAAGTTTATAATGAAAACGGTAATAATTTTTTTTATTATCTAGATAGAAATAGACCACATAATATAAATAAAAGAAATTTTGACAATGTTGATGATAGTCCAAAAATAATATGGACTATTCCAGAGCCACATGAAAGAAAGTCACCTTGGATTCCACTTAGAACTCTAGAAAAGCTAGAAAACGGAAATTGGTTAGTTACAGGTTCACAAAGAATTGGACAAGTTACTAAAGATGGAGAATTAGTTTGGGAACTAAACTTACCAGAATTTAGACATCAAAGAGATAGAAATAAAGATAAAACTTATATCTACAAAGTTGCATTCATAAGCAAATAAAAATTAATTCCTGCTCCATATGCGCGTCAATAACATTGGTTCTTGACTAAGATTCTTTAATTTGATTCAATATGCATAGAAAGGAAAGAGAGCATTTACAGGAGTAATTGCTTTAGAGTGAATGAGCAGGGTTCATGGCGATAGACTCATAAGCCCGAGGTCAGTGGTTCGATCCCACTTCCCGCTACCACAAAAAATATTCAAAGCTAAATCACATCAAAAGCCAAGACTATTCTATCTTCTTTGGATGAAAAAGGTATTGTGTAATGAAATAATGATGCAGGAAAAAGAAAAATAGTACCAGTTTCAATATTTATTATTCTTGATAAATCTTTATTGTTATAATTACTATCTTGACTAGTTAAACTCACGACTAAATCACCACTATTATTAACTTTTTCACTTGGTACATTTATATAAATACTTCCACTTAAACGTCCATAATCATGAATATGAGGTTTAATCTTACCACCATTTTTCATACAAACAAACCAACCATTAAGTTTATAATCATCTTTCCAATTTTTGATAAAACCCTCATCACTGTTCTTGTATTTAAATAAATAATTTTTTATTTCTCTATTAATTATTTCTTTGATTTTAAAAATATTTTTATTTTTATTAAGAAAAATATTACCAGCACTTTGTAATCCATTAACTAATAATTTTTGCTGTTTATTGTTAAACTCTTTTTGATCTAATATTTCATTATAAGCATTTACAAATATATTTTTAAAATCACAATTTTTATCTAAATTATTTTTGTAAAGATGATCCAATGGTTTATTACAAAAGGAATTAGACTTATTTTTTTTATATTTATAGTTTGCTTCGGAGGTAAGTGATGCAATTATTGCATCTGTTTTGCCTTTTAAATTTTCTTTTTTTAATTGTTTATAAAAAGATTTTTCATAATTTAGTTTAAAATAACATCTCAAAAGAAAACTTTTACTTTTTCCAAAATCAATACTCTCGAATATTTTTATTGCTTTTTCATATTGATGATCTTTAAGAAATAAATTTCCTAAATTGTATCTTGCTATTAAGTAATTTTTATCATCTTTTCTAACTTTATCGTAATAATTAAATGCTTTGTATGGCTCACCTAATTGTTCATAAACTAGTCCTAAGTTACAATAAACTTCAGTTAAATATGGGTTTATTTTTACAGCATTTTCAAAACTTTTAATTGCTTCATCGAATTTTCCAAATTCATAATACAAAGTTCCAATATTATTATACACTTGATCAAATTTTGGATTTATTGAAATTGATTTTTCAAAATATTCTAAAGCTTTGATATTTTCATTTTTTTGCCTAAAAATTAAACCCAGATTATTAAATGCATAAAAATCTTTGGAATTAATTTCCACAGCTTTTTTAAAATAATTTATTGCTGCATTTAAATTATTTTGAGTTTTATTTATTATGCCCAAACTATTGTATGAGCTTGAATATGAAGGATTTATTTGAATTATTTTATTAAAAAGATTTTTTGCTTCTTTAAACTTTCTCTTACCAATTAAAATTATCCCCAAATTATTTAGTGAGCCAATATGTTGAGGATCAATTTCTATTATTTTTTTGTATAAATTCTCAGCTTTGAGTATATCGTTTTTTTTATGAAACTTTTCAGCTTGATGAAATAGCTCCTCTGTATTTAAATCATTTTTAATTATCATTTACATTTATAAACAATTAGTATCTATAATGTACTTTATACTGAATATGAGTTTCAATGTCCTGGAAAATTAATTAAATTTTCAACTTTATAATTATTCTTAATTAAATTATCAGAACCACCTAAATCAAATAAATTAATCACAAAGACAAATGCAGCTACTTTTGCATCACACATTTCAACCAATTTAGCAGCAGCCTCTGCGGTACCACCTGTTGCAATTAAGTCATCAATTATTAAAACTGACTCGTCTTTTAAAATAGAGTCTTTGTGAACTTCAATAGTTGCAGTACCATACTCTAATTTAAAATCTACAGAATGTACTTCAGCAGGTAATTTATTTTTTTTTCTCAACATTATAAAAGGTTTTTTAAGAATATAAGAAACCGCAGACGCAAACACAAAACCTCTTGATTCTATTGCAGCAATTTTATCAATTTTGTATTTTTTAGATCTTTTAATAATTTGATTAATTGTTTCAGCAAAAGCTTCTTCGTTTTTAATTAGAGTAGTTATATCCCTAAATAGAATACCTTTTTTAGGATAATCAGGAATTGATCTAATATGATCTTTTAAATTCATAATACTCAATTATAAATAAATATATTTTAAATTATGACAACAAATAAATTAGCAATAATTGGTGGAAGTGGTCTGTATGATGTTGAAGAATTTACTAACAGAGAATTATTAGAAATCAATACACCTTGGGGTAAACCATCTGATCAAATATTAAAAACTAATTATAATAATAAAGAAGTTTATTTTTTACCTAGACATGGGAGAGGGCATTTTGTTTCTCCATCGAATATAAATTTTAGAGCAAACATTGACGCACTTAAACAATTAGGTGTTACTGATATTGTTTCAGTCTCAGCTGTAGGATCTCTGAAAGAAGAATTGGCACCTGGAAAATTTGTTATTGTTGATCAATTTATTGATAGAACTTTTGCAAGAGTAAAAACTTTTTTTGATGATGAAATCGTTGCTCATGTATCTATGGCACATCCTACATCTAATGGATTAATGAATGCTTGTGAAGATGCGATTAAAAAATCCAATATAGAATATCAAAGAAATGGAACTTATGTTGTTATGGAGGGTCCACAATTTTCTACATTGGCAGAATCTAATTTATACAGATCTTGGAAAGCAGACGTAATTGGTATGACCAATATGCCTGAAGCAAAACTAGCAAGAGAGGCAGAAATTAGATATGCCTCAGTTTCAATGGTTACAGATTTTGATTGTTGGCACCCAGATCATGAAAATGTTGATGTTCAACAAGTGATTAAAGTTTTATTAGGAAATGCTGAAAAAGCAAAAGTGATGATTAAAAATTTAATTGATAATTTTGAAACCCATTTAGATCCAAATGATCCAACTAATAATTGCTTAGATGTAGCTATTATTACTGCTCCAGAAAAACGAACCCAAAAAACAATAGATAAGTTAAAAACAGTTGCAGGTAGAGTTTTGAGTAAATGAGAATTCAAGGAAAAGAATACCGAACAATATGGTACGAGGATAAAATAGTAAAAATAATTGATCAAACAAAACTTCCACATCAATTTATAATAAAAGATCTTAAATCAGTTAAAGATGCAATAAATGCAATCAAGGTTATGGAAGTTAGAGGTGCTCCTTTAATTGGGGCAACAGCTGCTTACGGAATAGTTTTAGCTATTCATGAGAACAACTCTCAAGAATTTATAAGCAAATGTTCAGAAGAATTAATTAAATCAAGACCTACTGCGATAAACTTAAAATGGGCAGTTAATCGTATGATGAAAAAATTATCTGGCATCAATAGTAATCAAATTTTAGATGTAGCTTTAAAAGAAGCTAAAGAAATTTGTGATGAGGATGAAAAATTTTGTGAGAATATAGGTATTAATGGATTAAGAATAATTGAAGAAATTTATAATAAGAAAAAAAGTACAGTAAATATTTTAACTCATTGCAATGCAGGTTGGTTAGCAACTATTAATTGGGGAACAGCAACTTCGCCGATTTATCATGCTTATAAAAAAGGAATTCCAGTTCATGTCTGGGTAGATGAAACAAGACCAAGAAACCAAGGTGCAAATTTAACTTCATATGAGTTAAATGAGGAAGAAATTTCAAATACAATTATTGCTGATAATACTGGAGGAATTTTAATGCAAAGAGGCGAAGTTGATATGTGTATTGTTGGAACAGATAGAACCTTATCCAATGGAGATGTGTGTAATAAAATTGGAACTTATCTAAAAGCTTTAGCCGCACATGATAACAAAGTCCCTTTTTATGTTGCGCTTCCAAGTTCAACAATTGATTGGAATATCAAAGATGCAAAAGACATTCCTATTGAAGAAAGAAACTCTGAGGAATTATCTCATGTTGAGGGCGTTGATGAAAACAATGAAGTTAAGAAAGTTTTGATCTATCCAAAACAAAGCAAGGCAATGAATTTAGCTTTTGATGTAACTCCTGCAAAATATGTAAGTGGATTAATTACCGAGAGAGGAGTATGTGAAGCTTCCACCGTTGGACTAAAAAACTTATTCAAATGAAAAATTTAAGTTCTGAAATTATTAGATATTCAAAAATGTTGAATACAAAAAAATTATCAGCTTTAAGATCTGGAAATATCTCAGTAAGGTATAAAAATGGTTTTCTAATTACCCCGTCTGGAAAAAAATACTCAACTTTAAAAAATAAAGATATAGTTTTCGTTACATTAGAGGGTAAGTTTGACAAGAAAAAAGGTATTCCTTCCTCAGAATGGAAATTTCATCAAGATATTTATAAAAATAAAAAAGAAGCTAAAGCGATTGTTCATGCTCATTCAACAAATGCAACTGCTGTATCTACTCATAATAAAGGAATCCCTTCTTTTCATTACATGGTTGCAATGGCTGGTGGCTATGACATTAAATGTGCAAAATATGCAACCTTTGGAACGAGAGAATTATCTAAAAATATTTTAAGAGCTTTAAAAGGTAGAAAAGCTTGCTTAATTGCAAATCACGGTCAGATTGCATTTGAATATAGTTTGCCGAAAGCATTTGAATTAGCTGAAGAGGTTGAAAATATATCGCTTCAGTATATAACGAGCCTGAAATTGGGTAAGCCTAAAACTCTTTCTATAGCAGAAATGAATAAAGTTTTATCCAAAGCTAAAAATTATAAAAAGGATAGTTAATGACCAAAGTTGGAGAGCATATAACTCTAGACATCATTGGAACTACAAAAGAGTACGATCCTTCTGTTTATGAAAAAGTAATTCATGAAATCGCAAAAGCTGCAAAAGTATCAATACTAAATATTTCTAAATATAAATTTGAACCACAAGGTTTTACAATATTAGCTCTTTTAGCAGAAAGTCATATTAGTTTTCATACATTTCCTGAAAAAGGAATTATTAGTTTTGATTTTTTTACTTGCGGTAAAGTAAGCCCTTCAGTTGCAATCGATATAATCAAAAAAGAATTTGAACATATAAGAATTGTTAAAAAAGAATTTAATAGAGACACAAAATCGCTTTATCATGACATATATAGTTCTCCAGGTTTGCAAAAATCTTATGTTGTAAATGATGTTTTAGAAGATTTTAAATCTAAAGTTGGTCAACATATTGAAATTTTAGATCTTGAGCAATTTGGAAAATCATTATTTATAGATGGTGAAATCCAAGTTGCTGCAACAGATGAACATTTATATAGCTCTACATTTGTTGGTTCAGGTTTAAATTTAAACAAAGATAATGAAAGGGCAGCTATCATCGGAGGTGGAGATGGTGGAGTTGCAAGAGAATGTATTTCTAAAAATTTTAATTTTATTGATTGGTATGAATTAGATCCTGAAGTTGTGGATGTTTGCAATAAACATCTTGGTGATATTGGAAAAAAAGCTACAGAAAAAAATTCTGTTAAATGTGTTTGGGGAGATGCATTTGAAAGTATTAAATCAGTAGGTGATGATACTTACGATCATATTTTTGTTGATCTAAATGATGATCAGTTTTGCATCGATCTTGCAGCAAAAAATATGGACTCATTAGTTAGAATATTAAAACCAAAAGGGGTTATAACAGCTCAAGTTGGAAGTCAGGATAAAAAACCTAAGCAAGTTGATAGTTGGTTAAATGTTTTTAATCAAAATTTTGGTAATGCTAAATTATCTAGAGTTTATATACCAAGTTTTGATTGTGCTTGGAACTTTTCATCATCAATAAATCATTAATTTTTCTTTTTTCTTTCTAAAAATTGTGAAATAATTATTCCAATTAAAGGAGAAAATATGAATATATTCAAAAAAACTATTTTAACAGTTCTGGCTTCTTTTTTAATCATCGGAAACGTTTCTGCTGAGAAAATTAAAATTGGAACTGAAGGTGCTTATCCTCCATGGAATTCAAAAGATGCTTCTGGCAATTTAATTGGATTTGAGGTTGAGTTAGCTCAAGAGCTTTGCAAAATTATGAAGTATGAGTGTACAATCGTTGAGCAAGATTGGGATGGTATGATACCTGCGTTAGTAATGAGAAAATTTGATGCAATTATGGCTGGCATGTCTATTACTGATGAAAGAAAGAAAACAATTACTTTCTCACAAGGTTATGCTGATGAAGTTGCATCTCTTGCTGTAATGAAAGGTTCAAGCTTAGAAGGCATGGATACACCAGAAGGTATCAATTTATCTTTAGGTGGTTCTAGTGTTAAAAAAGCACTTAAAACTCTAACGGATGCTCTTGCTGGAAAAACAGTCTGTACTCAAACAGGTACAATTCACCAAAACTTTTTAGAGTCTGGTGATGTTGGGAGTGTAAATGTTAGAACTTACAAAACTCAAGACGAGGTTAACTTGGATTTAACTTCTGGAAGATGTGATGTTGCACTTGCTGCAGCTGTAGCATTTACAGACTATGCTGATAAATCTGGTAAGCCAGTTGTTTTAGTTGGACCAACTTTTTCAGGTGGTGCATTCGGAAATGGAGTTGGTGTTGGAATCAGACAAGCTGATGATAGTGCTATTGGTAAAAGAGACGCTAAAATCTTAAAAGATTTCAACAAAGCAATTAACAAAGCTAGAAAACAAGGAATAATTAGCAAACTTGCGATTAAACATTTTGGTTTCGACGCTTCTATGTAATTAATTTTGGATTTGGCGACTATAATATATAGTCGCCAATCTATATGGAACTTCTTGCATTTGGAAAAACAGGTTGGGGTGACGAGTTATTTTATGCCACTCTAATGACAGTTGCTGTATCTGTTACAGCAATGTTAGTTGGTTTTCTTTTTGCATTAATTTTTACTCCGCTTAAACTTTCAAAATATAAAACACTAAATTTTGTAGGTAATTTTTACACGACAGTAATAAGAGGTGTGCCAGAACTATTAGTAATATATTTATTATTTTTTGGTGGGAGTGGTGCAATCATGTATGTTGCATCACTATTTGGTTATTACGAGTATATAGAGATTAATGCATTTATTACTGGTGCGGTTGCTATAGGGATAATTTCAGGAGCTTACTCAACAGAGGTTTTTAGAGGAGCTATTCAGTCAATTGATAAAGGACAGTTTGAAGCTGCTAAAGTTTTAGGAATAAACAAGTTTGGTCAATTTTATAAAATAATTCTTCCTCAAATGTTAAGATTAGCAATTCCAAATTTAAGTAATGTTTGGCAAATCACTTTAAAGGATACTTCTTTAATATCAGTAACAGGTTTGGTCGAAATCATGAGACAATCTTATATTGCTGCAGGATCTACAAGAGACCCATTATTTTTTTATTCTTTTGCAGCAGTTTTATATTTATTGCTGACTTACATAAGTATGAAGTTAATTAATAAATTAGAAGTCAAATATAGCAGGGGTTATTAATGGATTTTGATTTAATGATCACTAGTTTTCCAAAACTTTTAGGAGCAACTGTTATTACTTTAAAACTTTTGTCAGCATCTTTATTTTTTGGATTATTTCTTGGATTATTTTTTGCAATTTTAAGATTAAACAAAAATATATTTATTAACAAATTTGCTTATGTATACTCATATGTTTTTAGAGGAACTCCGTTATTAGTTCAAATTTTTATTATTTATTTTGGATTAGGACAAATTGAATATTTGAGATCAACATTCTTATGGGCTGTTTTAAAAGAACCTTATTGGTGTGCAATCATTGCTTTTACCTTAAATACAGGTGCTTATACTTCTGAAATATTGAGATCTGCATTTCAAACTATAAAACCTGGAATTATTGAAGCTGGAAAAAGTTTAGGTATTTCAAATAAAATTATATTTTATAAAATTCAAATACCTATTGCGATCAGACAATCTCTTCCTGCATATGGAAATGAAATAATTTTAATGATGAAAGGTACTTCATTAGCAAGCACCGTAACGCTAATGGATTTAACTGGTGTTGCAAAATACATCATATCAACAACATTTAAGCCTATAGAAGTATTTATTGTAGCTGGTGGAATATATTTGTTTATGACTTTTATTATTCACAATGTGATTAAGTATTTAGAAAAAAAATATAGCTTCCTACAATAAAATGTATCTTTCTCAAAAACAGATTGATGATTATCAAAATCTCGGTGCAATAATTATTAAAGGTGCATTTAAAGATTGGATTGAACCATTAAGAAGTGGTTTTCAAAAAGTTTTAGACAACCCAAGTCAACACGGAAGAGAAAATGTAAATGAAAATGAAGGAAGGTTTTTTGAAGACTATTGTAATTGGCAAAGAATTCAAGAATTTAAAGATTGCATGTTCAATTCTCCTGCAGCCAAAATAGTTGCTGAGGCTTCAAATTCGAAATCTATACAAATTTTTCATGATCATCTTTTTATTAAAGACCCAGGAACAAATAAAGAAACACCTTGGCATCAAGATATGCCGTATTACTGTGTTGATGGAAATGATACAGGTAGTTTTTGGATACCATTAGATGAAGTAAATGAAGAAAACAATCTTAAATTAATTTTAAGATCACATAAATGGAAAAAACTTTTAAGACCTACTAAATGGTCTAACGATCAACCTTGGTATGAAGATGATAGCTCATTCATGAATCTTCCAAAAAAAGAAGAATTTAAAGAAGATATATTAGTTCCCGACCTAAAATTAGGTGATGCAGTTTTGTTTAATTTTAAAACTGTTCATGGTTCCACAGGAAATCAAAGTTCTCAATCTCGTAGAGCATTCTCTATGAGATTTATAGGTGATGATGTTACATTTGTTGAAAGAGGTGGTCCAACATCACCACCATTCGATGGAATTAATTTAAAATCAGGAGACCAGATGAGAGAGGATTGGTTTCCAAAAGTTTTTAGTAACTAGTATATTCTTTAATCTCTTTAATAGCAGATCCAGTATGGTTATTCATTTCTAGTTTTATTTTTGCACGATCATCATTTAAAAAATGAACATCTCTAGAAAGTTTTATGAATTTTTCTCCAAAATCTTTATTTTTTTCACAATCTCTCTTGTCATCTTCAATAACCCAAAGTTTAGCATTTATATCTTTTAAATCTTGAAACAGTTTTTCAAGCTTCTCATCAGACTTAACATTTTTTTCTAACTGATTTTTAAGAATAGAGTGCTCGTTATTTATAAAACTTAATTTTTCTGGGTCTTTAATTTTATCTTGTTTAATTTCTAATATTGAAATTTTGTCTAAAAGCTCTCCAACAGAAACCTCGACTATAATTTTATTCATAAAACTTTATACTATGTTAAGTTGTTAGAATTATGTCTAATATTTTAATTATTAAACATGGATCTTTAGGCGATATAGCTCAAGCATGTGGGGCAATTCAAGATATTTCTGAAAATCATAAAGGAGATCAAATTCATTTATTAACAACAAAACCTTATTTTGAACTATTTAAAAAAAACCCACATATTTCAAATGTTATTCTAGATAAGAGATTATCAAAGATTAACTTAATTTATTTATATTTACTAATGAGAGAGATTAAAAAACATAATTTCTCAAAAGTTTATGATCTTCAAAATTCTAGCAGAACATCATTTTACAAAAATATATTATTTCCTAAAGCTGATAAAACTATCTGGTGCTCAACAGAAACAACTCTACCAGAAGGAACAACTAAAAAAGATTTTGATAAAGATTCTGTTCTTTCAAGATTTGATCATCAGTTAAAGTCTTCAGGAATTAATACCAATCATACAATGAAACCAGACTTTTCGTGGAGTGCAGTTGATATTTCAGAAATAAAAAAAAATTATGAATTAGATAAATACATAATACTTTTTCCTTTTTGCTCACCTCATTTGACTTTAAAGAAATGGCCTTATTACAATGAATTAATCAGTATCATTAATCAAAAATTTGAAAATAAATTCAAAGTGGTTACTGCACCTGGACCAGATGAAATTAAAGATGCAAAAAATATAAATGCTTTATGTGTTTTGGATAATGGTAAAGCTTTAAATATTTCACAATTATCTGGATTAATTAAAGATAGCTCGTTTGTGGTCGCTAATGATACTGGACCCGCTCATATAACTGCACACTTAGGATCAAAGGGTGTTGCTCTATTTGGTTCTCACACTACTCCATTTAAAGTTAGTATTGAAAGAGATAACTTTAAAGCAATACAAGCCCCCGAATTATCAAAACTCTCAGCAGAAAAAGTTTTTGAAAAATTGTCGGAAAAACTTAATTAGTCTATTAAACTTTTTTTAATATAAACATCGCCAGACATTATTAATCTCGCATTTCTGGTAGAAATTACATTAATATCTTTAATATTTTCTTTCTCATAAACTATATTGAAATTAAGTTTGAGTTTTCCAGATGGATGTTCGATTTCGAATTCACCATTGTCAGAATAATTATTATAGAACTCAGAACAAATTGTATTTTTAGATTTACAAGCACCTAACAAAGCCATAGAGCCAGTTACTGCATAAGCAGGATGGCAATCCCATGGCATAAAGTATCTTGATTTGATGTCTGCTTTATCAGGTTTAATAACAATTGCAGTTTTTGGTAAAACAGAATTAGCCACATCTCCTAATCCTACTTTTTTTGCAATTTTAATCCTTATTGTATTCATTTTTTCAATAAGTGTTTTGTTTTCATTTAACTCTTCAAAACTCTCTGATCCTTTTAAACCTAAATCAGTAGCCTTAAAAATAACCATTGGGACTGCGCAATCAATAAGAGTAAATTTAATGTTATCTATTTCATCAATTTTATTTCCTGATGGAAAAAGTTTATTTGTTTGTGAACCTATTATATCTAAAAACTTAAGTTTAATTGGTGATCCCGGTGTAGGAACACCATCAATTTTGAAATTTCCATCATATTGGACTTGTTTATTTGGTGTTTGAACAATTTGTTCAATCTTCATGCCTGTATTTTTATCTCTTACAATGATTGATGTTTCACCATTTTTTGCCTCAACTAATCCCTTTTCAATTGCATAAGGACCAACTCCTACAAGAATATTTCCACAAGAAGGTTTCGTATCGACTATAGGTTTATCTATTTTTACTTGGGCAAAATAATAATCTATATCAATACCTTCTTCTGAAGATTTATCTATAATTGCAACTTTACTTTTAACAGGCTCAGCTCCACCTAATCCATCAATTTGTCTTAGATCTGGCGAGCCCATAGCGGCAAGTAAAATTTTATCTCTTTTGTTTGTGTCACTCGGGAGATCGCTTTTTAAAAAATAAGGACCTCTAGAAGTACCACCTCTAATAAACATACATGGAATTTTAACTTGATCATTCATTATGATTAAATTTTTTTATTATAAATGGAATTAAAAGTACAATTAATATTATTCTTAAGAAATGATGATAACTAACAAATATAGGATCTATATTGTAAGCTACACTTATTATAACCATTTCATGTATACCACCAGGTACAAAGCTTAAAAAAGTTGGTAAAAAATCAAACCCAAAAGCAATTTCAAGAAAATAAGATACAAAAGCTGCCAGGGTCATTAAAATTATTGTAATAATTATTCCGTGAAATATATAAAATAACAATTCTTTAATCTTTAAACCATTCAATCTACTTCCTAAAGCTGTACCCAAAAATATAAAAGATATATTAATAAAAATATCTGGAAATCTTGCGTTAACAAATTCGAGTGTATACAAAATTCCTGAAATAATCATACCTGATAATAGAGTAGAGGATGGAATATTAAATTTTTTCAGAAACAAAGCAAAAATATAGCAGGCAAAACACACAAGCACTATTTCAATAAAATATTTAAGATCATAAATGTTTTGATTTCCCAAGCCTTGTATTTCAACATTACCCATTTGATAAATAAAAATCACAGGAAGCATACAGACAATAAAAATTACTCTTGTAGCCTGAGGAACCAAAACTCTTTTGTTATTATTGTTTTTTAATTCTAATAATGCAGCAGAGATTGGAACAAAAGCTCCAGGTAATGCAGCTAAAATTGCATTCATTTTTTCAAATTTACAAACTTTTAAAAAATAAAATGTTATTATAATCGTGCTGATAAAAACATAAACAATCATAGATAAGGATGAAAATATCCATAAATGTATTTTATAAAGTAAAGAAACATTTAAGGTTCCTCCCATAATAATTCCTATTATTAAAAAAATAGGACTAAGGAGTTTTTTTGAAAAGGTGATTTTAATTTTTGTAAAAGATAAAAGCAAATTTGACAATAAAGGTCCTAACAACCAAGGTAATGGTAAATTAATAAACATTGCAATAATTCCACCAAGAGCCCCAATTATCAGAGCGACATAACTTTGCTTGATTATTTGAATTAAATTCTTCATATAAGATTCTTTTATGAATATATATGATGTAATTGTAGTTGGAAGTGGCAATGCCGCTTTATGTGCAGCTTTATCAGCAAAAGATGCTGGAGCCAAAAAAATTTTAATAATTGAAAAAGCTTCAAAAAAAGAAGCTGGTGGGAACAGTCGTTACACTAATGGATCATATAGATTTGCTTATGATAATTTTTCTGATCTTAAAAAAATAATTCCATCACTAAAAAATACAAAAAGAATTGATTATGGAAAATATCCTAAGAAAAGTTTTTATGATGACATGATTAAAGTCACAAAGAATAAAACCGATAAAAATCTTACAAAAAAATTAGTGAATAATAGTCACGATGTTATTTATTGGTTAAGTAAAAAAGGTCTTAAATTTGTGCCAATTAAAGGAAAGCAATCTTTTGTTGTAAATGGTGTAACTAAGTATTGGGGTGGATTAACTTTAGAAGTTAAAGGCCAGGGTGAAGGATTAGTTAAATCGCTTACAAATATTGTAATAAAAAATGGTGTAGAAATAAAATATGAATTTGCAGCTAAAAAAATAATTAAAAAAGATAATAAGATAGTTGGATTAAAAGTTTCACACAAAGGAAAGTCAAAAGATATTTTTTGTAAGTCTGTTGTTCTTGCTTGTGGTGGATTTGAAGCAAGTTCAAAAATGAGAACAAAATATCTTGGCAAAGGTTGGGATAAAGCAAAAGTTAGAGGCACCAAACATAATACTGGAGATGGATTAAATATGGCTTTTGAGCATGGTGCAGCATCTTATGGTGAGTGGTCAGGTTGTCATGCAGTTTTTCATGATATGAATGGACCAAAATTTAGTGATTTAAAAATTGCAGCAAAATATAGAAAAATTAGTTATCCATGGGGTATTGTAATAAATGCAAATGGTGAAAGATTTGTTGATGAAGGTGAAGATTTAAGAAATTATACTTATGCAAAGTTTGGAAGAGAAGTAATAAAGCAACCAAAACAATTTGCTTGGCAGATATTTGATCAAAAAGTAAGACCAATGTTGTATAGCGAATACGATGTTAAGACAGCAACAAAAGTTAAAGCAAACACAATTGAAGAATTAGTTAAAAAACTAAAAGGAGTTAATTCCAAAAAAGCTCTTAGTACAATTAAAAAATATAATTCAAGTGTTTCATCAGAAATAAAATTTAATCCAACTATTAAAGACGGAAAAAAAACAATTGGGTTAAAAATTAATAAAACTAATTGGGCAAATAAAATTGATACAGGGCCATACTATGCTTATGGGGTAACTTGCGGGATCACATTTACTTTTGGAGGTTTAAAAGTGAATAATCAATGTGAGGTTTTAAATAGAAGAAACAAACCTATTAAAGGTTTGTTTGCTGCAGGTGAAATGGTTGGTGGAATATTTTATGTTAATTATCCTGGGGGAAGTGGCTTAACCTCTGGTGCTGTATTTGGAAGAATTGCAGGCCAACACGCTGCAAAATTGCGTAATATTTAGATTTTAATTTAAAAAATTACTTGCAACACAATCTCTACTTTATAGTTTATGTTTTTTTAAAATTTAAAAATAGAGGGAGAAATTAATGTTTAAAAAAATATTAGCAACAGTTGTTGCTTCACTAATTACAATCTCTTCAGCTTTAGCTGTAGACTATTCTGGAAAGACTGTAACAATTTGGATTCCATTTAAAGCAGGTGGTGGATCTGATACTTGGGCAAGAGCAATTGGTCCAGCTTTCAGTAAAAACTTACCTGGAAATCCAACTGTTGTTGTTAAAAACGTAACAGATGGTAAAGCAATTGGTGCATCAAATAAATATTTTGCTGAACATGGTAAAGATAAAGATGGTTCAGTTGTATTTGGAACATCTGGATCAGTTCAATTACCATTCATATTTAAAGATGAAAGAGTAAGATACCAATACAAAAATATGGTTCCAATTTTTGCAAGTGGAACAGGTGGAGTTGCATATGTTAGAAAAGATATGGGTGTTACTGATATCATTAAAGATTTTGATAAATTAAAAGGATCAAAACTTGTTTATGGTTCTCAAGGTAAAACTTCTTTAGATGCAGTTCCTATCCTTGCATTTGATATGTTAGGATTAGATGTAAATGTAGTTTATGGTATGAAAGGTAGAAAAGCTGGTAGAGCTGCTATCCTTAGAGGTGAAACTACAATTGATTATCAAACAACAGCGTCATACTTAAAACATGTTAAGCCATTAGTAGAAAAAGGTGAAATGGTTGCTGTTATGACATGGGGCGCACCAATAGATGGTAAAGTTGCTAGAGATCCAAATTTCCCAGACCTACCTTCATTTCCTGAAGTTTATGAGGCAGTGACTGGAAATAAATTTAAAGGAACAGAGGCTAAATCTTGGACAGCTTTATTTTATGCTGGTTTTGCAACACAAAAATATGTGATGCTTCCTAAATCAGCTAAAAGAGATGTTGTAAAAGCTTGGCAAGATGCTGCTGCAGCGATCGTAAATGATCCTGAAGCAATGAAAGTTTTAAATAAAAAATTAGGTAAATACGATCAAGTAACTGGATCTAAAAATTTAAAATCTTCATTAAAAAAAGCTACTTCAGTTGACTCTAAGTCGGAGAAATTTTTACAAGAGTGGAAAAATACTAAGTAATTATTTTTCCTATAGTTAAAAAAAGGGGGCATTGCCCCCTTTTTTTTTATAGAATATTTCTATGTTAGAAGCTCTTTTTTCAGCACTTGTAACTATTGTTTCGGGTCCATCAATATTATTTTTGATACTCGGAGTAATGCTTGGATTGGTTGTAGGAGTTATTCCTGGTTTTGGAGGAACAGTAGGATTATCTCTATTGCTTCCATTTGTATTTGGCATGGAACCAGTTTCAGGCATTGCTATGATGATGGGACTGATGTCAGTAGTTGCAACATCAGATACATTTCCTGCAGTTTTAATTGGTGTCCCAGGATCAGTCTCAGCACAAGCAACTGTTATGGATGGATTTCCTTTAGCAAAAAAAGGACAAGCAGCAAGAGCTTTATCAGCCGCATTCTTTTCATCATTATTTGGTGGTTTATTTGGCGCTGTTTTATTAACTGCTGTAATTCAAATAGCTAAACCAATTATTTTAGCATTTGGTACAGGTGAAATGTTGATGTTGGCTATTTTTGGGATTTCAGTTGTTGGTACACTTACAGGCTCAAGTATATTTAAAGGTTTGGTTGCAGCATGTCTTGGAATGATTATTGGCTGCATTGGTATATCACCAGCAAGTTCTGAATACAGATTGGATTTTAGCACTGTTTTAGAAGTTCAGAATCCAATTGTAATGTATTTAGGTGGTGGAATTCATTTAATGGTAGTAGCTATTTCAATCTTTGCATTTCCTGAAATTGTTGAACTACTTAGATCAAATAAAGCAGTTTCAGAAAAAGCAGAATTAGAAAAATCGGGATGGCTTATTGGTCTAAAAGATTTTCTCAAAAATAAATTTTTAGTTTTAAGATGTTCTTTCATTGGAAGTTTTATTGGATTGATACCTGGTATAGGTGGGTCATGTATTGATTGGATAAGTTATAGTCATGCAAAAACAACAGTAAAAGACAATGAAAATTTTGGAAATGGAGACATTAGAGGCGTCATAGGGCCAGAGTCTAGTTCCAATTCAAAAGAAGGAGGAGCGCTTATCCCAACTCTTTTATTTGGAATTCCAGGTTCAGGAGGTACTGCAATATTAATGGGTGGTTTAATTTTGTTGGGTGTTGATCCAGGAATCCAAATGGTTGATACACAGCTTGATTTAATTTACACCATAATATGGTCTTTAGCTGTTGCAAATATTTTTGGTGCAATCATTTGTGTAGCGATGGCAAGACCAATTTCTCAATTAACAACAATTAATTTTACTGTCTTAGCACCATTTTTAATTTCATTAATTTTGTTCGCGATTTTTAACTCTACAAGATCTTGGGGGGATTTACTTTTTGCAACATTCATTGGTGTTCTGGCAGTATTCATGAAAAGATTTGATTACTCTAGAGTTGCTTTGATGATTGGTTTTGTCCTTAGTGATAGTATTGAAACATACCTTTATCAGACAATGCAATTTTATAAGTTTTCTGAATTATTTACTCGACCAATATTTTTAATTTTAATTTTAATTTCAATTTTCTCAATTTACTCAGGTATAAAAATTATAAATAAAAAAGATGAAATTGCTCAATCAAAATCAAAAACATTAAACTTAAAAACAATACCTCAATGGATATTTCTTTTTATTTTAACTTTTTTAGGTATTTACACAATTTTAGTTACAGATCATTTGCAGTACTTGGGAAAAATTTTTCCAATAAGTGTTGGTATTTTTATGATTACATTTTGTTTTATTATAGGTGTTCAAATGTACTTTGGTAACACAGGTGCAAAAGTATTTCATGATGCAGAAAATTTAGTAACGGGAAAAAGAGAAATTAGAAATCAATGGTTAACTATATTTTGGTTTATTTCACCATTATTTTTATCAATATTTATTGGCTTCTTTGTATCCATTGGTTTTTTTGTGATTATTTTTTTAAATAAAATTGCTGAGAAAAATAAAGTTTTTAGCATTATAAGTGGAATTTTAGTTTGGATTTTTCTATCTCTAATATCCCATTTTATGGTTATGGATTTCCCTCCAGGTATATTACAGTCGTATACAGAATTACCTTGGCCGTTAGGTTAATTTAAATATTTAAATTTGATATTATTTAATTTGAATTAAATTCTTTTCAATTTTTACTCTAGATGATCTAAGAATATTTAGAAAGCTAATACAGTTTTTTTTATTAAAATTAGAAATATGACCTGCAACAGTTAATGCACCAAGAATTTGATTTTTTTTTCTAAAGATTGGAACTGATATAGAAGCCATTTCTGAATCTCTTTCTCCAAAAGTCATAGCATATCCATTTTTTAAAACTTCATCTTTATCTTTAATTTCTAAATTATTATAAGCCGACAAAACATGACCACTTGAACCTTTGTTAATAGGTTTTTTACCTCCAATAATTTCTCGGTGAGTTATTGATTTATTAGGTGAACTTGATTGGATACATACTCTTACATCATTTTGTCTAACAAAAAAACTTGCTGTCTCTTTTGTTTTGGATGATACGAAATCTAATTCAGCTTTAATAGAATTTTTTAAATTAAAACTACTTTCATAAATTTCAAATAATCTTGGGATTGTATGACCAATTTTAAATTCACCACTTTTTATTTTTCTAATGTATCCAAAATTCTCAAGTGATTTTGATATTCTTGAAATTCTACTTTTATGATCTCCTGTAATATTAGCTATTTTGTTATCGTTAAAGCTTCATTTTTTTCAGTAAAACAATTTAGGATTTCAAAAGCTTTATTTACTGCATCTACACCAACAATTTTTTTATTAGTTTTCATATTATTCTATTTAATAGAACAATAATATTTATTTATTTAGACAAATGTGTTTAAAATAAATTAAATCCAATTAAATTAAATAGAGAGGGAAAATAATGAAAAACATAAAGAAACTATTTTCAGTATTATTCTCAGCAATCCTATTATTCTCAGCAACAACTACTAGCTCAGTAGCAATTGATAAATTGCACTTTGTAATCGGTGGTGGTGCTGGTGGTGGTTGGGATGGAACTGCTAGAGGTACTGGAGAAGCTTTAACAAAAGCTGGTATGTTAAAAAGTGCATCATTTGAAAATATGTCAGGTGGTGGTGGTGGTAAAGCGTTAGCTTACATGATTAATACTAAACCTGCTAATACAGTTTTGGTTCAATCTACACCATTAGTATTAAGATCAATTACTAGACACGAAGGTTACGTAAAAGGTAGCGGAACTTTATCTTATAAAGATGTTGTGCCGATTGCAGGTGTAATTGGTGACTACGGTGCTATCGCAGTTGCAAAAAACTCACCTTACAAAAACTTTAAAGATGTAGTTGATGCATACAAAAAAGATCCAAGCTCAATTAAAATGGCTGGTGGATCAGTGAGAGGAAGTATGGACCATTTAATTGGTGCTTTAGCATTCCAAGCTGCAGGTGCAGATCCAAATGCTGTTGCATACATTCCTTATGACGCTGGTGGAAAAGCTTTAGCTGGACTTTTATCTGGCGAAACTCAAATCATTTCAACTGGTTTAGGTGAATTGATGGGTGCAAGAGACCAAGTAACAATTATTGGTATTACTGCTCCTTCAAGAGTTTCTGATGCACCAGATGCACCAACTCTTAAAGAACAAGGGTATGATGTACAATTCGTTAACTGGAGAGGTTTCTTTGGTCCTCCAGGTATGAGCAATTCTGATAAAGCTGCAATTGCAAAAATGCTTGGCGATGTACAAAAAACTCCTGAATGGGAAACAGTAAGAGCAAGAAATGCTTGGGTTAATATTTATAACCCTGAAGGTAAGTTTGTTTCTTTCTTAGAAAAACAAACTGAAGAAATGACAGCTCTTATGAAAAAACTAGGAGTTATCTAACCTTTGGTTAGAAATTAAAATTAGAGCAGTGAATATAAATACTACAAAAATTATATCACTGCTCTTTTTTGTTTTTTCGGCATTCTATTTATATTTAGCTTATCAAATTCAAGTTTTCACATTTGATGAAAATGCTCCATTTAATGCTAGAACATTTCCAATTTATTTGGGTTATGCAGGATTATTTTTCTCTGGATTAAAATTTATTTTACCAGACCCGAATACAATAAAAGTAGAACATAAAAGTTTAGAGTATAAAAAAACTGGTATACTTATACTGATTGCAATTATTTACGGAGCTACAATTTTAAAAGTTGGTTATTTTTTAAGCACATCTTTATTTTTATTTGCTTCATATTATTTTTTAGGAGAACGAAGGTGGATTTTAATGTTTTTATTATCCTTTCCATTTGTTGCTGCTTTTATGTATTTGCTTCATGGTATTCTTGATATTTATTTAAGAGATCCTTTTTTACAATTAATTGGAGTTATGGGATGATTGAAGGAATACTAATTGGATTAACAACAGCACTTACACTCCAAAATATACTAATGGTTATGGTTGGTTGTTTTTTTGGAACAATCATAGGAATGCTTCCTGGTCTTGGTCCAATGACCGCAATTGCTCTAATGATACCCATTACATATGGTTTTGAGCCTGCAACTGGATTAATTTTAATGGCTGGAGTTTATTATGGGGCAGTATTTGGTGGTTCAACTTCTTCAATATTATTAAATGCCCCCGGTGTTCCAGGAACAGTTGCAACTTCATTTGATGGTTATCCAATGGCACAGCAAGGTAAGGCTGGAAAAGCTTTAGCAATAGCTGCATGGAGTTCATTCGCTGGTGGAACATTATCTGCAATTTATTTATTATTTATGGCACCAAGTTTATCTAAAGTAAGTTTATCTTTTAGATCACCTGATTATTTTGCTTTAATGATTTTAGGTTTAACGGCCATTGCAGCTTTTTCATCTAAGGGACAATTTTTAAAAGCAATGATGATGGTTGTTTTAGGTTTAATGTTAGCTTCAGTTGGTCAAGATAGTTTGTCTGATATTACGAGATATACATTTAATAATATGAACTTAACTGATGGTATTAGTTTTGTATTAGTTGTGATGGCAACTTTTGCGATGAGTGAAGCTTTAACAATCATTTTAAAGAGAAATGATCCAACAACTGCTGCTAAACAAGTTTCATTAACTGAATTAGGCTCAATTAAGATTAATAAAGAAGAACGAACTAAAATGTATAAAACAATTCCAAGATCATCAGTAATTGGTTTTTTAATTGGTGTTTTACCTGGAGCTGGCGCAACAATTGCATCCTTTTTAGCTTATGGAATGGAACGAAACGTAGTTAGTGATCAGGAAAAAGAAAAATTTGGTAAGGGAAGCGTAAATGGTTTGTCAGCACCAGAAACTGCAAACAATGCTGCTTGCTCTGGTTCTTTTGTACCAATGCTTACTTTAGGAATTCCTGGGAGTGGAACCACAGCAGTAATGCTTGGGGCTCTTTTAGGTTTTGGTGTTCAGCCTGGTCCTAGACTTTATATGACTAATCCAGAGATTTTTTGGTCAATAATTATGTCTATGTATATTGGAATGGTAATTCTTCTTATATTAAACTTACCACTCATTCCCTATATAGCTAGAATTCTTGCTGTACCTAAAAATTATTTAATTCCTTTAATTTTATTTTTCTCTGTTACTGGGATTTATGTGATGTCATTTAATAATTTTGATATTTATTTAATGATTGGTATAGCTGTAGTTGCAACTTTTTTAAGATTATATGATTTCCCTATGCCACCTTTGATACTAGCTTTTGTACTTGGTGGATTGATGGAGGAAAACTTGAGACGTTCTTTGTTATTGAGTAATGGTTCGTGGGAATTTTTGTGGGACAGAACATTAACAGCATGTATCTTAGCAACTACGATTTTAATTGTGGTTTGGCACGTTTATAAAACCTTTAAGAAGAAAAATTAAGATTTAATATCTATTCGTCTTCTAATAATTTCTTTATTAAGTTTCATTTCACGGTAAGATATAATGAAAACTCCTAAAAATATTATACTTGCACCAATCCAAGTGAAGAGATCAGGGATTTCGCTAAACATAAAATATCCAATTAGAGATGCAAATACTAAACTTAAAAAAGAATAGGGTTGGGTCATGCTTACATCAACTAATTTATAAGCGTGATTAATACAAAGATGCAACAATGTGCCAGATAGACCCGCAAAAAATAAATAAATTAGAGTTTGTAAACTAGGTGTTTGCCAAAAAAACAATGCAATAAGGAAACTAAAAATAGTCATATAACAGTATCCATAAGATAAAATTGTAATCGAACTATCGTCTTTTGTTATAGTTTTTGTAATTATAATCACTATTGACCACATAAAAGACGAGGCTAGCGCCATGTATACACCAATTGAGATATCAATTATACCTGGTCTTAAAATTACCAACATACCAATAAATCCTAAAACTAGCGCAAAACTTCTGTAGATATAAATTTTTTCTCCAAGAAACAAAACAGCCAAAATAGTTACTATGAAAGGAACAACAAAAGATATTGCTGTAGCTTTTTCAATTGGCATCATTGTTAAAGCTGAGAAATATAAAAGCATTGAAGGCAAGTTTAAAACTGCTCTAAGAAAATGTTTTTTATGATGATTTGAATTAAAGACTGAAAATTTAGTTTTTAACATATAAGGAAAAATAATCAGGAAACCAAATAAAAATCTAAAAAAACCTGCTACATAAACATTAACTTCTTCTTGTGCTAATTTTAAAAAAGTTAACATTAATGTTCCACAAAAAACTGAGATTATAATTAAAAAAATTGCTAATTTATTATTCGAAATCAATTTAATATTTTTTTGTATTCTTCAATTATTTTTGACCATTGAAATTTATTTGCAAATTCTTTTGCATTTTTTCCATGTTCTAAATATTTTTTATTTTCTAACATTGAATTAATTGAAGAATAAATATCATCAAGATTATTTCCATCACATATTAAACCAGTATTTTCATGATTTATTGCATCTGCCGCACCTCCATCTTTACCGCCTATAGATGGTACACCGTACTGTGCTGCTTCAACATATGCAATTCCAAACCCTTCAACAGATTTTTTATGAATTATAGAAGGCATTACAAATAAATTTGATTTAGCAACAAGAGCATTTTTTAAATCATCACTTATGTCTTTAAAAAACATTACTTGTTCATCTAAGTTTAATTCTTTTACTAATTTTTTAATATTTTCTTCTTCATCACCGTAACCAATACAAATATAGACAATATCTGGATAAATTTGTTTTAGATTTCTTAGAGCCATCACCACTTTTTCATGGTTTTTTCTTTTATCAAATCTTGAAACAGTAATTAATCTTGGCGTTTTAATTTTTAGTAAGCTTTCAACTTTTTCTAATGATTTTTCGTTTAATTCTTTTGCTAGATCTACTCCACAATTTATAACAACAATTTTATTTTCATTAACACCACATTCAATAGCAAGGTTTTTAGTATATTGTGAGTTAGCAATAACTTTTTCTACATTGTTAAGAACATTTAAAACTCTTTTATTTTGAGTTGACCCTTTAGGATGATTGATTTCTTTACCATGTATAAGACAATATTTTTTTTTTGAAGTTTTAATAAGCTCTAAACTTTTCCAATGATCTCCAATTATTCCTTCAACCTTATTCTCTTTGATAAATTCATTAATTAATTGAGCTTTTCTATATTTTCTAAGAAGTTTTATTCCACCAACTCTTTCAATTGAAAACGAAGCTTGTTCATCAAAATCTTTATGATTATCAATATAATCTGCAAACACTTTTATCATAAAGTTTTTAGATAGCTCTCTTGATAAACCCCACATCAAGCTTTGCATTCCACCTAGTTCAGGAGGAAAAGATCTAGTAACAATTAAATACATTAATTAGTTTTCCACTTTATGCTGCAGCCAGCACTAGGAATTTGGTCTTTAGGACCTTCACCTGTATTAGCAATTTGTTTCATAGCTTTTAACAAATCACTTTCACCTTCTTTAACAGGTATAAGATTTCTTAACTCTCTTAATCTTCCTCGATATTGAAGTTCTAAATTTTTGTTATATCCAAAAAAATCTGGTGTACAGACAGCGTCATATGCTTTTGCAATATTTTGTGTTTCATCGTTTAAGTAAGGAAAAGTAAAATTATTATCTTTAGAAAACTTAACCATATTTTCAAAAGAATCTTCAGGATAATTCTCAGCATCATTTGCACAGATTGCTACAGAATTTATTCCAATTTTTTTTAATTCATTGCAATCTTCAACTATTTCTTTTGTAACTGCCTTTACATAAGGACAATGATTGCAGATAAACATTATCAAAGTTCCGTTTTCTCCTTTGATATCCTCTAACGAAAGAATTTTATTATCTGTTGATTTTAATTCAAATGGAATAGCTTTTTGACCAAAATCACATATTGGAGTTTGTATTGGCATACTGTAAGAATATATAAATTATGTTTTATGATTTAAAAGATAAAAAACCAAAAAACTCTGGCGAAAATTGGGTAGCTCCTAACGCAACCATAATTGGAGATGTCACATTGGAGAAAAATACAAGCATTTGGTTTAATGCTGTTTTAAGAGGCGATATAGAAAATATTCATATAGGTGAGGGATCAAATATTCAAGATGGTAGTGTTTTACACACAGATCCTGGCTGCCCATTAAAAGTAGGAAAAAATGTTACTGTAGGTCATTTAGTAATGCTTCATGGATGTACCATTGGAGATAATAGTTTAATTGGAATTGGAGCAGTAATTTTGAACAAAGCAAATATTGGAAAAAACTGCATCATTGGAGCAAAAGCTCTAATAACTGAAAATAAAGTTATACCCGATAACTCTTTAGTAGTGGGATCACCTGGAAAAATTGTAAGAGAGGTGACTGATGAAGAAAAAAAAGCTGTAGAGGAAAACACTAAACACTATCAAGATAACTGGAAAAAATATTCAAAATCAATTTTTTAAAGGAGAAAATTATGCCAGCAGGATATGTAATTGCACAATTAAAGGTAACAAATCCAGAAAACTATAAAGAGTACGTTGCTAAAGTTACAGAAGTTGTAAAAAAATTTGGTGGAGAATATCTTGTTAGAAATGGAGAATATCAAGTAGTAGAGGGAGAAGATAATTTTCCAAGATTAGTAATCATTAAATTTCCGTCTTATGAAAAAGCTTTAGAATGGTATCACTCTGATGAATATAAGCCAGTTAAAGACATTCGTCTTCAAAACTCTGAAGGAAGCAATATTATAGTTAAAGGTATATAAAAAATTACGTATTTTTTGACCAATCAATTTATTATCAGATAAAATTTAAATTCTATTTTTTCCTTCATCAAAAAAACAAACTTTATTTAAATCTATATACAAAGTAATTTCTTTTTTTATTTCAAAATTTACAGTAGATGGAAATTTACCTAAAATCTCTTGATCTTCAAAATTAAAGGTAATTATTTGTTCGTGACCAACATATTCAGCTAATTTTGGTATTACTTTAACCTCTGCAAAATAGTCTTTTTTTATATTATTAATCGCATGTTCTTTTTTAAAGAAAATGTGTTCTGGTCTAAATCCAAGCAAGGATGTTTTTTCTATATTATTTTTATTTTTCCAATCATCAGATAAATTAAATTTAGAATTATCATCGCCATTGGTAGGTAAAAAACTTATATTTTTATCATTATTAATAATTTTACCACTGATAAAATTCATTGATGGAGAACCCACAAAATCTGCAACAAAAACACTTTTTGGGTTATTGTAAATTTTATCCGGAGTATCGTATTGCTCTATTTTACCATTATTCATTAATGCAATTTTTGTTCCTAAAGTCATAGCTTCTGTTTGGTCATGGGTAACATAAATCATTGTAGTTTGTAGATCTTCATGTAATTTTTTTAGTTCTCTTCTCATTTCCACTCTAAGCTTTGCATCTAGATTTGACAAAGGTTCATCAAATAAAAAAATCTTTGGATCTCTTGTAATTGCACGGCCTATAGCAACTCGTTGTCGTTGACCTCCTGATAATTGTTTTGGTAATCTTTGAAGGTAATCTTCTAATTTAAGTATTTTTGCAGCTTCATTTACTTTTTTAATTATTTGATCTTTAGGTGTTTTTCTTAATTTTAGACCTAAAGCCATATTCTCGAAAACTGTCATATGAGGGTACAAGGCGTAAGATTGAAATACCATTGCAATCTCTCTATCTTTTGGATCTAAGTTATTAACAATTTTATTATCAATATAAATTTCACCTGAGTTTATTTCTTCTAAACCAGCTATCATTCTAAGCACTGTTGATTTTCCACTACCGCTTGGCCCAACTAAAACTGTAAAAGATTTGTCTTCAATATCTATATCTACATCTTTTATAATATGAAGATCACCATAATATTTGTTTAAGTTTTTAATCTTAATATTAGCCATTTAATTATCTCATCTTTTATTTTTAATTTTTAATTTTAATATTTCCTTAAATTTAGGAAACTGAGCAGGTAGGTCTCCCCATAAATCTTTGTTAGTGCAAAACTCGTCAATCATATCATCTTCAAGAAAGTTTTTTAACCAATCCCATTTTGGATCAATATAATTAAATTCTAATTCTTTATTATAAATTTTTTTCATAAAGATATACCAACTAGCAATAGCTGTAATTGAATTTACAGGTTCAATATTATTTTCAAAACATTTTTTTA
Source organism: uncultured Pelagibacteraceae bacterium (assembly GCA_902548405.1). Taxonomy (GTDB): domain Bacteria; phylum Pseudomonadota; class Alphaproteobacteria; order Pelagibacterales; family Pelagibacteraceae; genus Pelagibacter. The sequence goes on along the minus strand of CACCRN010000006.1, from coordinate 25,461 downwards.
TAGTGGGTATTATAAAAATTAAAAATTTACTTGAACCATCCATGCAAATTCTCTCTAACGCATCACTAATATGACTATTCTGAAATCTATGAGATATTGTTTCTAAATATTTATTTAAATTTATTGGCTTTATATTACCCAATGCTGGGATTATCTCTTTATTTTGTAAATTATCGAAAAAAGATTTTAGATCCTCATGATTAAAACATTCATCAAAAGTTTTTAAACCTTTGAGTGCTCCTAGATATGCCAAACAAGTATGGCCTCCATTTAAAATTCTAATTTTAGTTTCCTCATATTCAAATACATTTTCTGTAAAATTAACATTTTCAATTTTATCAAGATCAGGAAATGGTGCCGCAAAGTCTTTTTCTATTATCCATTGAATGAAATCTTCAGATAAAACAGTGCAATCTTCTTTAATATCAAAATGATCTTCAATTTCTTTTGATAATTTTTCCGGTGATCTTGGTGTAATTCTATCAACTACACATGGTGGGAAAGAAACATTTTTTTTAACCCAGTTTATTAAATCTTTTTCATTAAAGAGTTCTAAATATTTTAAAAAAGCTTTTTTTAATATTTTTCCATTCTCTCTTAAATTATCACAACATAAAATTGTAATTGGTTTATTAATTGAATTTTTTCGTTTATTTAGAGCAATTCTTAAATAAGAGTAAAGTGAATTAGTAATTTTACCCATTATTTCATTTTTAATAACCTCATGATTAATATCTAATTCAGCGTTATCAGTTAAAAAATATCCTGTCTCTGTAACAGTAATGGTGACTAAATGTATATTTTTATTTAAAAGAATTTTTTCTGATTTTTCCTTATCTGAATTCCAATCTAATAATTCAACAATTGATTTTATTTCTCTAAATACAATCTCTTCATTTGGTGAAATTGTTTTTAAAACATAATTTCCATTTCGTTTTTTTAGATTTGTTAGAAAGTTAGTAGTTTCGGATAGTAAATTTAAACCTACAATTCCCCAGCTGTAATTACCTGTGTTTTCCATAAATTGATCAATAATATTTGCTTGATGTGATCTATGAAAATTTCCTACACCTATATGCAATATTCCAGCTTGAATAGAACTTTTATCAAAATTACCTTTAATTAATTTAGGATTATCTGTTTGATTTTTTATTTCCAAAGACATTTATTTAACAGCTCCAAAAGTTAATCCTCTGACTAATTGTTTTTGAGTAAACCATCCTAAAAATAAAACTGGTAATACTGATAGGGTAGAGGCAGCCGAAAGTTTTGCATAAAATAAACCTTCTGGACTGGAATAAGATGCAATAAATGTTGTTAAAGGAGCAGCATCAATAGATGTAAGATTTAAAGTCCAAAACGCTTCATTCCAAGCTAACACAATGCATAACAAAGATGTTGATGCTATTCCAGGTAACGAAAGTGGAACCAAAACATAAAGTATTTCTTGAAGTGTACTAGCACCATCTATCCTCACAGCTTCTAAAATCTCATTAGGTATTTCTTTGAAATATGAATATAAAAGCCAGATCATGATTGGCAAATTGACAAAACATAAAACAATAACAATTCCCAATTGAGTATCTAAAAGAGAAAAGTCTCTAAATATTAAATAAATTGGGATTAACACTCCAACTGGTGGCATCATCTTTGTTGACAAAATCCACAGAAGAGTTCCTTTAGTTCTCTTAGTTGGATGAAAAGCCATTGACCAGGCTATCGGTATTGATAACACTAAACCTAAAATTGATGAACCAAATGAAATTATTACAGAGTTTTGTGCAAACTTTAGATAATTACTTCTTTCTTGAACAATCCCGTAGTTTTCTAACGTTGGCTCAAATGAAAAAAATAAAGGTGGTATTGCTACCGCATCTATTTCAGTTTTAAATGATGTAATTATCATCCATAAAATAGGAAAGAAAATTAACAGAGAAAACAACCAAGCAAAAAAAGTAATAATAATTTTTTTTTTCATATTTATTGTAAATTTTTTCCAATCATTTTAACTAAAAAGAATGCTGCGATATTTGCGAGTATAACAACAACAACACCACCTGCTGAAGCAATACCAATATCAAATTTTAACAAGGCTTCGGTAAATACTAAGAATGCTAAATTTGTAGTAGCTAAACCTGGCCCACCTGTTGTAGTAACAAATATTTCGGCAAATATTGTTAGTAAAAAAATAGTTTCTATTAATATGATTATCGCAATCGGTCTTGATAAATGGGGCAGTATAACATACCTAAAAGCTTGGAAGTTATTTGCTCCATCTAGTTTAACAGCCTCAAGCTGATCTTTATCAACTGATTGTAAGCTTGTTAATAAAATTAGTGTTGCAAAAGGAGTCCATTGCCATGAAACAATTATTATTATTGAAATCATTGGAACATGAGTAAACCAATCTATAGGCCCAAGACCAAATAAAGATAATAGCCACGCAAACAATCCTGATACAGGATTCATAAATAAGTTTTTCCAAATTAATGCACTTACTGTTGGCATAATGAAGAAAGGTGCTATTGCCAAAACTCTCGCTAAACCTCTACCAAAGAAATTTTGGTTCAATAAAACTGCAAATCCTGTGCCGAATAATATTGAAAAAATTAATACAGAAAAAACTAAAACAAAAGTGTTCCACAAAGCCTCCAAAAAGGCAAAATCTGTTAAAAAATATTCATAATTTAATAAACCAGTAAACTCTCTTACATCTGGATACATCAAGCTGTATCTTAAAAAAGAAAAATAAATGGTCATCCCTAGAGGCACTGCCATCCAAATAAATAACAAAGTAATAGTTGGATAAGAGGTTAATTTGGGAACTAAATTACTTCTCATAGATGTTGATGATTAAGGTTTTATTATAAAGGCCACTAATTTCATAGTGGCCTTTAAATATAATTAAAGCTTAGTTATTATTTAGTATAACCAGCTTTCTTCATTTCTTTTGCAGCAATCTTCTGCGCATTTTTCAATGCTTTTTCTACAGTGATTTTTCCTGCTAAAGCTGAAGAGATTTGTTGAGATACTGAAGTTGCAATTCCTTGAAACTCAGGAATAGCAGCAAACTGTACACCCATGTAAGGTTTTTTCTTCAAAGTACCATTAAATGAAGGGTCTGCTGTGTTAATGGCATTTAAAGTCATCTCAGCAAATGGTGCTTCACTTAAATAAGTTGGGTTTTGATATAACGACGTTCGAGTACCAGGAGGTACATTTGCCCAACCTTCTTTAGAAGCTACAAGCTCTAAGTAATCTTTGGAAGTTGCCCAATCGATAAACTTAGTTGCTGCATCAACTTTTTTTGATCCACCAGGAATAGCTAAAGACCAAGCCCATAACCAGTTTGAACCTTTACAAGTTACAGCACATGGTGCTTGAGCAAATGCCATTTTGTCATGTACTTTTGATTGATCAGGATTTGTTACAAAACTTGCTGCAACTGTCGCATCAATCCACATTCCACATTTACCTTCGTTCATCAATGCTAAGTTTTCATTGAAACCATTTGATGATGCACCTGGAGGCCCATAGTTTTGAAGTAAATCTACATAAAACGATACCGCAGCATTCCACTCTGGACTATCCATTTGTGGGTTCCAGTTTTCATCAAACCATCTACCACCAAATGCATTAGCTACAGTTGTGATGAAAGCTCCACCTTCACCCCAGCCAGGTTTACCTCTTAAACAAGCACCGTATACACCATCGTTACCTTCAGTGATTGCTTTAGCAATATCATAAACTTCTCCCCATGTTGGTCTTTGAGGCATAGTCATTCCAGCTTTAGCAACTAAATCTTTTCTATACATAATCATTGATGACTCACCATAGAAAGGAGCTGCATAAAGTTTTCCATCTATAGACAGACCACTTCTGATTGCTGGTAAAAGATCATCTACATCATATGAAGCGCTAAAGTTAAGTTCATTTAACCAACCTTTACCTCCCCAAATAGGAACTTCATAAGTACCAATTGTAAGTACATCAAACTGACCACCTTTAGTAGTAATGTCAGTTGTAACTTTTTGACGTAGAACGTTTTCTTCTAATGTAACCCACTCAACATTTATTCCTGTTTTAGAAGTGAATTCATTTGTTAACCCTTGCATTCTAATCATGTCACCGTTGTTTACTGTTGCTACTTTAATTGTTTCAGCAATAGCAATAGTAGAAACGAATAGTGTGATGATAGAAGCAATAGCAGTTCTAATTATATTCATATCTCTCCTTGTTAGTTTAAAAATGAAACCTAATCATAGATAGTTATAAAAATCAATATATTTGCTCAAGTACGATCAAATACTCAAACTGGGTTAATCGGTGCAACTATTAATTGAAAAAAACAACTAAACAATATAATAATTTTATAATGAATAGATCGAAAATACACAAAAACGACAACGCAGCAAGAGCGGCTTGGATGTATTACATTTATAAAATGAACCAAGATGAAATAGCAAAGACCATGGGAATTTCAAGACAAAGAGCTCAAAGGTTAATTTCCTTAGCTGTTAATGAAAACTTAGTTAATTTTAAAATAAATCACTCAATAGTTTCATGCCAAGAATTATCTCTGGAATTAAAAAAAAAATTTAACTTAATGAATGTTGATGTTGCTCCAAATGTTTCTAACAAAATAGACAAATTAGATGGAATAGTGAATTTGGCGTCAAAAACTATAGATACCTTTTTGATGGCAAAAAAGCCAATGAATTTAATTTTTGGTTCTGGTTTAATTCTATCAAAAGTAGCTGATAAACTGTCACCAGTTACTTGCTTACAGCACAAAATAGTATCAAATATAGGTAATCATGGTCCAGATGGTCTTGAGCCACCTTATTTCGTATTAGGTAGAATCAGTCAAAATGTAGAGTCTAATTTTTTTCCATTCACAGTTCCTATTTATTCATCAAGTAAAGAAGTTCAAAAATTTTTTTTGAATTATTTACCTGTTAAAAAAACAATAAAATTAATTAAAAATTTCGATGCTTGTTTTGTAACGATAGGTGGATTTGCATCTAAAAAAACAGCAGGATTATTAAGAGATTCTTTAATAGATGATGATAAATATCATTTAATGAAATCAAAAGGTGTAGTAGGACAAATTAATGGTGTGTGTTTCGACGAAAATGGAAAAATAGTAAAAAATATTGATAATTATATTCCAATGTCTATTCTTCCAGATGCAAATTCAACAAAACCTGTAATTGCGTTTGCAGGAGGATCGGATAGGGTTCTTGCAATAAAAGCAGCTTTAAATGGTAGACTTGTAAATGGTTTAATCACCGATGAAGTGACAGCGGAAAAACTATTGTAATTAAAAAATTATTTCCACAACCAAGCAGCCCCCCTTACTCCACTTGAATCACCATGTAAGTTTTTTAACACTTTGGTTTCTATTTTTTTTGCGAAAGTATATTTGGGAATTAATGAAGGAATATTAATGTACAATCTTTCAACATTGGACATTCCCCCACCTAAAACAATTACGTCTGGATCAAAGATACCCACCATTACAGCCATTAATCTTGCCATTCTATCCTCATATAAAGAAAATTCTAAATTAGCACGATCATCGTTATTTTTATCAAGCTCAACAATTTCTGTTGTTGTAAAATTTGTATTATATTTTTTATTAAATATGTCAGTAAAACCTGTTCCTGAGATAAATTGTTCTGCACACAAGGGTCTTCCACAGTTCCCAGAAGGGCATTTAACATTTAGTTTATTTTCTTCTTCAGTTGGATAGGGTAATGGCTGATGACCCCAATCCCCAGCAATTTGGTTAGATCCTTCAATAATTTCTTTTTTATAAGATAAACCTCCTCCAAAACCAGTTCCAATTATGATACCAAATACTGACTGATAATCTTTACCGGCACCATCGATAGCTTCTGATAAAGTTAAACAATTGGCATCATTCATCAACTTTACTTTTCTTTGTAATGCGATTTCTAAATCTTTTTCAAATGGTTTATCATTTAACCATAAGGAATTAGCGTTAGTGATTAATCCAGTCTCTTTTGATGAAAAACCAGGTATTCCCAGACCCACTGAACAAGTTTGTTCACTAATTGCATCAAATTCACTTACTAGTTTTTTTACAGTTTCGATTCCTGAAATATAATTTTTGTCATACAAATATCTTTTTCTCTCAATTTGTTTCCCATCTTGATCCAAAAGAATGCCTTCTATTTTTGTACCACCATAGTCAATACCAATCTTAAATTTTTTAGACATATAGATATTAATAAACTAAAATTTAGATTTTTGAATTAGTAATTAATTAAAGTGATGCTTGGGAGAGAAAATTTAGGGTAAAAAAAAACAATCCAAGCATCACTTAATTATTTATTCCTCCAGGAATAAATTCAGATAACGGTTTTAAATAACCGAGCATTTTATTATGAATAATTTTATTTGAACTTACTAAAATAGTTCCTGCTTCCTTTGGATCCTTGTTACCCCAAGTAGAAGCAATCCCCCCAGAAGCTTTAATTATTGGAATTAAAGCATGAATATCCCAAATTTTATTTACACATTGTATAACAGAGTCGATTTTGCCCTCACAAAAATTTACATAACTCAGTGCATCTGAAGATGGAAATTGCATTAAATCTAAAACTTTAAGAATTTTTAGTTGTTGATCTAAAGATAACCAACCATGAAACTCTCCTGCTAATTTCATTTGGTTAAATTTTGATTTTGTATTTGCTCTAAGTTTCCTTTTTTTTCCATTTTTTACGACATAGGCTATATTTGTACTTTGATTAAAATAGTACTTATTTAACTCAGGAAAATTAGCTAAGCCAAATTGTGGATTTCCTTTATAATTTAGTGAAATTAAATTTGACCATGTTGGATTTCCAACAACAAATGATTTAGTCCCATCAATTGGATCTATAATCCAAGAATAATCACTTTTTTTATTTTTTGTTTTAAATTCTTCACCTATAATGTTGTGACTAGGAAATCTTTTATTTATTTTATTTCTTATAAATTTTTCAAATGCTTTATCAAAACTGGTTACAGGATTAAATTTTCCTGATTTATTCTTATTTTTAACATTTAGATTAGAATTAATTATTTTTTTATAAAATATATTTAAATCAATAGCTAATTGGTTCAGAAATTCAGGATATATTTTATCTGTTTTATTATCATTCATAACAGAATTTAAAAATACAATACAATTCTAACTTAATCAATAAAAATGTACTTTTGCTCACTAACGATTAATTACTCAAAATAGGCTAAAAAAATTGATAAATAAACTTATAAAATTTAATTCAATTTGATAGTCACTTCTAAAATTGATAATTAATTTAAAATAATTAGTACCTTAAGGTACAAGCCAATAATCTCTTGAGATTGTATTTTCTGAGCCAAGATTGTTTTCAAAATCAAATCTAGCTCGTCGGTGACCTTTAGCAGCCAAATATAACCATTCTATTGATTTTATTTTACACTGAATAACCGTAAAGTTTTTGTAACCTTCTTCACTTTGTTCTTTTGTATAATCAAAATTATCAAGCTCAGGTTTCAATCCAGATGTAGGAGTATCAGACTCTGTTCCTGGTCCATTATCAACTAAATAACATTTTCTAGATATGTGTTGGGTTTTTGACCAAGATTCTTTGGTTACTTCGTTATTATGATTAATAGTACACTTTACTTTCAGTCTAACCTGAATTTTTTCATCTTTATCATAAAATAACATTGCTGCATTTTTGTTTGATTTTAATTTTTCAATTTTATCTGAGCGAATATCACTATGATATTGAACTAAGTTATTAGATTGATCTGATTTACGAAGAACTACAATTCTACCATCTAAATCAGATTGGCTACCACATATAAATACAGGTATTCTGAAAGACGAGCTTCTGTCTTTGACAGCATTATTTAACATAGACCAAATTTTCTTTTTGATCTCTACAAAGTCCTCATAATAAGGAACGGTATCAGTCACAGATTATTTTTTCTTTTTTAATCGAGCAATTAGAGCAGAACTGTCCCAACGGTTACCACCCATTTCTTGTACCTCAGCGTAGTAGCCATCTATGATTTCTGTGATTGGCACAGGTGAACCATTTCTTTTTGCTTCTTCAATTGCAATTTTTAAATCTTTTCTCATCCAGTCAATTGCAAATCCATAATCAAACTTATCATCAGTCATAGTTCGATATCTATTTTCCATCTGCCAAGACTGTGCTGCACCTTTAGATATAGTTTCCATTACTTTATCCATATCTAAACCTGCGTTTATTCCAAAATTAATTGCTTCTGATAAACCTTGCACTGCTCCAGCTATACACATTTGGTTCATCATTTTAGTAAGTTGACCACTTCCACAGGATCCAATTAATTTTACTTTTTTACTGTAGCAATCAATTACTGGCTCTGCTTTTTTAAAAACTTCTTCATCACCACCAACCATTACTGTAAGTATTCCACCCTCCGCACCAGACTGACCTCCAGATATAGGTGCATCTAAAAATTCAAAACCTTTATCTTTTGCAGCTTTATATAATTCTCTGGATACTTCTGCAGATACAGTTGAGTTATCAATAAATATTGATCCAGCTTTTGCTGTGTTAAATAATCCATTCTCTCCTGTAGCTACTTCTCTTAAGTCATTATCGTTACCCACACATGTAAAAATAAAATCTGCACCTTCTGCTGCTTTAGCAGGAGTATCAGCCATTTTACCTTTGTATTCACCAATCCATTTTTCAGCTTTTGATTTTGTTCTATTAAAAACAGTTACATTGTGTCCGGCTTTTGATATATAACCAGCCATCGGGTAGCCCATAACCCCAAGACCTATGAAAGCAACATTACAAGTCATAATTTTTATCTATGTTTAAAAGTTTAAGTTTAAAAGTAATTTTATTTGGTTTTATTTTTACATTTTTTTCAAGTTTTGGACAGAGTTATTTTCTTGGTTTGTTTAACACTAGTATTAGAGAAGCTCTTTCTATATCTCATGGACAATTTGGTTCAATTTATGCTTCCGCAACTTTATGCAGTAGTATTATTTTAATATGGGTTGGAAAAAAAATAGATGATTTTAGTGCAATTAAATTTGCATATTTTGTAATTATATCATTAAGCATATCTTCATTTATATTTTCTAAAATCAATTCAATAGTTTTTTTATTTTTAGCAATTTTTTTAATGAGGTTATTTGGTCAAGGGTTAATGTCTCATACTGCTAGTACTACAGTTTCAAGATATTTTGATAAATCAAGAGGAAAAGCATTAAGTACTTCTTGGCTAGGTTTGTCATTAGCAGAATTTATTTTACCAGTTTTAATAGTATATTTTTTGACATTCATACATTGGAGAGAGTTGTGGGTAGGATTTTCTTTAATTATTATTTTATTTCTACCTGTTGCTTCTATTTTTTTAATAAATAATTTAAATATTAATTCTAGAGAGTCTGACAGTAATAATAATTCTCAAGAGGATACAATTAAACAATGGACTAGAGGAGAAGTATTAAAAGATTATAAGTTTTATATTATTTGTGGGAACTTATTGGCAATGCCATGGATTTTTACAGGCTTTGCAGTTTTTCAATCATTTGTTCAAATTTCTAAGGGATGGGGTCCATATGTGATAGCTCAATCTTTTATGGCCTATTCGATTTGTTCTGTTTTGACTTTATTTATAACTGGTATTTTAATAGATAAGTTTTCAAGCAGGAAATTATTAATTTTTACAAACATTCCAATGTTGATTGCAGCTTTAATATTGATAGTTTTTGATCATCCAATTGTTTCATTTATTTTCTTAGGATTGATGGGGATAACAAATGGTTTTGCAAATGTTTTAGGTACATCTACATGGGCAGAACTATATGGTGTAAGATTTATTGGAGGAATAAAGGCTATGACTTCTGCTCTTATGGTTTTCTCCACTGCTTTTGGAACTGCTTTGTATGGTTTTTTAATAGATAAAAATTTTACAATAGAACAAATTGCTACTTTTTCAGCAATATATGTTGGGTTTATGCTAGTGCTTTTATTCCTCATAAAAAATAAGCTAAATCCACATTATTTATAAAAAATATCCCTTGATTTTTTAAGACTCACTGTGTAGATACTGCGCATGGCAAGAGTAACAGTAGAAGACTGCATCGATAAAGTAGAAAGTCCTTATGAACTAGTTTTAGTAGCTAAAGAAAGAGCTACTCAACTTAATGCTGGTTTAGAACCAACAATAGATAGGGATAATGACAAAAATACAGTGATATCTTTAAGAGAAATTGCTGAAGAGAAAATTAAAGTATCAGATTTAACTGAAAGCGCAGTTTACAAACTTAGAAAACACGTTGAACAAGTTGATGACGGTGTAGAGGATGATGAAGATATAGGTGACGATTTTGAAAATCTTTACAAAGGAGAAATTTCAAAAAGTGGAACTCCAATTTTGCCATCAAAAAGAGCAAGAAAAACTCCAGAAAAAATTCAAGTATCAAAGGAAGATTTAGCTGAATTATCTGAAACAGCTACACCTGAAGTTGACGCTTCAGTTGGTGAAGAAACTATGAATGAACAAGGTGAAGTTTCATTAGATGAAGTTTCAGAATCAGAAAATCAAGAAGCAGATGTTGCTTCTGAAGATCCAGAAGCTTCAAACTCATAAAAAAATAATATAAAGTCTTAGTTTATGAATAGGTTAGTATCAGTTGCTCCTATGATGGACTGTACAGATCGTCATGAACGATATTTTCTCAGACTAATATCTAAAAATATACTTCTTTATACCGAAATGGTTGTCGATGAAGCAATCAATAGAGGTGATAAAAAAAAATTACTAGAATTCAATATCAATGAAAAGCCAGTAGCACTTCAATTAGGTGGATCTTCACCTAAGTTACTAGGTGAGGCAACAAAAGTTGGAGAAGATTTTGGTTACGATGAAATTAATTTAAACTTAGGATGTCCAAGTAGAAAAGTAGAAAAAAATAGATTTGGTGCTTGTTTGATGAAAGAGCCAAGATTAGTTGCAGATTGTTTAAATGAGATGCAATCAAAAACAAAATTACCTGTAACGATAAAAACTAGAATTGGATATGATAATGTCGAAGATTATGAAAATTTATACAATTTTATATCTACACTTAAATCCACAGGAGTTAAAACTTTTATTATTCATGCAAGAAAGGCTATGCTTGGTAAGTTTACACCTAAACAAAATCTAAATATTCCGCCTTTAAAATATGAGTTTGTTTATAAATTAAAAGAAGATTTTCCAAATGAAGAAATAATTATAAATGGAGGAATAACTTCTGTTGATCAAATTAAACCACATTTAGAAAAAACAGATGGTGTTATGATTGGAAGAGCTGCTTATCACACACCTTATTTGTTAGCAGATATTGAGAAAGAAATTTTTAACAATGAGGATATTCCTAGTAGGCAAGATGTTGTTGAGCAGTTAATTCCTTATGTAAAAGATGAATTGAAAAAAGGAACTCGTTTAAATCAAATTATGAGACACACATTAGGTTTATTTCACGGTCAATCTGGTGCCAGCCATTGGAAAAGATATTTAAGCGAAAATATGTGTGTGAGAGATGCTGATGTAAAAAAAATTGATCACATAATGGATAAAATTAAATACAACAATGTTGATATGAGAGAAGGTCAATCTGCTTAGTTCAATCCTAGCAAATGAATATATCTATATAGTTTTATTAATGGTTTTGACTGCAATTCCAGTAGGATTTGTAGCTGGCCTTTTTGGTATCGGCGGTGGTTTAATAACTGTCCCGTTTCTTTATTATATATTTGGCAAACTTGGAATTGATCAAGCTTATATAATGCACTTAGCGGTAGGAACTTCTTTTGCAATAATAATTCCAACATCAATAGTTTCAGTTTTAACCCATCATAAATTTAATTCAGTCGATTTTAATGTAGTTAAAAGCTATGGTTTTTTTGTAGTTGCAGGAGTTGTTTTGGGAACAATATTTGCTGCAACTTTCAAAACAAAATCATTAGTACTTTTTTTTGCAATCGTAATCTTTTTTTTAGGAATTTATTTACTTACGATTAAAGAAAAGGAACAAAATGTAATATCTGAAATGAAATTGTATTTAAAAATAATACTTGGTGCGATTGTTGGATTTATTTCAGCTATAACAGGTATAGGTGGTGCTGTTATGAATGTACCAATCCTTAAATTTTTTGGTTATTCAATTAATAAAGCAATTGGAAGTGCTGCAGCGATTGGTTTTTTAATTGCACTATTTGGTGCTACAGGTTTTTTTATTTCAGGAAGTTATTTAAAAACAAATTTACCATTTAGTATTGGATTTTTAAATGTACCAGCTTTTTTAATCTTCATTCCGATTACAACTTTTATGGCAAGAATAGGTGCAAGGACAGCTCATAGAATAGATAAAAATAAAATTAGTAAATTACTTGCTACTTTCTTACTAATAGTAGCAGTTAGATTTTTTTACGAATATATTAAATTATAAGCATGTCGTTTAAGTTAAATAGGAAATTTTTAAAAACTTCATATCATCTTATTGATCTTAAATTATGCACAATTAGGCTAAACGATAATTCTAAATTTCCATGGATAATTCTAATTCCCAAAAGAAGTAAGATTACCGACATAAGTGACCTTAATTTTAAAGATCAAAATCTGCTAATGAAAGAAATTGTTTATGTAAGCAAAATAATGAAAAAATTATTTAAAACTTCAAAACTTAACGTAGAAAAAATTGGAAATATTGTTCCTCAGTTGCATATACACATTATTGCTAGAAGTATAAAAGATAGTTCTTGGCCATTATCTGTATGGGTTGTTAAAGGAAAAAATTACTCAAAAACAGCTCTAAAGGTAATAGTAGATAAATTAAGAAAAGCTCTAAATAAAAAGAGGTGACTTCAGTCTCCCTCCATCACCTCAATTGATTTTTTAAATGATTCTTTACAGTTTTATGAACACTTATTAGTTGAAAATTTACTTTATTAACTTATTTAAAAACAAACAATTTAAAGTTGTATTTAGTCTAAAAAAAACTCAATTTAACCACACATAATGTTTTTTATTATTATTCTAATTGGTATTTTTAAGAATGGTTTCAATAAAAGACATTAATAAAAATATTAAAAAAAATTTATTTGATCCAATAGACAAAACTAAAAATAAGATTTCCTCACTTTTAAAAGATTTTAAAAAAAACCAAGTTAAAAAAGATTTAGCATTACAAAAAAAGTTAGAGAAAGAAAAGAAAAGAGAATTAATTTTAGAAAAAAAACTAGCAAAAAAAGCTAAACAAGATGAGCTCAAAGAAGAAAGAAAGAAAATCCTTTTTCAAAAAAAATTAATCATTGAAAATGAAAAGCAAGAAAAAAGGAATGAAGAAAAAAGACAAAAAATAGAAGCTCAAAGAATTAAAATAGAACAGAAAAAAATTAAAGACGAAGAAACAAGAAAACTTAGAGAGGAAGCAAGAAAGCTTAAAGAAGAAGAATTAAGACTTAAAATGTTAGAAAGACAAAGAATTAGAGAAGAAAATATTAAAATTAAAGAAGAAGAATTAAAAAATAAAGAAATTGAAGCTCAAAAGAGAAGAGAAGAAAAAGAAAAAGAAAGACAGGAAAAAATAAGATTAAAAGAAATTGAAAGAAAAAATAGACTCGAAGAAGAACAAAGATTAAGAGAGTCAGCTAGGAAGCTGAAATATGAGCAACAAAAACTTAAAGAAATGGAAGAAAGATTAAGAGATCTAGAAACTGAAAGACAACAGGAAATTCAAAGACAGATTTTAAAAGAGGAGGCCGAGCAAAGAGCCAAGGAAGAGGAATTAAGAATCAAAGAAAAAGAACTCAAAGAAGCTGAACGGGAGAGAATAAATAAAGAAAATGAAAGGCGTCAAAGAGAAAGAGAATTGAAAATAGAGGAGGAAAGACAAAAAAGAATTGATGAAGAAAACGAAAGAATTCGATTAGCTGAAATTGCTCAAAAAGAGAGAGAAGAAGAGGAAAATAGGCGAATGAAGGAATGGGAGAAAAAATTTGATGAGGAACAAAGACTAAAAGAAGAAGAGCTTGTAAAAAAATTTTACAGCGATGAAATTTCTGAGCAAGCTATTAATCAGAATGATGAAAATCTAGAAACTAAAACTAATGAGGATAATTTAAAAAATTAAATTTTCTGATCGTATTCACCAACTTTACTAGTTTTTTGTAACAAATCGTCAATAAAATCAAAGATTTTTTTCTTTCTTTCATCTGATGTTGGGCTTTCGGTAACAATAACCAAAGAAGGCTTGTTTGAAGATGCCCTTATAAGTCCCCACGAACCATCTTCGAATGAAAACCTAACTCCATTAACAGTTAAAATATCATTAATAACTTGGCCATCTATTTCAGTTTGGTTTTCTTTTAAATTTTTAATTTGTTTAACCAAATCTTCAACTACCTGATATTTTTCTTCATCTTTACAGAATGGAGCCATCGTAGGTGTTTGGAAAGTATTTGGTAATTCATTAATTATTTCACTCATTTTTTTATTTTCATTATCTAATAAATGACAGACATGAATAGCTGAATTTATTCCATCGTCGTAACCATATCCCAAAGGTTGATTGAAAAAGAAATGACCACTTTTTTCAAAGCCTGCTAATGCTTTTTCAGTGTTAACTTTACGTTTAATATGAGAATGACCTGTTTTCCAATAAATTGTTTCACAATTGTTTGCTAATAAAATTTTATCTTTTGAGTACAATCCTGTTGATTTTACATCTACTACAAACTTAGAATTTTTATGTTTAGTAGATAAGTTTCTTGCTATTAGTAAACCAATTTTATCAGAGAATATTTCGTTACCTTCATTATCAATAACACCAACTCTATCTCCATCACCATCAAATCCAAAACCTATATCAGCATTATTTTCTTTAACCACTTTAGCAATTTCATGAAGCATTTCTAAATCTTCTGGATTAGGATTATATTTAGGAAAGTTCCAATCTAAGTTACAATCTAACTCTATTACCTCGCACCCAATACCCCTTAAAATATCTGGTGCGAAAATACCTGCAGTTCCATTACCGCAAGCAACTACAGCTTTAATCTTTTTATTTATTTTGTTTTTATTAATCAGGTCATTTATATAAATTTTATCGAAATCTTTTATTTCTTTTTCATTTCCATCACCTTTTGAAAACTTTTCATTCAATGTTATTTCTTTTAATTCTCTCATCTCTTCAGGTGCATGAGTTAAGCCTTTTTTGATACCCATTTTTACACCAGTCCAACCATTTTCATTATGACTTGCTGTAACCATAGCAACTGCATCTGCATCTAAATTAAATTGTGCAAAATAAACCATTGGAGATAATGACAAACCAATATCTTCTATATGACATCCTGTTGACTTTAATCCTTTTTTAAGTGAAGTTTTTATTTCCTCACTGTAAGATCGATAATCATGTCCAACAATAATTCTAGGATGATCTTTTTTGGTGTGATTTTTTATTTGTGTTCCAAGTCCTTTGCCGAGATTTTCGATTCCTGCTGAGTTTATGTCTTTCTCATACAACCAACGGGCGTCATATTCTCTAAAACCATAAGGATCTATTTTTAAATTTTCACTCATTTATCCACTACTTACTCTTTTTATGTTAATTTCTTTAAAAAAATTTTATTTTTTTATTGATAATCATATTGTCGCGTTCTATAAATGTTCCATTGATTAAACGTTTATTTAGTATACTTAATCAAAGCGCCTACAACATATAGTTGTTTTCGCAAAACTAAAATAATATAATAACAAATATGAACAAGATTCTATCTCAAGCCCTCAAGAAAGCTGTCTCCGAATATAGCCCAGAAGTTAAAGAAGTTTCAAAAGCGAATAAGCCCGATTTATTTTCTTTAAATAATGAAACAGAATTATTTCAAAACGATAAAGGTATAATAATTAAAATTGATCGTTCTAAAGATTCAAACCTTACAGATTTTGGTAAAGCAACTTTAAAAGATAGATATCTTGGTTTAAACGAATCTTATCAAGATTTATTTGCAAGAGTAGCAAGCACTTATGCTGATGATAATTTACATGCACAAAGAATTTATAATTACATAAGCAATCTTTGGTTTATGCCAGCAACACCAGTTTTATCAAACGGTGGAACTAAAAGAGGTTTACCTATTTCATGTTTTTTAAATGAAGCTTCTGATAGCTTAGGTGGAATTTTAGATCTTTGGAGCGAGAATGTTTGGCTTGCTGCGAAAGGTGGAGGAATTGGAAGCTACTGGGGTAACCTAAGATCTATTGGAGAAAAAATTGGTAGAGTTGGAAAAACTTCAGGAATAATTCCTTTTATTAAAGTAATGGACTCTTTAACAATGGCAATTAGCCAAGGCTCATTAAGAAGAGGCTCTGCAGCTTGTTATCTTCCTATCGATCATCCTGAAATAGAAGAGTTTATTGAAATGAGAAGACCAACTGGTGGAGATCCAAATAGAAAAGCATTAAATTTACATCATGGTGTTTTAGTTTCAGACGCTTTCATGAGAGCAGTTGAAACAGATGAACAGTGGGCATTAAAAAGTCCAGCAGACGGAACTGTGCAACAAACTATTTCTGCAAGAAATTTATGGATAAGATTATTAACTGCTAGAATTGAAACTGGTGAGCCTTATATAATTTATATAGATACAGTTAACCGACAAATTCCTCAACATCATAAGTTAGCAAATCTTACTGTTAAAACTTCTAACTTATGCAGTGAGATAACTCTTCCTACAGGAATTGATAAAGACGGTAGAGATAGAACAGCGGTGTGCTGTTTATCATCTTTAAATTTAGAAAAATATGAAGAATGGAAAGATGATCCAGATATGATTAGTGATGTAATGAGATTTTTAGATAATGTGTTATCTGATTTCATTAACAAAGCTCCTGAACAATTTAAAGATGCTAAATACTCTGCTGAAAGAGAGAGAAGTGTTGGTTTGGGTGTGATGGGCTTCCATTCTTTCTTACAGAAAAATAGAATTCCACTTGAGTCTGTAATGGCAAAATCATGGAATAAAAAAATATTTAAAAATATTCATGAAAAAGTTAATCAAGCTTCTAAAGATTTAGCTGAAGAAAGAGGAGCATGTCCTGATGCAGCGGAGTATGGTTATCAAGAAAGATTTTCTAACAAAACTGCAATTGCACCAACGGCATCAATTTCTATTATTTGTGGAGGAGCTTCTCCAGGAGTAGAGCCTATTGCAGCAAACAGTTATACTCACAAAACTTTATCTGGTTCGTTTAATGTGAGAAACAGATATCTTGAAGAAATTCTTGAAAGTCATGGTAAAAATGATGAGGAAACTTGGTCCAGTATTACTACAAACCAAGGCTCAGTTAACCATTTAGATTTTTTAACTGATTTAGAAAAAGATGTATTTAAAACTGCATTTGAACTTAATCAAAGCTGGATAATTGAATTGAGCGGAGACAGAACTCCTTTTATTTCACAAGCTCAATCAGTTAACTTATTTTTACCTGCAGATGTTCATAAAAAAGAATTACATAAAATTCATTTTGATGCGTGGAAGAAAGGTTTAAAGAGCCTTTACTATTGTAGATCAAAATCAATCCAAAGAGCTGAGAATGTTAACGACTCTAAGTCAACAGACATCATGGCTAATGTATATAAAAATAAATCAACCGAAAATAGTGAACCAGAGTACGAGGAGTGTTTATCATGTCAGTAGTAGAAAAAGTTAAGTCAAAAATTATTCAACCACAAAAAAATAATAATGGATTACTTGTTGCAAATCCAGTTTATAAACCTTTTAGATATCCATGGTGCTATGATGCATGGTTAACACAACAAAGAATTCACTGGTTGCCAGAAGAAGTTCCACTAGGAGATGATGTGAGAGATTGGCAAAAAAATCTTTCAACTTCAGAAAAAAATCTATTAACACAAATTTTTAGATTTTTTACACAGGCAGATGTTGAAGTTAGCAACTGTTACATAAGACATTACATGAATGTATTTAAACCAACTGAAGTATTAATGATGATGTCATCTTTTGCTTCAATGGAAACTGTTCATATTGCAGCTTACTCACATCTGTTAGATACGATTGGTATGCCAGAGTCTGAGTATTCAGCATTCATGAAATACAAAGAAATGAAAGATAAATACGATTACATGCAAGGTTTCGATGTTAAATCAAATCATGATATTGCAAAAACAATTGCTGTATTTAGTGCTTTCACAGAAGGTCTTCAGTTGTTTGCAAGTTTTGCAATTTTGTTAAACTTCCCAAGACATAACAAGATGAAAGGAATGGGTCAGATTGTTACTTGGTCGGTGAGAGACGAAACATTGCATTGTAATTCGATGATCAGATTATTTAAAGATTTCATTAAAGAAAATCCTGAAACATGGACACCTCA
The DNA here is from genome assembly GCA_902548405.1 of uncultured Pelagibacteraceae bacterium. Lineage (GTDB taxonomy): Bacteria > Pseudomonadota > Alphaproteobacteria > Pelagibacterales > Pelagibacteraceae > Pelagibacter. The sequence goes on along the minus strand of CACCRN010000006.1, from coordinate 7,014 downwards.
ATTGAAAAAAGAAATTTATGAAGCTTGCAGAACAATTGTTGAGCATGAAGATGCTTTCATTGATTTAGCTTTTCAAATGGGTCCAATGGAAGGTTTAACCGCAGATGATATTAAAAAATATATTCGATTTATTGCAAATAGAAGATTAGATCAATTAGGATTAGAAGCGATCTATGAAATTGATAAAAATCCATTAACTTGGTTAGATACAATGTTAAATGCTGTAGAGCACATGAACTTCTTTGAAGGCAGAGCTACAGAATATTCTAAAGCATCAACTCAAGGAACTTGGGCAGAAGCATTTAGTTAATCTTTTGGAGTACAAAAAATATTACCGCAAGACTAGTTTAAAACAGAAAGGTGTCGGTTCTTTCTTTTTAGAAGAGGTTTCACAGAGTAAACCAAAAACTTTTTTGGAAATTGGTGTTTTTCACGGTGTTACAGCTCGAAATGTTTGTGAATTATTAAACAAAATTCATGGAAATAATTTTAAATACATTGGTTTAGATCTTTTTGAAGAAAGTGATGAAAATAAAAATGAAGTAATCCCTAATACCACTTTTTCATCAAATCCTATAAAGAGATTTTATTTTAAATACATTAAAAGACAAAATCCCTATAGCTTAGAAGCTGTTGAGGAATTATTAGAAAAATTTAAAGACAATATTCATTTGATAAAAGGCAATTCTAACAAAATTTTACAAAAAATAGACATGTCTAAAATTGATTATGTCTTTTTAGATGGTGGTCACGAATATAACACTGTTTTAAACGACCTTACTTGTTGTTATGAAGTAATTAATAATGATGGGATAGTTTTATGTGATGATTACGATCTTAACCAAGCACCTGGCGTAAAAAAAGCGATTGATGATTTTGTAATTGAAAAACAATTGAATTGCTCAATAATATGCAATGGTAGATTTGCAAAAATTCAGAAAAATTAATTCTATCTATAATTTAATTCCATCACTTTTCTATGCTTGCTACCTTTATATTTAGCAAGCGGTCGAATAAGTTTGTTTGCAGCGTGTTGTTCCATAATATGTGCTGACCAACCGGTAATTCTAGAAATAACAAATATAGGTGTGAAAAAATCTGTGTCAAAACCCATTAAATGATACATTGGACCAGTAGGGTAGTCGACATTGGGGTAGATATTTTTCTTTTTGATCATTACTTTTTCAACAATGTCATAGATCTTTTCAAACTTTTTATCTTTTTTAAGTTTAGCAACTTTACCAAAATAATTTCTCATAGTTGGAACTCTAGAATCTCCTGATTTATAAACTCTATGACCAAAGCCCATAACTACTTCTTTATTTTTAAGAGCGTTATTAATCCATTTTAGTGCATTTTCTGGTTTTTTAATTCTGTTCATCATGTGCATCACTTCTTCATTTGCACCACCATGTAATGGACCTTTCAAACTAGCAATTGCACCTGTGATCGCTCCATGAATATCAGATAAACTACTTGTAATTGTTCTAGCAGTAAAAGTTGAAACATTGAAACTGTGTTCAGCATACAATATTAGAGAAACATCAAATGCTTTAACAATTTCTTTTTGAGGTACTTTTCCAAAGCACATATAGAAAAAGTTTTCTGCAAAAGTTAAATTCTTTTTAGGTTTAATTATTTTTTTACCACTTCTAATTCTGTAAAAGGCAGAAAGAGCAGTAGGTGTTTTAGCAAAAATTCTTAATGCTTTTCGCATATTAGCTTCTGGAGTAGAATTAGAGGTTTCTTTGTCTTCTAACCCCATTACACTGACAGCTGTTCTTGCAACATCCATCGGATGAGATTTTTTTGGCATGTGTTTTATAATTTCATATAAATTTTTTGTAAGCTCTCTATTGTTTCTCTCTTCTTTTTCAAACTGTCTTAATTGGATAGTGTTAGGTAGGTCTTTGTTTAAAATTAAATAAGCAACTTCTTCAAATCTGCAGTATTCACATAAATCTTGAGCAGCATAACCTCTATATGTCAGAGAGTTAATCTCCGGCATAACTTTTGAAACTTCAGTTTCATCTACAACAATTCCAAGTAAACCTTTTTTAATATCATCGCTCATTATTCATGTCCTTCTGTAGTAAAATTATAAATTTTTTCATCTAAAGAATTGTATTTTTCGTATTCCACTAATTCATACAGTCTTTTTCTAGTCTGCATCTTATCTATTATATTATTTTGATGTCCATTTGCATAAATGTCTCTTAATCCATCTTCAACGTTTTTCATAGCTAGTCTTTGTGTAGTCACTGGATATATAACAATATTATAGCCAAGGTTTTCTAACTCCTTATAATTTAATAATTTGGATTTTCCAAATTCTGTCATATTAGCTAGCAAATAACATGAAAGTTCTTTTCTTACTTTTTCAAAATCTTTTTCGTCATGCAAAGCTTCAGGAAATATAATTTCTGCTCCAGCATCTATATAAGCTTTACATCTATCAATCATTTTATCAATTCCTTCAACACTTTTTGCATCTGAGCGTGCTATAATTTTAAAATTTTGATCTTTTTTTGCGGCTACACATTCTTTTATTTTTGAAACCATGGCCTCTGTAGAAACAAGTTCTTTATTATCTAGATGTCCGCATCTTTTTCTCTCAATTTGATCTTCCAAATGAACACCAGTTAACCCAAACTCTTCAAAAGTTTCTATAGTTTCTTTACAAGATTTAAATCCCGTATCTATATCAACAATTGTTGGAAGATTTGTTACCCTTGATATTAAATATGATCTGGTACTCACATCTTGAAGGGTTGTTAAACCAATATCTGGAAAACCAAGATCATTAGCCATAACACCACCTGATACGTAAACAGCATCATAACCAATTTCCTCAATTAATTTCGCTGTTAGAGGATTGTAAGCACCAGGAACTCTTAGAATCTTATTTGATTTAAGTTTTTGGTCAAAATCTATTCTCTTTTGGCTTGGCTCTTTTTCGACAAAGTGCATTAAAAAATTCCTTTTTTCAAATTTCTTTTTAATTTATTTTTTTTGATTTCAATATTTAATCTATCTAATTGACCTGTTTTTAAATTTTTTAAATTTTGAACATTTTTTAAAAAACGATCACTCTCTTTTTTATCCAAAATACCATCTGTTAGAGTTAAAAACTTATTTATATAATTCTCTCTTTTAAATGGTCTTGCCCCATATGGGTGAGCATCAGCTTTGTCTAGTTCTTCAATAATTTTCTTGCCACTGTTCAATGTAACAACAACTTTTGCACCAAAAGATTTCTTTTTTGGATCTGGATCGTGATATTTTTTTGTCCATTTTTTATCTTCATAGGTTGTTATTGAATTCCATATCTTAATAGTACTTTTTTTATTAGCTCTTGATTTTGTATAAGATTTTACATGATGCCAATCTCCATCCTCTAGAGCAACTGCAAAAATATACATTATAGAGTGATCCAATGTTTCTCTACTTGCATTTGGATCCATTTTTTGTGGATCATTTGCACCAGTTCCAATTACATAATGTGTGTGATGACTTGTATAAATATCAATTTTTTTAATTTTATTTAAATTTGGTATTTTAGTTTTTAATTTTTTTGCAAGATCTATTAAAGCCTGAGATTGATACTCTGCAGAATATTCTTTTGTATAAGTTTCTAATATAGCTTTTTTACTTTCTCCTTTTTTAGGTAATGGAACCTTATATTTTGCTTTTTTTCCATCAAGTATCCTTGCAATTACGCTATCTTCACCTTCATAAATTGGACTTGGGGCCCCTTCACCTCTCATAACTCTATCAACAGCTTCTATTGCTAGTTTCCCAGCATGTGCAGGTGCATATGCTTTCCAACTAGATATCTCTCCTTTTCTAGATTGCCTTGTAGAAATAGTTGTGTGTAGTGCTTGCTGAACTGCTTGGTAAATTGTTTCAGTATTTAATTTTAACATTGATCCTAATCCTGCAGCAACACTTGGACCAAGGTGAGCAATGTGATCTACTTTATGTTTATGTAAACAAATCCCTTTAACTAAATTTACTTGAACTTCGTATGCTGTAATAATACCTCTTAACAAATCTAATCCACTCTTTTTATTTTGTTGGGCTACACTTAAAAGTGGGGGAATATTATCACCAGGGTGACTGTAATCTGCAGCTAAAAAAGTATCATGAAAATCAAGTTCTCTCACAGCGGTTCCATTTGACCAAGCTGCCCATTCACAATCAAATTTTAGTTTTGAGTTAACTCCAAAAAGAGTTGCTCCATTTTTTCTTGAATGCTTTAAAGCCATCTCTCTTGATGAAATAACAGGCTTTCTATTTAAAGAAGCAATAGCAACTGAAGCATTATCAATAATTCTGTTTATTACCATTTCAACTGCTGCTTTGTTTAGTTTAGCGTTATCACTTGCAATTTCTGCAATTTTCCAGGCAAGTTGTTTTTTCTTAGGTAAATGAATTTTAGATGGAAAAACTTTAACTGTATGTAGTAACAAATTAACTCCTTATAAGTAATTTTGTTTTAATAGCTAAAATAAATTAATCAATATTAAAGATATTCAGATATGATTTTTTCAATTCCAACAAAATCTTTTATCAAGTGATTATGGTAGATTTCATCAGATCTTTTTTCAGTATATCCATATTTTAACAATATCATTGGAATATCTGCTGCTTTCGCAGAGTTTGCATCAGTTTCACTATCTCCAATCATAATTGATTTTTTTAAATCTCCATCCAGTATTTCTATCACTGTCGTTAAGTGTCTAGGATCAGGCTTACAATAATCAAATGTATTATATCCTGCCACATATTCAAAATAATCATAAATTCCAATTTTTTTTAAAAGATCAACAGCAAGATGCTCAGTTTTGTTGGTGCAAACAGCCATAGAGATTTTTTCGTTCTTACACCAATTTAAAAACTCTTTTACTCCATTTATTAAAGTACTTTTGTTATAAATATTTTTTCCATAAAAAGACAAAAATTCATCAGTCATTTCGTTTTGAATTTTTTCATCAAACCATTTCCATTGACCGTTAGCTTTTGCCATCATAGCTTTCGCACCTTTACCAACTGCATTTTTTAATTCACCTAATGTTTTTGTTGGATAACCAAATTTTTTCATTACATGGTTGTGCGCTGTTATTAAATCAGGCGCTGTATCTATTAAAGTTCCATCTAAATCAAACAATACTGTAAATTTTTGTTTCATATTAAAAGTATTTTAAAGAAATAATTTGTGAATTAATAAACATATATACTTAATGTAAAGAAAATCCAGATGAAACATGCAAAGCAAAAAAATAATCAGAATAAACTTCGAAATAAGTTTTTAAAAGCTGGAGTTAAAATGACAGGTCCTGAAACTGTTTTTTTTTCAAATGATACCAAAATTGGAAAAGGGGTTACTATTGAACCATATGTGGTAATTGGTTCTAAAGTTAAAATAGGAAATAATGTTGTTATTAAATCTTTTTCGCATCTTGAAACTTGTAAGGTAGAAAATAAAGTTGAGATAGGTCCTTATGCAAGAATTAGACCTAATACAATTCTTAAAGAAGGTTCAAAAGTAGGTAACTTTGTAGAGATTAAAAAATCAACTGTTGGAAATAAATCAAAAATTAATCATTTATCTTATGTCGGAGATTGTAATATTGGCAAGATGGTTAATGTTGGTGCTGGAACAATTACTTGTAATTATGATGGTGTAAAAAAAAACAAGACGGTAATTGAAGATAAAGTATTCATAGGGTCAAATTCATCTTTAGTAGCACCTATAAAAATTGATAAAGAAAGTATAGTTGGTGCAGGATCTGTAATAACAAAAAATGTTAAAAAAAAATCTTTAGCACTAACTAGATCTGTACAAGTGGAAATTAAAAATTATAAAAGAAAAACAAAATAAATTATGTGCGGAATTATAGGAATATCCAGTAACAAATCTGTTTCTGCAAACATTATAAATTCTTTAAAAAAACTAGAATATAGAGGTTACGACTCTGCTGGGGTTGCAACTTTATTTGATGGTGAAATCAATGAAGTAAAATCCGAAGGAAGAGTTGATAATTTAGAACAAAACTTTGATCTTAAATCTTTAAAAGGAAATATTGGGATAGGCCATGTAAGATGGGCTACTCATGGAATTCCAAATAGTATTAATGCTCACCCACACTCATCAGATAACGTTTCTGTCGTCCATAATGGAATAATAGAGAACTCAACAATTTTAAAAAAACATTTAATTAATAAAGGTCATACTTTCAAATCTCAAACTGATACTGAGGTAATAGTCCATTTAATTACAGAAAATTTAAAAACTATGGAACTGGAAGAGGCAATAACTAAAACTTTAAAACAACTTCATGGAAGTTTTGCATTAGGTATAATTTTTAAAGATATTCCAGATTTAATTGTAGGTGCAAGAAGAGGGTCACCACTAGCTGTCGGTTATGGTCCTAATGAAAATTACCTAGGGTCAGACTCTTATGCTTTAAAATCCATGACAAATAAAATTACTTATCTTGATGATGGAGAATTTTGTATTGTTAAAAAAGATCAAGTTCATTTTTACAATCAAAAGGGAAAAAAAATTAATAAAAAAATTTTAAAATTATCATCTAATGAGTCAAATTATGACAAAGGTGACTTTAAACATTTCATGGCCAAAGAAATAGAGGAGCAGCCTGTAACATTAAAAACTGGAATTAAAGAATATTTAGATAATGTAAATAATGATATAAATATTTTTAATTTTCCATGGAAAATCAATCAAATTAAATCAGTTACTTTAATTGGTTGTGGTACTGCTTATCATTCTTGTTTAATGGCAAAATATTGGTTTGAAGAATTAACTTCTTTAGATGTTAATATCGATATAGCTTCAGAGTTTAGATATAGAAAAAATAGATTTAAAAAGGATAGTTTATATATTTTTGTTTCTCAGTCTGGAGAAACTGCAGACACTTATGCAGCTTTGGATCTTTGTAATAAAAATAAAATGAAAACATGTGCAGTGGTTAATGTAATTGAAAGCTC
>CACCRN010000005.1 GCA_902548405.1 uncultured Pelagibacteraceae bacterium | reverse complement strand
GGATGATGCAATTCTGATCTTTGAAAAGTGGATGAGAATGTATAAAAAAAATAAAAAGGCCTGAATTAAAGAATAGTATAAATTTAATCACTTACTAAAATATGACTTTAATTGAAATAGTAGCTTTAATAATTTTTTTATTTCCTCTGGCTTTTAGTCCAGGACCTGGGAACATGTTCTTTGCAGCTAATGGAGCTAGATTTGGTTTTGCTAAAACTTTATCAGCAAATTTTGGTTATCATCTTGCAACGATTATAGTTACTTTTCTTATAGGTTTTGGTTTTAATATATTTTTTTCATTTATTAATGATCAATATCAATACATTCAGATAATTGGATCATTATATGTAATCTATCTTGCCTATAAATTTTTCAAGGCAAGCACATATGAAAACAACAATCAAAATTTAAAATGTACTTTTGTTGATGGAGTTATACTTTTAGTATTTAACCCAAAAGCTTATGTGATAATTTCTTTAATGTTCACAATCTTTTTAGACGGTTCTCAAAATTTAATGAGAATAATTTTAATCAGTACAATTTTTACAGTTAATAACTGCGTGTCATTTACTCTGTGGACATTATTTGGTGACTTACTAGGTGCAAAATTTAGAAATGAAAAATATTCAAAAATATTAAACAAAATCTTCTCATTGTCTTTATTTTTGGTTGGTATATGGATGCTTTCAATTAAAATTTAAAAATACAAAAAATGAAAAAACTACTATCAATAATATTTTTAAGCTTCTTCGGCATGAGTGCTAATGCTGATGATCAACAAACTTTTGTGTTTAATAACCTGCAAGGAGATTTCACGACTTGTTATAGTTATTACTTGTTATCTGAAGAAGGTTTTAAAAAAAGTGGCAGTGCTAAGGATGAAACTATAGAAGGACTTAATAAATCAGCAGATTTATCATTAGAATCTGTTTTTATGATTGGTCAGCAATTAGGTATGAATACAGATACTATGAGAAATAGAGTTAAAACATCCTTTGAAAGTATGAAAAAAGAGATGGGTGAAGATTATAAAAATTTTTCAAAAGTTTTAGATAAATACGGAATATTTTGTAAGGACTTAATAGAAAAAACAGACGATAGAGTTCTATTCTGGGAGGATAAATTTAAGTAAACTGTGTTACATTTCAGACGGATTGGAAAGTAAAATAATTTTATTTCTCCCAATCAAATCTGGGAAATGAGTCGAAAACTTTAAATATTCCCTCTGACCACTGGTTGCAAACCTTTGAATAATTTTCGTCAGAAAGGTTTAAACACTCAAGTGACGCTAATCTTTCAGCATCTTTTTTGTGTACAGCAAAATCTATTGGCGGACCTACGGTTAAATCACTTTTTAAGGTTGAGTCCATTGAAATTAATGCACAACGTGATGCGTCTCCAATAGATACATTTGGTTTGATTACTCTATCTAATATTGGTTTACCATATTTTACTTCTCCAATTACAAGATAGGGTTTACTGTCTGAAGGTCTTATATAATTTCCTTGTGGATATATTAAATATAGTTCGTGTTGTTGACCTTTAATTTGTCCACCTACTATAAATGTTGAACCAAGTAAGACATTATCTGTATTAATTCCTTGAGGTGAAGAATGCTCAATATTTAGTGAACCAATATAGGAAGCTATTTGTTCGAAATCAGAACATGTGTTCAAGTTCATTATTCCAGTTGAGCTTTTTAAATCTTTCTCAATTGATTTGTAAACTGCTTGAGAAGTACCTAAATTTCCAGAAGTTACTATTACAATAGTCCTGTCACCAACATCATGGGTTATCATTTTTGAGTATATATTTACATTATCTAGACCCGCATTAGTTCTTGAATCTGATGCAAAAACAAGACCATCATTAGTTTTAATACCTATACAATATGTCATAGGATGAGTTGATATTTAAAAATAAACATTTTTACAAACTATTTTTAGCATAACTGTATTTCCTTATTTGCATTTGTCTAATTTGTATATTGATTAAAATATCAAAATTATGGCTACCCAATTCTGGAAAAATTATGACTCAAAATCTTCTTATGATGGCTACATCTCTAATGAAGATAAATTAAGAAAACACGCTAAAATTATCTCTGGTATTTTAGAAAAGAATGGCAAAAAAAAATTACAAGAAATTGAAAAAAATTGTCAAAGTACCATTAGTGCAAGAGGAATTAATTTTAGAGTTTATGCAGCTAATAATAGAGCAGAAGAAAAAAAATGGCCTCTAGATATAATTCCTAGAATAATTCCTAAATCTGTTTGGAACAAAATTTCAAAGGGATTATCACAAAGGGTGAAAGCACTTAATTTGTTCATCGATGATGTTTATAATAAAAAAAAAATTTTTAAGGATAATGTAGTTCCTAGAGAATTAGTTTTTAACTCGCCATATTATGTTAAAGAATGTGATGGTTTTTCTCCAAAGTACAAAGCTTGGTCAAACATTTCTGGAATTGATCTAATTAGAAATAAAAATGGTGAATATTTGGTTTTGGAAGATAATTTAAGAGTGCCATCAGGTGTATCTTATATGCTTGAAAACAGGATGGTTATGAGGGATGTTTTTCCAGAGTTATTTACGAGATACAAAGTTTCTTCAATACATCAATATGCTAATAAATTATACCACTGCATGGAGGAATGCATTCCAAAAAAAACTTCTAATCCTCACATGGTTGTACTTACCCCTGGCATTTATAACTCAGCTTATTTTGAACATTCTTTTTTAGCTGAACAAATGGGAATAGCTCTTGTTGAAGGGAAAGATTTGTTTGTGGAAAATGACACTGTGTATATGAAAACTGTTAAAGGTAAACTTAAAGTAGATTGTATTTATAGAAGATTGGATGATAACTTTTTAGATCCCAAAGTATTCTACAAAGAGTCACTTATTGGAGTTCCTGGACTTTTTAAGTGTTGGAAGAAGGGAAACGTTGGCATAGTAAATGGAATTGGAACAGGAATAGCAGATGATAAAGCTATTTACTCTTATGTAAATAAAATGATTGTTTATTATCTAGGCGAGCAACCTAAGTTAAATCAAGTTGAAACTTTTTTGTGTCATGAGAAAAAAGATAGAGATTATGTTATTGAAAATATATCGAAATTAGTAGTTAAACCAGCTAATGCGTCTGGTGGATATGGTATTTTAATCGGTGCAAAAGCTTCAAAAAAAGAAAAAAATGAAATGATAGAAAAGATAAAACGTAAACCAAGAGAGTTTATCGCACAACCTTTAGAAATTTTATCAACTCTGCCCACGATTACCGAAAACAATATAGAGCCAAGACATGTTGATCTAAGACCTTTTGTGTTGAGTGGCAAATCTACTTACGTAACATCTGGTGGTTTAACCAGAGTTGCCTTAAGAAAAGGAAGTACCATTGTAAACAGTTCGCAGGGTGGAGGATCTAAAGATACAATGATTGTTGATGTTTAGAGATCACTAAATATCTTGAGGAGAAATTACTTCTAATTTACCAAAAATAAGAAATTTTAACTCATAAAATTTAAGTAAATTATTATTTAGATAAATAAGGGTTGTGTTAACCTAATATTAATTAATGAGTAATATTTATCATTCAGATATCTATCAGTTCAACAAACCTGTTCCTAGTTACTGGGAAGCAACCTCAAGTGAGAATTTAAATTTAGATAAACTTCAAAAAGATATTAGTTCAGAAATAGTAGTCATAGGCTCTGGTTATACTGGTTTACTTTGTGCAATTAACTTAATTGAAAATTATAATTTAGATGTAGTTTTAGTTGAAGCCGGGAAAGTAGGTTGGGGTGCTTCTTCTCGTAATGCAGGATTTTGCTGTCTACCTCCAAGCAAGATGTCTTATAAAAAAATGCAATCTGTTTATGGAGCAGAGGAGACTAGAAAATTTTTTAAAAATTCTGTTGAGGGAGCTAATTACACTAAAGAATTAATTGATAATTATAATATTGATTGTGATGTAACTGGTGAAAATAACTTTGTTGTAGCTCATCATAAAAATAAATTTGATCAAATTAAAGAACAAGCTGAAGTATATAAATCTGAATTTGGTATAGAGACTAAAGTATATTCAAAAGAGGAATTTGATGAAGTAGGTCATGGGGGAACTGAGCAATTTGGAGCTTTTTCATATAAACCTGGATTTGCAATCAATCCTTTAAAATTTGTAAACGGCCTTGCAAAACATGCTTTGTCTAAAAAATTAAAAATCTTTGAGCACACAAAAGTTGAAAAAATTGAAAAAGAAAATGGCTCTTATCTTTTAAGAACCAATGAAGGTTTAATAAAAACAAAAAAAATTGTAGTTGCAACCAATGGATTTTATCAAGAAGGATTAATTCCTGAAATGGATGGAAGAGTTTTACCTGTTATATCAAATATTATTGTAACAAGACCACTTACTAATGAAGAGCTTAGTTTACATAACTTTAATACTTATGCTCCAATAGCTAATTCCAAAAACCTTTTATATTATTATAGAAAGTTACCTGATAATCGAATTTTATTTGGAACAAGAGGTGATTTTGAAGGAAGTGATCAATCAAATCAAAATAGAGCTAATGATATGGAAAAATTTTTAAAAAATATTTTTCCTAAATGGAGCAATGTTACAATTGATTATAATTGGAGAGGTTTAATTGCATTATCTCAAAAGCTTACACCTTCAATAGGTAAAATAGATGATGAAGAGATTTATTATGGATTTGGTTACAGTGGTGTAGGAGTAAGTGCTGCACCATGGGCTGGAAAACAATTATCTAAGCTGGTTTTTTCATCAAATAGTAAAGATTTAGATATTTCAACAATTTATAAAGGTTTTCCTAAGAAATTTATTTTCCCACAATTTAGAGTATTTTATTTTAAATTAGCAGTATGGTTTTATAGAATTAAGGATAAGTTTAATATTTAATGATTGAGTTTATAGATATATTTTTTAATCAATACTTAAGGATATTTGTAGGAATTGTTCTTGTAGGTCTGATATTGCTTTCTTTGTATTATAATTTTAAAAATAAAAAATAGTATATATTTAAAACTCACGATAAAAAGCGTCAGTATTACTTATTAATGTTAGGTTGTTAATGATTATATATTCATCTAAAATATAAAGATATGCTTAGTTATATAATCCCATTTTTAATTCTTATTTTAGTAGTTGTATTTATACACGAATATGGACACTATTATTTTGCTAGAAAATATGGAGTAGGGGTTACTGATTTTTCTATTGGATTTGGTAAAGAATTATTTGGTTGGAATGATAAACATGGAACTAGATGGAAAGTATGCGCAATACCATTAGGTGGATATGTTAAATTTTTTGGAGATCGTAATGTTTATTCACAAGCAGATCATGAGGAAATTTTAGAAAAATATAATGAAGAGGAACGAGATAAATTATTTATTTTAAAACCTTTATATCAAAGAGTGTTAATTGTATTTGGCGGACCTTTAGCCAACTTTTTGTTAGCATTAGCAATCTTCTTTTGTATTTATACTTTCGTTGGAAAAGATTTTACTCCAGCTGTAATCAGTGAAGTTCAAAAAGATAGCCCTGCAATGGTTGGAGGCTTAAAAAACCAAGATATTATTTTAGAAATTGATGGCAATGAAGTTAAAAGCATCATGGAAGTCTCAAAGTATATCACAATGTCAACGTCAGACTTTATAGATTTTAAAGTTAAGCGTTCATACGAAGAATTAATTTTAAAAGTAAAACCTAATATTGTTGAAGGTGAGGATGGCTTAGGAAATAAAATTAATAAAAGAATGGTTGGTATAAAATTAAGCGCTTACAATGATAAAATTAATCATGTCAAATTAGGACCAGCACAAGCATTGTATCATGCAGCAAACGAAGTCTATTTCGTAAGTGTTTCTTCATTAAAATACATAGGTGGAATGATCATGGGTAAAGCAGACACTTCGCAACTTGGTGGCCCTATAAGGATTGCAAAGATATCAGGGCAAGTTGCAACCTTTGGAGTGTTAGCTTTTATTAGTATGATGGCTTATATTTCAATAAGTTTAGGCTTAATTAACCTGTTTCCGATACCAATGTTAGATGGTGGACACTTAATGTTTTATGCATTTGAAAAGGTTTTAGGGAGGCCTTTGTCTCAAAAAACACAAGAAGGCTTTTTTCGAATCGGATTGTTTTTGTTGCTATCATTGATGTTTTTCACCACCTTTAATGACTTAAAAGACCTTGGTTTATTTAGATAATTTAATTTTCTAAATTGTTAAAAAGATCAATAAAATCAACATTTATTTAATTTTTAACAATATATGGTGTGTTCATTTAATAAAGACACTAAAAAAAAGCTTGATTTATCAACGTTTATGACAAGTATCAATATTAACCAACAAAACCGGAGCTAAAATGAACAAAAAACAACTAGTAGCAAAGCTTTCTGGCTCATTAAACTTGAGCAAAGCAGATGCTGAGCGAACTTTTGATACAATTACCAACACTATTTTAGATGCACTAAAAGGTGATGATTCAGTGAAAATCGCTGGATTTGGTACGTACAAAGTAGCTAAAAGAAAAGCTAGAGTTGGAAGAAACCCTAGAACTGGTGAGCAGATTCAAATCGCTGCTTCTCAGAAAGTAAAATTCTTACCAGCGAAAGCTTTAAAAGAAGTATTCAATAGATAATATTTTTTTAACAGCCCTAACGTAATGTAAAAACACGTTTAGGGCTGTTACTATATGCAAAAACTGCATACCCAATTTTCCTAATCAGCGTTAGTTTTTAATTTTTTTAAATTTATAAACCACCACTTTAACAAGTGGAGGTCTTATGACTAAAATAATAAAGAGAATGTCTGCACCATTACTAAGTTTAGTATTTTTACTAAACATGAGTAGTGCGGGTATGGCAGAGACAACTGTTTCTGCTGAAGTGGGGTTTATATTTAACACTCTACTATTTTTAATTTGTGGTTTCCTTGTCATGTTCATGGCAGCAGGTTTTGCAATGTTAGAATCTGGAATGGTAACTTCAAGAAGTGTTTCAGTGATTTGTGCAAAGAATATTGGTTTGTATGCAATTGCTGGGATTATGTTTTGGCTAGTTGGTTACAACCTAGCTTATGGTATTCCAGAAGGCGGATACATTGGATCGTTTGTTCCATGGTCAGATGCAAGTGCAATTGACACTGGTTATTCAGATGGTTCAGACTGGTTCTTCCAAATGGTATTCTGTGCAACAACAGTTTCAATTTGTTCAGGTGCTATGGCTGAAAGAATCAAGTTATGGCCGTTTTTCTTATTTGCAGCTTTATTAGCTGGAGTTATTTATCCAATCGTAATGGGTTGGCAGTGGGGCGGAGGCTGGTTAGCAGAACTAGGCTTCTCTGATTTCGCAGGTTCAACTTTAGTACACTCAACTGGTGGTGCAGCTGCTTTAGCAGGTATCATGTTGTTAGGTGCTAGAAGTGGAAGATTTGACAGTAAAGGTCAACCAAAAGCGTTACAACCTTTTGCTGCTTCTTCAATTCCATTAGTAACAATAGGTGTATTTATCCTATGGTTAGGTTGGTTTGGATTTAACGGTGGTTCACAATTAGCATTGGGTACTTTTGATGATGCAGTTGCGATCTCATCAATATTTATCAATACAAATCTTGCAGCTTGTGGTGGAGTAATGGCCGCTGGTATCATTACAAGATTAATGTACGGTAAAACAGATGTTATTCAAATGTTAAACGGAGCAATTGGTGGTCTAGTAGCAATCACTGCAGAACCATTAGCACCATCTCCATTTGCAGCAATTTTAATTGGAGCTGTTGGTGGATTAATCGTAGTGTTTGGAACTAAATTATTATTTAGCTTTAAACTTGATGATGTTGTGGGTGCAATCCCAGCTCACTTATTTGCTGGAATTTGGGGAACACTTGCAGTGCCATTAACAAACGCTGATGCATCGTTCAGTGCACAATTAATTGGTGTACTTTCAATTAACATTTTTGTGTTTGCTGTGTCTTACATCGTATGGTCAATAATGAAAGGTACGTTTGGAATCAGATTAAGTAAAGAGGCTGAAACTAAAGGTACAGACGTTACTGAAACAGGTGTAATTGCTTACGCAATACGTGACTAATTGCATGCAATATAGAGGCTCTTCGATCTCCATGTCGTTATCTCATTGAAGAGCCTCTAAACAAAGAATTAACTTATATCTCTCTCTAGTTAGTTAATAACCAAAGGCCCCAGAAATGGGGCCTTTTTTTTACACATATGCTTATTTCTCATAACTCTTTTGACCTATCAGCAGTACTTAAAATTTTAATGTTTAATAAAACGACAAGATCAAAAAAAGGAGAGATAATGATTAATCATTTAAAAAAAATATCATTAAGCTTATTAATATTTTTAAGCTTTATTAATTTAGCTTCAGCAGAAACAACAATGTCAGCTGAAGGACAATATATTTTCAATTCATTAGGATTTTATCTTGGTGGTGTTTTAGTTGCATTCATGGCAGCAGGTTTTTGTATGCTTGAGAGTGGACTGGTGACAACTAAAAGTGTTTCAACAATTGCAGCAAAGAATATAGGTAAGTTTGCAATTTGTTCATTAATATTTTTTTTCTGTGGTTACAATTTAGCTTACGGAATTCCTGAAGGTGGGTTTATTGGATCATTTTCAATGTGGAGTGATGCTTCTGAACTCTCAACAGGATATTCAGATTATTCTGATTGGTTTTTCCAAACAATGTTTGTATGTGCAACTGCATCAATTGTATCTGGTGCTGTAGCAGAAAGAATTAAAATTTGGCCATTTTTTATTTTTGCAGCAATCATGGCTGGTATCATTTATCCTATTTCAATGGGATGGCAGTGGGGTGGAGGTTGGTTAGCAACTTCAGGATTCTCTGATTTTGCTGGTTCAACTTTAGTTCACGCATGTGGTGGAGCAGCTGCTTTAGCTGGTGTAATATTATTAGGAGCAAGAGAAGGAAGATTTAATAAAAAAGGTGAAACAAAATCTTTGGTACCTTTTGCAGCATCTTCAATTCCACTTGTCACATTAGGAACTTTCTTATTATGGTTTGGCTGGTTTGGATTTAATGGTTTTAGTCAACTTGCAATGGGAACGTTCGATGATGTTAATGCGATTAGTAAAATTGCGGTTAACACTCACTTAGCGGGAGCTGCTGGTACTGTTACTGCTGCAGTCGTTACAAGATTATTAGGTGGTAAAACAGATATCGTAATGATGCTTAACGGAGCATTAGCTGGTTTAGTTGCAATTACTGCTGAACCTTTAACTCCAAGTCCAGTGCTTGCAATTGCTATTGGAGCTGTTGGATCAATCATCATGTACTTTGGTACAAAGTTTTTAGAAAGTAAAAAAATTGATGATGTTGTAGGTGCAATTCCTGTTCATTTATTTGCTGGAATTTTTGGAACTTTGGTTGTGCCTTTAAGTAACTCAGATACAAATTTTGGAACTCAGTTAACAGGTGTGATTGCAGTATGTGCATTTAGTTTCATACTTTCTTACATCACATTTAAAGTTCTAAAACAAACAATTGGTCTTAGAATTAGTTCTCAAGCTGAAAAACTTGGAACTGATGTTGCAGAAGTTGGCGTCAAAGCCTACGCAATAAGGGACTAAAATATCTCTCAATATCTAACAATTAAAGGCTCCTTAGAAATAAGGAGCCTTTTTTTATTTTGAAATATCTTTTAATGTTTCTAGGACTTCTTTGGCGTGATCTTTTACTTTAACGTTTTCCCAGATTTTTAGGATTTTACCTTTTTTATCAATTAAAAAAGTTGTTCTATTTATTCCCATAAATTCACGTCCCATAAATTTTTTCTTACCCCAGACTTTGTATTTTTTTAATACTTTAATCTCTTCATCTGCAAGTAAATCAAATTTGATTTTGTATTTATCTCTAAATTTATCGTGACTTTTTAAGCTGTCTTTTGAAATCCCGTATACTTCACACTCTAGTTTTTTAAATTTTGCTAACAATTTATTGAAGTCATTAGTTTCAATTGTACATCCAGGTGTGTCATCTTTTGGATAAAAATATAAAATTACATATTTTCCAAGTGAGTCTTTTAAAGAATATATATCTTTTGAAGTTGATGGTATTACAAATGTTGGAGCTTTTGAGTTTATTTTTAATGTCATAATTTATTTTTTTCCCATAATTTTTTATAATCTATTAACGGTGATAAACCATAAATTGAATTAATATTAGTAAAATGTACAGCTATTGCTGGCATAGGACTAATGCAAAGTTCCTTTTTATATATATCATGAAAAGGTTTTTCAAAAGGATAATGTTCAAACTCGCATGCACTAACAAATTTTTTGAAATGTTTATTAATTATTTTTTTACTAGTAAGGAATGTACATAAAGTTTCGTTAATTTTACGCCAATGATATTTGTTTCCTAACAAAATATTTGAATTCTCCATCTTGTTATATAAATAGGGGTAATCTGCTGGGCACATTATAAGTTCAGTACCTAGTTGAGTAGATATTCTTTCGTAAGCATATATCATTTCTTCAATAGCATCGGGTTTGTGAATATAATCATCTTCTACAAAATATACTAAATCTTCACAATTTTTGCCCAAATTTAAAGATTGATTTATATTAGACATATTTGAAATTTGATTATTAGTAACAATTTTTCCCTGTTGATTTATTTTTTTAATATTCCTTTTATACTTATTTATATCCAGTTGAATTATTTCACTTTCAAAAAATTGATTATTTAAAATTTTTTCAAATTTTTTAATGATAGCTTTGTCACTATTGTGATCAATAATTGTCAATTTTAGTTTAATCTTTTTAAATATTTTTTTATTATTATTAATTGAGTTAATAATCGAAACTAATGTTTTTAAAGAATATTCAGATTTATTTTTTTTAAAAACTCTTTTTTTGGATTGTGACAACATATTTACTGAGGCACATGTTCTTAAAATTATATCTAAAGATTTAACTGACCGTGTAATCTTAATTCTACCCATCGGAATGATTAAAGACTCTTTGCCTATATTAGAGAGGTTTTTTATGTCTTTTTTGTTACTAACAGGAAGTGTTAAATTACCTTGATCAATAATTTCAAAGTCAAAAATTCTACAAATTTTAATAAACAGTTTTTTTAAAAAATTTGATTTAATTGTTTTATTTTGAACCTTCATAAGTTAGAAATAATTAATAATAACAGTTAAATCAATTCAAACTTTATTTATTGATCCTATGAGTGAAATTAAAACTATAAATGCTGATGAAGCTTATAAAATGGTTCAAGAAAACAAATGCAATTTAATTGATATTAGAGAATTAAATGAATTAGAACTTACGGGAAGAGTTGAAGGAGCCAACCATATACCTATGGGAAATTTAGAAGCTCTTCTTGATCCTAATAGTGAAATTTTTAAGGATGGCCAAATTGATAAAGACAAAGAGGTAGTCTTATTTTGTGCTGGAGGAATTAGATCTGAAATGTCAGTAAAGTCTTTAACTGAAAAAGGATTTAAAAACATCTCTCACATTGAAGGTGGTTTTGGATCTATTAGCAATAGTAATTTTAAAATAGTTTAAATATTTTTAATTTCATCTAAAGCATATTCTAGACGGTCTTGTCCCCAAAAAACTTTATTATTTACTATAAAAGTTGGAGCTCCAAATACTTCTTTTTCAAAAGCTTCCTGTGTTAATTGTTTTAATTTATCTTTAATATCTTGGTTACTAATCGAATTAAAAAAATCATTTTCATTAATTTTTAATTTTTTTAATATTATTTTGATATTTTCTTCATTAGATAAATCTTGATCTTCTTTCCAATAAGCATCAAAAAAACTTTTTAAATACTGTTCCTTTTCATTAACATCAACACAAAGATAACCTCTCATTATATGCAAAGAGTTAATTGGAAATTTAGAATTCCATTTGAAATTAATGTTGTTTTTTTTTGCAACAAGCTCACAATCATTTTGCATATTTTTCATTTTATATTTGTTAAATGCAGGGGCAGTAATACCTGCTAAGTTATGAAGACCACCTAATAATATTGGCTTCAATTTAAAATTAACATTATTAATTTTTAAAATTTTTTTATATGCGATGTAAGCGTAAGGACTAATAATATCGAAGTAAAAATCTATATGATTACTCATATAGATTTAGTTTTTTGGCGTAAAAAATTCTAATTATCCAATAAATAAATAAACCAATAGGACCAATTAAGTAAGTAACTATTAAAGGAACCGACATTAATACTTTATTTACGTAGTATTTTTGAGAGTCTTTCACCATCCATCCACCAACAAATAAATTTATAGCTATAAAATGAGTCCAGAAAAGAGTTAGGTATAAATTATCCTCAAACAATCGAGATAACTCGACTAGGCCAAGATACAAACTAAAATTAGCATCAAAGTCATAACCAACAATGAAAGATCTGTATAAAATGTAAATATAAACCCCGCCTAATAATAGAAATGGAAATATAGTAGTTACTATATATCTACTTAAGTGAGACTGTGGAAATACAATTAAGATAAACCAAAAAGGTATAACTCCTAAATTGATCCACATATAAAGCACATCAATTGTGAAATAGTTATAAATTTGTTCGATCATATTTATATTATATAAAATCTAACGATGATTCCTATAAGAAATAAGAGAAAAACACTTCAAGTTACTGTTGATGAAATGAGGAATTTTGCATTTGCGTATGTTGAAAAATATGCACCTTCTAAACAACAGCTTAAAACATATTTATTAAAAAAATATATGAAACTCTCTGCAACAGACTCTCGAAAAAAAGATGTGAATAAATTAATCGATATTGTTTTGTCTGATCTAGAAAAAAATAAATTTATTAACGATAAATTTTATTCAGAAAGTAAAGCAAAGAGCATGATCCAAAGAGGAAATTCTATAAATAAAATTAGAAATTATTTAATGGGCAAAGGAATTGATGATGGTTTTATCAAAGATACAGTTGATAAAATAAAGGAAGATAATTCTGATCAGGATTTTTTTTCAGCTATAAAATTATGTAAAAAAAAGAGAATAGGACCTTCAAGAGCAGAGGATAATAGAGCTTTGTTTTATAAAAAAGATATTTCTTTACTAGCAAGAAACGGATTTGATTTTGAAACATCAAAAAAAGTAATGGATATTGATAAAAATGAATATGAAAAGATAATTAAATTACTTTAATTTTCTTTTTTTCTCTTCATCAACAAGATGATTTATTTTATTTCTAATATAATTTTTAACAAAAACAAAAACTAGTAATCCAAAAATTGAGACAGACACTATTATAATTAAAATAATTCTTAATTGCTCATCCATTAAATTATATTTTTACTTTTCAAAATTATACTTGGATTTTTTAAATCTTTCTTACCATATAAAATTTCATTACCATCAAAGTCTCTAACAGATCCTCCTGCATTTTCTAAAATTGCATGTCCTGCTGCAATATCCCACTCATAAGCTCGAGGTTCAGCAACATAACCATCAAACTCACATGCAGCAACAACACAAAATTTTAAAGAACTTTTCATTCTAGTATGTTCCTTTACACCTAGCTCATCATAAATCTTTTGTATCTCAGGTTTAATTTTATTGCTGTAAGAAATGAAATTAAGTGGTTCTGTTCTTTTGGATGGTAACTCAGAAAGGTTTATTGTTTTGTTATTAGTAAACTCAAAAGAATTGTCTTTTCCAAATGAATAAAACATTCTTTTTTTTGCAGGCGCATTTATTAAACCTGCAACAGGTTTATTGTTGATAATTAAACCTGCATTAATTGTAAATTCCTCTAAATTGTTTATGTAATCATAGGTTCCATCTATAGGATCCACTAACCAAAAATCTTTTAATTTAGAATTATTTTTGTTTTCAGAAGTTTCTTCTGAAATAATTGGGATGTAAGGTGTTACTTTTGATATTTGAGAAGATATGAAGTTATTTACTTCAATATCACCATTACTTACTGGTGTATTGTCAGATTTAATTTCTTTACTTAATCCTTTTTCTCTAAGCTGAAGAGACAAGTCTCCTGCTGATAAAAAAGTATCAACTAAATCTTCAATAATTTTTTGTAAGTCCATCTTTTATTTACCAATTTTTTTTAATTCTATATTTTTTGCATTTATTACTTTCTTACCTGCATTTTCAAAATTGACAGTAACCTTATCTTTTATGATTGATTGTACTTGTCCAATACCCCAGTCTTTATTCTCAGGATTAGTGACTTTGTCACCTGGTTCATAATCTAAAATCATTTAATTTAACTTATATTGTAAATCAGTATAAATACCACCTAATGAATAAAGAATTAAACTCTATCGGAATTGACAAAAAACCTGAAGATACAACAGTCGTTGTTGCAATGTCTGGTGGAGTAGACTCGTCAACTGTAGCAGGAATTATGAAAAACGAGGGTTATAAAGTTATAGGTATTACTCTTAAACTATATGATGATGGAAAAGAAGTAGCACAATCTAAACAATGTTGTTCAGGTCAAGATATAATGGATGCAAAACGTGTTGCTCATAAATTAGGTATTGAACATAAAATTTTGTATTATCAAGATAAGTTTAAGCAAGGGGTAATAGATAACTTTGTTGATAGTTACTTAAAAGGTGAAACGCCAATTCCATGTGTTCAATGTAATCAAACAGTAAAATTTAAAGATTTATTTGAAGTTTCAAAAGATCTTAAAGCAGATGCACTAGTTACAGGACATTATGTAAAAAATATTACATCAAACAACACCAATAATATGTACAGAGCAATTGATGAAAATAGAGATCAAAGTTATTTTTTATTTAACACAACAAGAGAGCAATTAGATTATTTAAGATTTCCATTAGGTGGAATGTTAAAAGATAAAACAAGAGAAATTGCCAAAGAGCTAGATTTAAATGTAGCTGATAAACCAGATAGTCAGGATATTTGTTTTGTGCCTAATGGAGATTATGCATCAGTAATTAGAAAATTTAGACCAGACTCTTTTCAAAAAGGGAACATTAAAAATTTAGATGGAAAAGTAATTGGTGTTCATGATGGTATTATTAATTTTACAATTGGACAAAGAAAAGGAATTAAGGTTTCAGATAAAGAAGCTTTATATGTTTTAAAAATAAATTCAGATAAAAATGAAATTATAGTAGGACCCAAAGAAAACCTTGGAAAAAAAGAAATATCTTTAAAAGATTTAAACTTATTAACTGACAAAAAAGACCTTGATCAAAATATATTTGTAAAAGTTAGATCAACAGGTAGTCTTCTTCAGGCAAAAGTAGATTTAAAAGATAATAATACTGCAAATGTTCATCTATTAAATCCTGAGGATGGAATATCTCCAGGACAGGCATGCGTATTCTATAGCAAAGACCAATATGGTCATAGAGTTCTTGGCGGTGGTTGGATTAAAGAATAAAAGAATTACTTCTTCTTATTTTTTCTTTTTGCTCTTCTCTTTTTGGAGCCTTGTTTTCTTCGACCCCTATGTTTCTTCGGATAACTCATTTAGTCCTATTTATTAATTTATTGACGTTTTTTACGGGATATAGCATTGTCTTTTAAACATATCAAATTTTATTATGAGTAATTCTTTTAAAACATTTTTAAAACATACAGCGAAAGACTTTCATAATCAGTCTGTTAATCCACCAATTGTACGAGCATCAACGATTATTTTCAAATCGATGCAAGATATTAGAAAAACTCAAGACAATGCAAAAAAAAACCCAACAGGTGGACATTTTGATTATGGCAGACAAGGAACTTCTACGACTCATATTTTGCAGCAAATTTTATCTAAACTTGAAGAAAGTTATTTTACTTTTTTAACACCTACTGGGTTTGGAGCGGTATTCCTTGCAATCTTCAGTGTTACAAGACCTGGTGATGAAATTATTGCAGCTGACCCAGTTTACAGTCCAACAAGACTTTTGACACAAGATTTTTTAAAAGAATTTAATATTAAAACAACTTTTTATGATCCACATGATCTTAAAACACTAGAAAAAGCAATTACCAAAAAAACAAAATTAATTTTTGTGGAAAACCCAGGAAGTAACACTTTTGATTTTCAAGATTTAGGGAAGATTGTCTCCATTGCAAAAAAACATAAAATTTTAACAGCAATTGATAATACATGGGGAACTCCATATTTTTTAAAACCTATTAAACTTGGTTTTGATATGGCAATCGTTTCAGCAACAAAATATTACTCAGGTCACTCTGATGTAATGGGTGGAAGTCTAGCAGTAAATAAAAAAGTTTTTCCTAAAGTTAAAGCAACTGAAAGAGTTACAGGTTTAAGATTAGGACCTGATGATGCTTATTTAATTACAAGAGGATTAAGAACTTTAGATGTAAGATTAGATAGACATAGAGAAAATGCAAAAAAAGTAGCAGAGTTTTTATCTAAATTTAAAAATATAAAATTATTGTATCCTTACAAAAAAGATTCTTACAATTTTAGGATGTGGAAGAAATATTATTCAGGTGCTTCAGGTTTAATGGGTTTAAGAATTAAAGCTAAAAGTGAAAAAACAGTTGTTAAATTTGTAAATAATTTAAAATTATTTGGTCACGGTTATAGTTGGGGAGGTTTTGAAAGTTTAGCTTTACATCAAAATGTTCGAGAACAAGGAAATAGAAGCTATCTTAAATTAGCAAAAAACGAGTACATAGTTAGACTGCATATTGGTTTAGAGGATCCAGCAGATCTTATAGCTGATATAAAACAAGCTCTCAAAAGTCTTAAATGAACTCAGAAAATTTTACTATAAGTAAAAAAGCTTTAATTACTCTAATAGCTGCATCGATAGTAGTAATAATTTCTTTAGGTATAAGACAGACTTTTGGTTTGTTTTATTTTGATTTCAATACTGACCTAGATATTTCTATTTCTCATTTTGGATTTGCTATGGGATTGCAGTTATTACTCTGGGGAGTATTTAGTCCATTATTTGGTGTAATTACTGATAAGTATGGAGGAGCAGTTGCAATATTTATTGGTTTTGTTTTTTATTTAGTTGGAGTTTTATTTTTTTATTCTGGATTTAATACTGGAAGTTACTTTACTTTAACTATAGGAGTAATGATAGGAATTGGGTTAGGTTCTACGGCAATAGGTATTCCTGTATCAGTTGTAGCTAAGCATTTTCCAGCATCTAATAGAACTATTGCAACAGGTATAGTTACATGCGCAGGTTCTTTTGGATATTTTGTTTCACCTTTACTTGTAAGATATTCTTTAGTTGAAACAGGTTGGGAAAATACTCTTTTATACTTTTCTCTTCTTTTAGGAATTGGCTTGGTAATATCTTTATTTGTTAGCACTCCAAAAATACCAGTTGGTGTTAATAAAGATAACAATCAAACTGCAAGAGAAGCTTTAAAAGAAGCATTTGCAAATAAAAGTTTTATTTATCTTACTTTAGGTTTTTTTGTTTGCGGTTGGCATATTGCTTTAGTAGCAACACATATTCCAACTTATATGGCAGACAAAGGTTTGCCTGACTGGACACCAGCAATGGTGCTAGCTTTAATTGGTGTATTTAATATGGCTGGTACGATTACGAGTGGCTATTTAGCAACAAGGTATAGTAAGAAAAAAATATTAAGTGCAATTTACCTATTAAGAGGAGTTTCAATTATTTATTTTATTTTTTTACCACCAAGTATATTTAATTCTGTCGTCTTTGGAGTTACTTTTGGATTTTTATGGCTATCTACAGTTCCTCCAACAAATGGAATTGTGGCCCATATATTTGGCACAAAATACGTTGGACTTTTATATGGAATAGTTTTCGTAAGCCATCAAATTGGTTCTTTCTTAGGAGCATATCTAGGTGGTGTATTTTATGAATTAAATGGAAATTTTGACTATGCATGGTACGGATCTATCGCATTATCATTATTTGCAGGTCTGATACACTTACCTATAGTAGAGAAAGCAATTGAAAGAACACAGCCAGCATAAACTTAAATTCAACCCTTACTTAGAGGATCTGTATCAATCAGATAAGCCTTTAATAATTTATAAAGTAGATGGTGGATACAATATTTATACTGATTTTTCTAAAAAGATCATTTTAACAAAAAAAAATATATATAAATTTCTTAATTCCATCGAGAAAAAAAAGTTTAAAAAAGAAACAGATTTATATCTTGGTTTTTTTGGTTATGAAATTTTATGTAATTTAATTGGTATTAAATTAAAAAATAAAAAAAGAATAAATTTTTATAAAGGAATTTTTTATAAACCTGAGACAATAATTAAAATTAGAAAGGATATTAAAGTTATATCTAATATCAAAAAACACACATTCAATTATCAATTTAATAAAACTCAAATACTAAGTCCTTTCAAGATTAATATTTCTTATGCAAAATATAGAAAAATATTTGAATTATTTTCAAAAAAAATAAGACAAGGAGAGACTTATCAAATTAAAATTTGCACAAAATATAAGAATAAATCTTTAATCAATCCTGTTAATTTTTTTTGGAAATTAATGCGAGTTAATTCTTCACCAGAGTCATTTATGATTAAAGATAAGGATTACTCTATAGTAAGTTGTTCTCCTGAAACATTAATAGATAAGAAAAAAAATAAAATAATTACCAAACCAATAGCTGGTACCTTTAAGAAAAAATTATTATCAAATAAAAATATAGCTCTTAGGTATTTTAAAAATAATGAAAAAGAAACCAAAGAACACAACATGATAGTTGATATGGAAAGAAGTGATTTATCAAAAATTTGTAAACCTGGAAGTGTAAAAATACTTAAAAAAAAATATGTCGAGGAATATAAGCATCTTTTTCATTATGTGACTTCAATCGGTGGAATATTAAATAAAAATACGAAATTGATTGATATTATTAAAGCAATGATGCCAGGTGGATCTGTAATTGGTTGTCCTAAAATTAGAACTTTAGAACTTTTAAATAATCAAGAAAAAGAAAGTAGAAATATTTTTACAGGGAGTTTTGGAATTATTAAATTTAATCAAGATATGAAGTTTAATATTATAATCAGATCTATATTAAATTATAAAAATCAATCAGAGATTTCAGCTGCGTCTGGAGTAGTGCTAGATAGCTCTCCAAAGAAAGAATTTAACGAAAATTATATTAAAGCAAAATCTTTATTGGAGTTATTTAAATGATTTACATAATTGATCATCAAGACTCTTTCACATGGAATGTTGTTCATCAATTTGCAAAATTTGATAAAGTAATTTGCTCAAACTATTATGAAGTAAATGATAGATTACTTGATAGAAGTGATGTGATTGTTTTATCACCAGGACCCGGATCACCAATGGATTATCCCACTACTTCAAAAATCTATAAAAAATACAAAGGAAAGAAAAAAATTATTGGTATTTGTCTTGGATATCAAATGATTTTACATAATGAGGGAGGCAAAATAATACAACAAAAAAAAATTTACCATGGTTTTCAATCTAAAATAAAAACAAATAATCAAAGTAAAATTTTTAAAAACAATCAAGAGTTCAAAGTGGGAAGATATCATTCATTAAAATTAATGGAGCCATTTAAATCAAATTCTATTAAAATAACTATGAGATGTAGTAAAACAAAAATACCAATGGGCCTTGAGGATAATCAAAACAAAATATACGGATTTCAATTTCATCCAGAATCTTTTTTAACAGAAAATGGTAACACTCTTATTAAAAAAATCTTATCAGCTAAGTAATCTTAAAGAAGTTGCATTTAAAGATCTTTGGGGATCCAGAGGTGTATTTACAACAATGCGTATGGTTGGAAAACCTCCCAAGTTAATATTGTTAAAACCACATATTGAAAACTTAATTAAATCTACAAAAAAATATGCAATTAGAAAAAAAAACTTAAAGAATATTATTTTAGATCTAATTAAAAAAAATACACTCTACAAAGGTCCTGATAATTTATTTAGAATTGCTTTAAATAAAAAACTAATATCTGTATCTATAAGAAAAAGACCAAAAATTAAAAAAAATTTTAGTCTTTTATTATTTAAATATAAAAGAGTTGAGCCAAATTATAAAAATCTTTATTATAAAAAAATTTTAGCAAAACTTAGTAAGGTTGACTCATCTAAATTTGATATTGCTTTAGTTGCTAACAATAAAATATTAGAAACTTGTACTTCAAATTTAGTTTTTGTTAAAAATGGAAAAATATTTTCTCCAAAAAAGAATTGTTATTTTGGAAACACGCTTAAGTTCATAAGTAAAAAAGTTAAAATTAATTTTAAAGATGTATCAATTAAACAAATTAATGATTATGAAGAAATAATTCTTATTGGATCAGGAAAGGGAGTTACATCTGTATCAAAAATAGATGAATTAAAATGGAAAAGTCGAAATAATGTTTCCTTTAATAAACTTAGAAAAATATATAATACTCTAATTTAAATATGAGAGATCCTAACAACCCTTGTTTATTCTGTGATTCAAAAAAAAGTGGTATTGCTCACGAAAATGATCTTGCTTATGCAAGTTTCGACTCTTATCCTGTTTCTGATCACCACTGTTTAATAATTCCTAAGCGTCATATTAAAGATTATTTTGACATGACAAATGATGAATTGATTGCTTGCAATGATCTTATCCAAATAGTTAAAAATGAAATTCTAAGTAAAGATACTAATGTTAAAGGATTTAATATTGGGACAAATGCTGGAAAAATTGCAGGTCAATCTATAATGCATTGCCATATACACTTGATACCAAGAAGAGAAGGTGACGTTGATAACCCCCAAGGTGGGGTAAGATCAGTAATTCCTAATAAACAACATTACAAACGTAAACCGTAAGTTGTTATTAATGACAAAATTGACCAATAGTTTTAGTTGAACTCTTTATTTAACTAGACTAGAAAATCTCAAACTAACTTTATAAATAATTAAAAATTATGTTATCTACAAATCCTTTTTCAATTTTAGCTGAAACAGTCTCACCTTTTGCAATGCAAAGCTTCATAATTGCTATGGTAATTTTGATTGCAGCAGGAACAATTATACAAATGATTATTCACAAAAACGTTACTTATTTTTTTAATAATGCCAAAAAAGCTAAAGCTAATGCTGTTAAGGAATTGAGTACAGGAGAAAGAGCTTCAATTATCGCAAAGACAACAGTTTATGATATCGGCACAACTGCAGAACTTGGATTTGGAAAAAGAAGACTTGCACATGTTCTTGGAATGTATGGAACAATATTATTTTGGGTTGCATCAGCAGTTTTAGTATTTTGCTACACAGGAGCTGATAAACCTACTTCATCTACTTGGTCTATGATTTGGCATGTAGGAGCAATACTTACATGTGTTGGTGGTTATTGGTTTTGGTTTTTTTTAAGAGTAGATGTATCTGCGGAAGCGCATCCTTGGTACAGAATTATTAAAGCTGATTTATTTGTTTTAGCTTTATTAGCTTGTTCGACTTTTGGTTTATTGTGGTCTTACACACAATCTAATGGTCAAGCAGGATTATCTTATTTATTTTTGACTTTATTTGTACTTTCAAATTTAGTTTTATTTGGAGGAGTTTATTGGTCTAAATTTGCACACATGTTTTATAAACCTGGTGCAGCAATCCAAAAAAATTTAGCAGAAGCAGATGGTTCACGAGACAACTTACCTCCTCCTGCTGACGCGCCTGAACAGTTTGGTTTAGGTATTAAAAGAGAACAACCTAAACACTATTAATATGATGAAATTAAAAAAGGAGAATAAATAATTATGTCAACTTTCGTATACATGACAAGATGTGATGGCTGTGGTCACTGTGTGGATATTTGTCCATCAGATATTATGCACATAGATGAAAATATCAGACGTGCAAAAAATATTGAACCTAACTTTTGTTGGGAATGTTATTCATGTGTAAAAGCATGCCCAAATCATGCAATTGATGTAAGAGGCTATGCTGATTTTGCTCCTATGGGTCATAGCGTTAGAGTTAGAAGAGAAGAAGAAAAAGGAACAATCTCATGGAAGATCAAATTTAGAAATGGAACAGAGAAAAACTTTGTTTCTCCGATTACTACAAAACCATGGGGTAAATTTATTCCAAAACTTGCTGAAGGCGACAAACCAAACCAAGGTGAGATTAATTCACAAAGACTTTACACTGAGCCAGAAGGTTTAAATATTGATGGTGAATTACCATCAGTTCCAAAGGAGTCGTTTAAAAAAGGAGTTTACTACTAATGGCTAGACATAAGACACATTACGAGGATTGCGATATATTAGTTGTTGGTGGTGGTATGGCTGGAACGGGTGCTACGTTCGAAGCTAGACACTGGGGAAGAGATATGAAAATTGTTTGTGTGGAAAAAGCAAACATAGATAGAAGTGGAGCTGTTGCTCAAGGTCTTTATGCAATCAATTGTTACATGGGAATGCAATGGGGAGAAAATCAACCTGAAGACCACGTTAGATATGCAAGAAATGACTTAATGGGAATGGTTAGAGAAGATTTAGGTTATGACATGGCTAGACACGTAGACTCTACTGTTCACATGTTTGATGAATGGGGTCTTCCAATGATGAAAAATGAACAAACTGGAAGATATTTAAGAGAAGGTAAATGGCAGATCATGATCCATGGCGAAAGTTACAAACCTATTGTTGCTGAAGCGGCAAAAAAATCTGCTGACAAAATTTATAATAGAATAATGATCACTCATTTACTTATGGATGAGTCTCAAGATAATAGAATTGGTGGAGCGGTTGGCTTTAACATGAGAACAGGTGATTTTCATGTTTTTAGAGCAAAAGCCGTAATAGTTGCAGCTGGTGGTGCTTCTCATATCTTCAAACCAAGAGCAGTTGGAGAAGGAATGGGTAGAACTTGGTACGCTCCTTGGAGTAACGGTTCAGCATATGCTCTTCCTATTGCTGCTGGAGCTAAAATGACACAAATGGAAAATAGAATTGTGTTATGTAGATTTAAAGATGGTTATGGGCCTGTTGGAGCTTATTTCTTACACTTAAAAACGTATACCCAGAACGCTAATGGGGAAAATTATGAGAAGAAATGGTATGACCAAACTAAAGAGTTAGTTGGCGAATATATTGATCATCACCCAACACCTACTTGTTTAAGAAATCATGCTTTTATACAAGAAGTTGCTGCTGGTGGTGGACCAATTCACATGGTTACAACTGAAGCTTTCCAAGATCCACACTTAGAAACAGTTGGCTGGGAGAATTTCTTAGGAATGACTGTTGGTCAAGCTGTAGTATGGGCGTCTCAAAATATTGATCCTAAATACACAAACCCTGAATTAACAACTTCAGAACCATATGTTATGGGTTCACACGCTACTTGTTCAGGAGCTTGGGTAAGTGGTCCTGAAGATTTATCTCCACCAGAATATTTCTGGGGTTATAACAGAATGCTTACAATTGATGGGTTATTTGGTGCTGGAGACACTGTGGGTGGAAGTGCTCATAAGTTTTCATCTGGATCTTTCACAGAAGGTAGATTAGCTGCTAAAGCTGCTGTTAAGTATATCGAAGATAAAAAAGCTGAAGGAGTTAAGGTTTCAGACAAACAATGTGAGGATTTTAAAGCTATGGTTTACAAACCACTTGAAAACTTCACTGTTGCACAAAACGAAATCACAGGGGGAACTGTTTCTCCTAGCTATATATCACCAATCCAAGGTCTACAAAGACTACAGAAGATTATGGATGAATATGTAGGTGGAATTACATCTAATTATATGACTAATGGCAATATGTTAAAAAGAGGTCTTGAATTGCTTGAATGGCTTCAAGAAGATCTTGAGCATGTTGGAGCTGAGGATTATCACCAATTAATGAGAGCTTGGGAATTGAAACATAGAGCTTTAACTTCTCAGTGTGTAACTGAACATACTTTATTTAGAGAAGAAACTAGATGGCCAGGATATTATTATAGAGGAGATCATATGAAACTAGATGATGATAATTGGCATTGTCTGACAGTTTCTAGAAGAGATCCAAAAACTGGTAAATTTAGTATGGAGAAGGTTCCTGTCTACCACATCGTGGATGAGAACGAGAAGAAAAAAGCTTCTTAAGATACTTTAATTAGAAATAGATAAGTTATGGATATTTTATCAAAAAAAGATGATGAAATATATGAGTTGGCTAAACCTATTTGGTTCAACCTGGTAAAATCGTCAAACCTTAAAGATTATGGTGGATTTACTAGAGATTTTTCAACTCAGATGCTCTTTGGAGCCAATGAAGTAGAGCTTGGAAAACAATGGGCTAACAACAAGCTTATCACTAATCTTCACGAAACGTTCGAGCCTTTTGGGTGTCTTAGAAGAGGAGAGCATATAACCGTTCTGATAAAACAGACCAATAAAGAAATTCCAGGAGAATTTTTGGGAAGGTTAGTTTTAGGTATTGAAGATGATGTGGTTAAAGTTTTTGGTGCTACGATATATTAAAAAAAATTTATCTAATTTTTAAAATAATATTTGACAATTTGTTCTCTGGGTGTATTGACGCACTTAATGCAATTTTCTAACGTAAAAATTTTCAATAAACTGACAAGCTTAAAAATTTCTTTAATGAAAACAGGTATATTTTTAAGTTTAGCTGCTTATTGGGGAGTTATTATAGTTGGAACTTTTATTACTTTTAACTAAGTTGTTTTTAAACAATTTATTTATTTAAATGGATGTATTTTTACCCATCGCGCAAGTTTTTGTTAATCCAATAGAAATTCTTATATTAAGTGCAATCGTTGGTGTCCTCTCTGGATTGTTTGGAGTAGGTGGTGGTTTTTTAATGACACCTTTTTTAATTTTTTTAGGTATCCCTCCAGCTTATGCAGTTGCAAATGAAGCAAACAATATCTTAGCTACTTCAGTTTCCGGTTCAACAACACATTATCTAAAAAACACTTTAGATTACAAAATGGGTTTAATGATTGTCATTGGCGGTGCTATAGGTACCTCATTAGGAATTTTTACCTTTTCTTATTTTAAAGGTATTGGAAAAATTGATACCGTAATCTCTTTAGCGTACATGTATATTTTAGCAATCATTGGATCTTTAATGTTAGTCGAGAGTCTAGGTGAGATTGATAAAGCTAAAAGAAATATTTTAGTTAAAAAAAAATTACATGTTCATTATTGGATCCATGGTCTTCCTTTAAGAATGAGATTTCCAAAATCAAAATTATATGAAAGTATTTTTACCCCAATAGTTATTGGTTTAGTAGTTGGTTTTATTGCTGCAATAATGGGAATAGGTGGAGCATTTATATTAGTGCCAGCAATGATTTATATAATTAAGATGCCAACTAAACTTGTTCCCGGAACATCGCTTTTTGTTACTATTTTTGTAAGTGTAATTGTTACTTTCCTGCATTCATTTAATTATGGCTCGATTGATTTACTTTTAGTATTTCTACTTGTTATTGGATCAATAATTGGTGTTCAGATTGGACAAAAACTAGGAGAAAAAATTGATAGCTCAGGATTACGAGCATTGATGGCTATTTTGATTTTAGCAGTTGGTATTGCTATTGCTTATGATTCATTTTTTGCAGATCATGATACAAATTCAACAACCACTTCTGTAATTCCTGATTTAAATTTTTTCTCACAATTTATTCTAGATTTTTCTAATGAGATGCCATTCTTTTATGGCTTATTTTCAATTATGTTTGCAATATTTTTAGGTGTAGCAGCAGCTTTTATAAGAAGATTTTTTTCAAATTTTAAAAAACAAATGTTGATGAAATCTTAATTAAATAAGTAAAGATATAATTCAATAGTCCCTAAACAAACAATTCCAACAGTAGCCATTCCCACAAATCCAACTACAAAAGGTTTGTATCCCATATTTTTTATATCTCTTAAATTAGTAGACATACCAATTGCTGCCATTGCCATTGTTAGGAATATTTTTGATAAAGATTTAATGTTATCTACAGTGCTAAGCCAAATTTCACTATTGTTTATAATAAAAATTTGATCACCAATATTTCGAACAATAATCATTGCAACAAATCCAAGGACAAAATAGGGAAAAATATTAATTATTGAGTATTTTTTTTCTTTAGATTGGCCTCTATTATAAAGATACGCAAACAAGGGTATCATAATAATCAAAAAGGTATTTCTGATTAGTTTAGTAACTGTTGCTACATTTAAAGTCTCTGGACTATTAAACTGCTGATCATAGATCAATCCAGCAGCTGCTACCTGCGCTGTTTCATGTATAGAAGTTCCTAAAAACAAACCAATTAGAAGTGGTTCACCATTAAAATAAAAATTTGCAAAGTATGGATAGATCAACATTGAGAGAATTCCAAACAAAGTGATGTTCGCAATTGCATAGGATATCTCATTTTTTTTGGCACCAATTACAGGTGCAGTTGCCATGATTGCTGTTGTTCCACAAACTGTACTGCCAATTGATATTAAATAAGCCATTCTCGTTGGGATTTTTAATTTTTTAATTAAAAGTTTAATTACTGCTAATACACTTACAATACAAATTACAATTAAAGGAATAGCAATTGCACCAAATTCAAGAAACTCAAAAGGTTTTAATTGAATACCTAAACAAATTATTCCAAGTTTTAAAATATTTTTTTGAGTAAAATCTAAACCCCTTTTGAAACTTTCTCTTATTTTAAAAATGTTTCCAAAGAACATTCCTAATAGGATAGCTATCATTGCAGTGGATATAGGACTTTTTTCGTATCCTAATATTTCAATACCAATAATATTATTAAAGCCTTGAGATAATGTGTAGAGAACAAACGCAAGTATAATACCAGGTAAAAGTACCAGGTACTTATTTTTAGCCATAAAGTAAGATTTTTAATTAAGCACTTCTGTAAAGCTTAGTCATTACAAATTCTCTATGACCTAAAGCTTCAGCACAAGTTAACCTTCCATTAGCTGTTCTAATAGTTGATTTAATTAGTTCATCACCAGCTTGATCCAAATTCATTTCTCTAGAAAGAATTTTAGAAACATCGCAGTCGATATGTTCTTTCATGCTGACTGCTGTTAATGGATTGGCTGTTAATTTTACAACTGGTTCAATTGGGTTTCCAATAATATTTCCTTGTCCTGTTGGGAATAAGTGAATATTAAAACCGCCAGCGGCTTGCAAAGTAACACATTCTGCTGCAGCTGAAGAAGTATCCATAAAATATAATCCTGGACCTTTTTGTGGTTCTTCGGCAGGTGTTAAAACATCTACGAATTGTCTTGATCCTATTTTTTGAAAATTTCCAAATGCTTTTTCTTCAATCGTAGTAAGTCCTCCAGCTATATTTCCCGCAGTAGGTTGACTTTCTGATAAATCATCTGTTGCTTCTTTTAAAATGAAATCATTGTATTCATTCCAAGTTTTTTTAAACTTCTCTTGTGCTTCTGGAGTTTTACCTCTTTTTTCACAAACTGTTTCAGCACCTGTAAGTTCTGAAGTTTCACCAAAACATAAATGAACTCCTAATGGCTCTAATTTATCCATTAAATTTCCAACTGTTGGATTAGATGCAAGACCTGAAGTAGTGTCAGACTCACCACATTTTACCGAAATCCAAAGATCACTTATTGAGCATTCCTCTCTTTGTTTTTCAGAAGCCCACATTGAAAATTCTTGAGCTTTTTTTGAAGCTTTCATGATTGTTTCAATGTCACCAGCACCCTCAATACTGAAACCTTCAACAGGTTTTCCAGTTTTTGCCACTTCATCAACAATTCTTTTAGTCCATTTAGGCTCAATGCCAATAATTATAGCAGCAGCAACATTTGGGTTTTTTGCTGTACCTATCATTGTTCTAAAATGTAACTCTAAATCAGCACCAAACTGTAATCTTCCATACGAGTGAGGTAACGCAATTGTGCCTTTAATATTGTTTGCGACAGCTTCTGCACAAGCATTTGAAATATCATCAACAGGCAAAATGATTACATGATTTCTTGTTCCAGCTCTGCCATTTTCTCTTTTATAACCTAAAAAACTTTTTGGGATTTCCATATTACTACCACTTCTTTGTTTTAACGTTGTGAACATGTACGTGTTCACCTTTTTTGATTGATTTGACTACTTTACCAATATCATGACCGTATTTAATAATAGTGTCACCTTCATTTAAATCGTTCATTGCAATTTTGTGTCCTAGAGGGATTTCATCTTCAGATTGAATGTTAACTGTCTTGTCATTTTCCATAATCCAGCAAGAGCAGTCCTGTTTTGGAGTGATTTTTTCAATAACAACTACTCCTACGTTGTCTTTTTCGTCGTGTATAATGATGTCTGTAGCCATAATGTTGTGTCGAATTGTTTGTTTGAAATTTATGAAATCTTATATATTAATCGCGAAAATTGACAAACGAATTTTATAAATTCTTAATAATTATACTTTAGAGGGGTTCTAGTCTTATGACAAAAATGACAACAGAAGAAGCTTTTGTAAAAGTTTTACAAATGCACGGCATTGAGCACGCTTTTGGAATTATCGGTTCTGCTTTCATGCCAATATCAGATATTTTTCCTGATGCAGGAATTACTTTTTGGGATGTAGCCCATGAAACAAATGGTGGTTTAATTGCTGATGGTTACACAAGAGCTACAGGTAAAATGTCTATGGTCATTGCACAAAACGGACCAGGAATAACAGGACTAGTAACTCCAATTAAAACTGCATATTGGAATCACACACCTCTATTATTAGTAACACCACAAGCTGCAAATAAAACTATGGGCCAAGGTGGTTTTCAAGAAGTAGAACAAATGAACCTGTTTAAAGACATGGTTTGTTATCAAGAAGAAGTTAGAGACCCATCAAGAATGGCAGAAGTTCTAAACAGAGTAATTGAAAAAGCTATAAGAGGCTCAGCCCCTGCACAAATAAACGTTCCAAGAGACTATTGGTGCCAGGTTATTGATATTGATTTACCACCAATTGTAAGATTAGAAAGACAAGGTGGAGGTAACGACGCTGTTTCTAAAGCTGCTGATTTATTATCTAATGCAAAATTTCCAGTAATACTTTCAGGTGCTGGTGTTGTTATTGGTGGAGCTATTGATGCTACTAAAAATCTTGCTGAAAAATTAGATGCACCAGTATGTTCTGGTTATCAACATAACGATAGTTTTCCAGGAAGTCACCCACTAGCAGTAGGACCTTTAGGTTATAATGGTTCTAAAGCTGCAATGGAATTAATTTCAAAAGCTGATGTTGTTTTAGCACTAGGTACAAGACTAAATCCATTTTCAACTTTACCAGGATATGGAATTGATTATTGGCCAAAAAATGCAAACATCATTCAGGTAGATATTAATCCTGATAGAATTGGTTTAACTAAAAAAGTAACAGTTGGAATTAGCGGTGATGCAAAATTAGTTGCGGAGCAAATTTTAGCAAAACTATCTTCAAACGCTGGAGATACTGATAGACAAGCTAGAAAAGATTTAATTCACCAAACAAAATCTGCATGGTTGCAAAAACTTTCAAGTTTAGATCATGAAGATGATGATGAGGGAACAGTTTGGAATAAAGAGGCTAGAGAAAGAGATGCAGACAGAATGTCACCAAGACAAGCTTGGAGAGCAATTCAATCTGGTATGCCTGATGATGTAATTATTTCAAGTGATATTGGTAATAACTGCGCAATTGGTAATGCTTACCCAACTTTTGAAAAACCAAGAAAATATTTAGCCCCAGGTTTATTCGGACCTTGTGGTTATGGATTCCCATCTATACTAGGTGCAAAAATTGGTTGCCCTGATACTCCAGTAATTGGTTTTGCGGGAGATGGCGCTTTTGGAATTAGCATGAACGAAATGAGCTCATGTGCAAGAGAAGAATGGCCTGCAATTACAATGGTAATTTTTAGAAATTATCAATGGGGTGCAGAAAAAAGAAATACTACTCTTTGGTTTGATAATAATTTTGTTGGAACTGAGTTAGACCCTGAATTAAGTTACGCTAAAGTTGCTGATGCATGTGGTTTAAAAGGTGTAACCGTTAGAACTATGGAAGAAACAACAAATGCAATCAAGCAATCTTGTGAAGATCAAAAGAAAGGAATTACAACATTTATAGAAGTAATTCTAAACCAAGAACTTGGAGAACCATTTAGAAGAGATGCGATGAAGAAACCGGTAAGAGTTGCTGGTATCAACAAAGCAGATATGAAGAAACAACCTTCATTAAACTCTTAAAATCTTTTAAAAATTTATCAATTATCGTAAAGTCACTTCATGGAAGTGACTAACGATAATAGCTGTAGTTGGATTAATGACCTTAATCCAAGAACAAACATCAAGTCTCTTCTATCAAACGATGAGTGTGATTGGTTAATAATAGGAGCTGGTTACACAGGTCTGTCTGCAGCAAGAAAATTAGCTCAAATAAATTCAAATTTAAAAATTATACTAACAGATGCCCAACTAGCAGGTGAGGGTGCTAGTGGCAGAAATTCTGGTTATTTGGTTGATACAACTTTGAACGATGGTTTTACATCAAATAAAGAATTGCAAAATTACAAAAAGAAAGCTGATATTTATTCATTAGGAATAGATGTAGTAAAAAAATTTATTAAAGAACATCAAGTAGATTGTGATTGGAATGAATGTGGTAAATATTTTGCTTCATCAAAAATTGAAGATAAAAAAATTTTAGAAAATTTTTCAAATACATTATCTAAGTTAGGCTTTGAACACAGTTTATTAGGAAACAAAGAGTTGTCTGAAAAATTAGGTACTAGTTTTTATAATATCGGACTTTACACAAAGGGTGGTATTCTAATACATCCAGGAAAATTAGTTAGAGCAATGGTTGATGCTCTTCCTACTAATGTTTTTTTGTATGAAAATTCTTGTTTATTAAATTGGACTAAAAATAAAGATTTCATTTTTTGTAATTTCAAAAATGGAAAAATTAAAACAAAAAATATTATTTTTGCTACGAATGGTTTCTTAAAATCACTAGGGATAAAATCAAATTATAATTTTCCTATTACATTAACTGCGAGCATGACAAGAAGCTTATCTGATGAAGAATTTAAATCTATTGGTGAACCAAAAGAATGGGGTGTACTACCTGTAAGGCCAATGGGCGCAACAATTAGAACGACAAAAGATAGAAGAATTTTGATAAGAAATACAGCAGAAGTCCACGATCCATTTGGTATGTCAAATTCCACTCTTAAAAAAAGATCTTTCAATCAGAAACTTGGAATACAAAAAAGATTTCCACAATTACCTAATGATATAATTAAATCATCTTGGTCTGGAATAGTATCAAGAACAAGGAATAGTTCTCAAATATTTGAAAAAATTGATAATAATATTTTTGCCGCTGGTTGTTATAACGGTTCAGGTATTGGTGTAGGAACTTTATTTGGTGAACAAATTGCTCTTAAAGCGATTAATGAATGCACTAGTGAAATAAAAACAATAGAAGCGAGGAATAAACCTACTTGGTTACCACCGCAACCATTTTTAAATTTAGGAATAAAAACTAGATTAGTTTATGAACGTTTGAGAGCTAAATCAGAAATCTAATTAATTCTAATTTTTTGATTTATCACAAGAACAGCACCAATGATTAAAATTGGAAGACCCATTATTAGATCATATTGCCATTCTAAATTTTCAAATATTGTTGAAATAATTAATGCTAAAACGGGCATTACAACACCAACATAACCAGCTCTTCCAGGTCCAACTTTTTCAAGTAACTTTAAATAAGATACAAAAGCAAATATTGAACCAAAAATTGAAAGATAAAGCAGTGAAGAGATGTAGCTAAAACTAGTTTCAAATAATAATTCAGTTCCTCTAAATTTTGTAATTATCAGTGTAACAATTGAACCATAAAACATAGCATATGCTATTGTTTGTATTGGAGGAAAATTATTATTTAAGTTTCTTTGGTGTACCATATTACCTGTTGATGCACTAAATGTTCCAATCAAAGCTAGAAACAATCCTATATGGGTTCCTTCGCTGAAACTAAAATTGAAAATTTCATCATTGAAAATGATCAAAATACCCAGCATACCAATTGATGCTCCAGTTAAAGTTTTTATAGAAGGTTTCTTTTTAAAATAGAATGCTTCACCAACTATATTCATTATTACTACAGTTGAAAATACAATTGCTGGAAAAGCACTAATTAAATAAGTGTTAGACAAATAGAAGAAAACATAATTCACCGAATACAAGCAAATTCCAAAAAACAAAAACCAAAAATGCTGATTAATTGAAAATTGTAATTTTTCTTTTTTAATTATTAAAAAAATAAAGATTATAAATGAAGCTATTAAAAATCTATAAAATACAGATACCAGTGGATCAACATAGCCTAATTGAAATTTAATTAGATACCAGGTGGGTGACCAACAAAAAAGAGTGATTATAAAAAGAAAAATATTATTCATGATTAGCT
Organism: uncultured Pelagibacteraceae bacterium; assembly: GCA_902548405.1. Taxonomy (GTDB): domain Bacteria; phylum Pseudomonadota; class Alphaproteobacteria; order Pelagibacterales; family Pelagibacteraceae; genus Pelagibacter. The sequence continues at coordinate 40,350 of CACCRN010000005.1, read as the reverse complement.
AATTTTTACACACGTATTCTATGAATAAAATTATCCTTCTGATTATAATATTATGAAATAACTGCTCTTACAGATCCAAGTTTATCAATTTTTGCTGTATATGTTCCTTTTTTTATAATAGGCACAACCCCAACTGTGGATCCTGTAAAAACATAAAAATCTTTGTCTAAATTAATTTTATCTTTTTTAACTTTATTTAAAACAAATCTTAATGAATTTATGGGATTTACATAAACAGCATTTGTGTTTCCATCTACACTTTGCTTAGCTTTTTTATTTGAAATATTTGTTTTTAAATTACCTATGTTAATTTTTTTAAATTTTTTCTTTTGACCAATCAAAAATTTAATATTACCTCCAAAGTCACTACTTAAATCGCCAAAAGAAGTAATACCTTTTCTTTTTTGCCTATATCCAACTACTTCGATACAGGGTGCCATGTGTGAAATATATTTAGTTACGTTACTATTTGTGATCTTACCTTTTGAAGTGAAAAAAGTTTTTTTGATTAAATAACAAACTTCAAGTTCAATCCCTAAAGCATATTTGTTTATTTTTACTTTTTTCCCACTTTTTATTAAGTTTTTTTTAAAAACAGATGCAATAAAAGGCTCTTTTTCTTTTAATTTTTTCATTAACGGAATGCCAGTTCCACCAGCTTTAAAACCTATTGTTGGATCTTTTATTTTGCTTTCACATAATTTTCTAAATTTGTCCGCTTCAATAAGTTTTTTTGTAAATTTGCCAGGTATTGGAGAAATAATTTTATTATTTTGAAAAGCATTAACTAATTTATCGGAAATTTTATCTCTAAGTGTTTTTGTCATAAGAATTATTAATTTATTTTTTTGATGTTTGATTAATAACAAATATTCCTGAAGTTGTAATTATTATTGCACCTATAATAGTAAATAAATCTGGGACATCATCATAGAAGAAAACTCCAAAAATTATTGCCCAAAAAATTAAAGTATAATGAAATGGTTGTATTATGCTAGCTCTTGCATTTTTAAGTGCTAATATTTGGAAGTATATACCTAATGAAAAAAATAAACCAATTGGCACAAAGAAATATAAAGAATTAAAATTAACAGGTTGCCAAAAATTAAACGCCATTATTGAGGTTATAACAATCCCAACTAAAGAAGAGTAGAACAAGGATACTTCTGGAGCATCATATTCAGTTATTTTTTTTGTTGCGATTTGATAAAGACCCAGAAAAAAAGCTGCTAGCAATGGAATAAAAGAATTTACACTAAATACATCAGATGCAGGTCTAATAATTATCAAAACTCCAATAAAACCTATAAAGATTGCTATCCAAGTTTTAATTGATACTCTCTCATTTAAAATAAATACAGATAAGGCAACTATAATTATAGGTGCTAGTGCGCCTATGCTATGAGCGTTCGCTAAAGACAGGTGTTTAAAAGATAAAACAAAAAAACCAGATTCTAAAATAGATAGTAGACTTCTTATAATTTGAAGTTTTAAATTATTAGATCTATAAAATTTATTATTGTTAGCTCTTTTTGCTTCTATCAAGCCTAACAAAAGCACAAAAGTGTATTTGATAAATAATAATTGAAATATAGAGTAATGAATAACTGCAGTTTTCTGAATTGCATCAAGGATTGAAAATGAAAAGTAAGCAATTATTGCAAAAATAATTCCCAGTGTTTCTCTTGATTTAAATTTCATTTTTTTTGTTTTATTTTTATCTCAAGTTGTTATTGATTAATTCAGACTGCCATGGATTTTGTATTACTATATTTTGTTATAGCAAGTTTTTTAATAGTGATAGTGCCTGGCCCCACTGTCAGTCTGATAATTGCTAATTCTTTAAGATCTGGTGTAAAAGCAGGATTATTAAACGTCTTTGGTACCCAAGTTGGCGTTTTAATTTTGTTATTTTTATTAGCACTTGGATTTGAGATAGTTTCTCCTTTTCTAGAAGTGATTATTAATTATGTAAGAATTCTAGGTTCAATTTATTTAATTTCACTTGGAGTAATTGCAATTAAGTCAGATATTGATTTAAAAAAAACTCAAATAACTAAATTTGAAAAAAAATATTTTCTCCAAGGGTTAATAGTGATTTTAACTAATCCAAAAATCTTTTTGTTCCTTGGTGCATTTATTCCTCAATTTATTAATATAAATGAACCTATTAGTTATCAGATAATTTATTTTGGAATTATTTTTATAATTGTAGCTACAATATTTGATAGCTCATATGCATTTGTATTTGGCAAGTTTAGAGAATTCATAGCATCAAAATATTTAAAAGTTTTAAATAAAATTGGCGGATTTATATTAATTCTTGTTGGTATTTGGATGTTTTTTTATTAATTTTCCAAAACAGACATTGGGTCCAATCTAGTTTGAAACCAATTAATTCTAAAATCAAGATGAGGTCCAGTTGATCTACCTGTCGATCCGACGGTTCCAATAATATCTCCTTGATTAATTAAATCTCCAACTGAAACTAAAACGTTTTCTAAATGTGAATAAATTGTTGATATACCATGACCATGATCCATAATGACTGTACCACCGGTATAATATAAATCATCTTCAGCCATTGTAACTTTACCTGAGCCTGATGATTTAATCATTGTTCCTTGTTTCGCAGCTATATCAATTCCGTAATGTGGCCATCTAGGTTTACCGTTTAAAATTCTTTGACTCCCATAAACACCACTAATTATTCCTTCAACAGGCATTATAAATTTTTGCTTAAAAAACTGTAATTCAGAATTAATTGCTCTTGCTTCACCAATTGCATTATTTTCTTTTTTAATTCTTTTATAGACTGACTCGGGTGGGGTTACTTTGCTTTCTTCTAAGCCATCTATTCTTTGAATGTTGTATTTTCTTTTTAAAACTTTTTTGGTTATTGTAGATTTCTTTCCATCAAAGATTTTTGTAAAAGTAAGATCATATTTTTGATCTCTATCAATACCAAAAACGAAAAAACCATCCTCTGATACTCTTACTTCTTTTTTTCCAACAATTATCTTTGCACCAGGATTTGTTGTTCCTAAGATAAAATGACCTTGTAAGAATTTACCTTGAAATTCTATCGCGTTTGCAGTTGAAAAAAATAAGAAAAATATTAAAAAAAATCTATTTATTACTGAGCTGTCCATCCACCATCTATTATAATTGATGTTCCAGTTATCATTGAGGAAGCAGGTGAGGCTAAGAAACAAACTGTTGTTGATACATCACTTTCAGTTGCTGCTTTTCCCATTGGAATATTTCCAAGTGCTAGTTTTTTAAATTTTTTATTTTTAAAAAAATTTTTAACCATTGGAGTTTCTACAAACGTAGGAGCTACTGTATTCACTCTTATATTTCTTTTAGCTAACTCTACACCCATACCTTTTGTCAAACCTTCAATCCCAAATTTAGTCATATTGTAAACATTTCTCCCACCCATACCTACATGACCTAATTGAGAAGACATATTAATAATAGAGCCAGGTCTCTTTTTATTTTTAAGCATTTTCTTAACTACTAATTGCGCAACATTAAATGCAGCTTTTAGATTTAAGTCTACCAAGTAGTTCATACTTTTTTGTTTAATTTTTTCAAAAGGTTCAGGAATATTAGTTCCAGCATTGTTTACTAAAACATCAATAATTTTGATTTTTTCTAATTTTGCTTTTAGATCTTCATAATTCATTACATCGCAAGGAACTTTAATTACTTTACCTTTAATTTTTTTAATATCTTTTTCTAATTTATTTAAATCAGATGGAGTTCTGCTTAATGCTATTACTGTTGCTCCAGCTTCAGCTAGTGCAATAGAACAAGCTCTCCCAAGTCCTTTACCAGCACCAGTAACTAGTGCGTACTTATTTTTAAGATTAATTTTTTGAAGATACATTAAAAGAATATTATTTTAATATCTGTATAAATCAAATCAACAGCTACTATTAAAATTGCTAATAACCCAACCCATGCAATCCATTTGTATTTTTTTATCCATCCAGAAATTAATGTTGCAGCAGTTGCCATTAAAACAATCGATAGAACCAATCCAAATACAAGTAATCCATAATGATCACCTGCAGCACCAGCAACACCTAAAACATTATCTAAACTCATTGTAAAATCAGCAAGTAAAACAGTCCAAATTGCTTTTAAAAAACTTGAGTTGTCTACTTTTATATCTTCCTCTGAATCTGAGCCTTTGATTACATCAACATAAAGTTTGTAAACAATATAAAGCAGTAAAATTCCCCCAATAAGCCTTAGTCCTGTAATTTGTAACAAATAAGCTGTTAGTAACGTTAATATTATCCGTAATATTACTGCACCACCAATTCCCCAAAATATAACTTTCTTCCTTTGTTCAACTGGAAATTTTGAGGCTACCATTCCAATTATAATGGCATTGTCACCAGCTAACACTAAATCAATAAAAATTATTTGTGTTAAAATAGCAATTTGTTCGGGAGTAAAAAATTCTGCAAACATTATTGTTGTAGTATCATGTCAGCACCTTTTTCTGCAATCATAATCGTAGGCGCATTAGTATTTCCTGAAGTAATGTTAGGCATTATTGATGCATCAATAACTCTAAGATTTTCTATTCCTCTTACTTTTAATTTTTCATCAACTACTGACATCTCATCTTGACCCATTTTGCATGTACCAACAGGATGAAAAATTGTTTGGGCAAAATTTGATGCTTCTTTTACTAATTCCTCGTCATCATTAATATGAATACCTGGTCTATATTCCTCAGGTGTATATTTCTTAAAAGTTTCAGATTCCATTATAATTTTTCTTGTCAATTTTAATCCTTTGGCAGCAATCATTCTATCGTGATCAGTTGACAGGTAATTTTGTTTTATTTTTGCGTAAACGCGTGAATCTTTATCAATAATACTTACGTGACCTCTACTTGTAGGTCTTATATTTGAAACAGTTGGAGTAAACGCGTGAAAATCATGATTTTTTGTAGCTCCCAAAGTATCCATACTCATTGGCTGAACGTGCCATTGTAAATCTGGTAATTCTAAAGAAGGATCACTTTTTGCAAACATACAAAGCTGACTTGCTCCCATAGTCATTGGACCACTTCTTTTAAAAACATACTCTAATCCGATAAGCAAATTTCCAAACAAGCTATTAATTTTTTTGTTAAGAGATTTTAAACCGTTAATTTTATAAATAGGTCTTAACATTAAGTGATCGTGTAGATTTTCACCTACACCATTTAAATTATGAACCATATCAATTCCTAAATTTTTTAGTTTTTCTGGATTTCCAATTCCTGACACTTGCAATATTTGAGGAGAACCGATTGCACCAGAAGAAACTATAACTTCTCTATTTGCTTCAGCTGTTTTCAATTCATTATCTTGCCAATACTCAACTGATTTTGCCTTTTTATTTTCAAAGTTTATTTTTTTAACATGAGCGTGAGTAATAATTGTTAAATTTTTTCTATGCTTAACAGGGTTTAGATAACCAACAGCAGTACTGCATCTAAATCCATCTTTTTCTGTTACTTGAAAATAACCACAGCCATGATTGTCTCCTGTATTAAAATCTTTTGTTTTTGGTACACCAAATTCCTCAGCAGCGTTCTGAAACTCATCTAATAGAGGAAGATGTATTCTTTGATCTGAGACAGAGAGAGGTCCACCAACTCCATGATATTCACTTTTGCCTCTTTCTTGATTTTCTGCTTTCATAAAATAGGGCAGAACATCATCCCAACCCCAGCCAGTATTTCCAAGCTGTCTCCAAATATCATAATCTCTGTGTTGTCCTCGGATATATAAAAGTCCATTGATAGAAGAGCTTCCTCCTAAAGTTTTTCCACGGGGATAACGTATTGAAATATTATTCATGCTTTCATCTGGTTCTGTCTTGTAGCACCAGTCAGTATTAGGGTTGTGCATTGTTTTAAAATAACCAACTGGAATATGGATCCATGGATAATTATCTCTACCTCCAGCCTCAATCAAAAGAACTTTGTGTGAAGGATTTTCTGATAGCCTATTTGCTAAAACACAGCCCGCTGATCCAGCTCCTAGTATAATGAAATCAAAATTATTCATAAATTAGAACTCTTATAAATTAAAAAAATTATATTTCTAACAAATCTGTTAAAAATTTTAAAATATACCAATATTAACACTTGTTTTAGTTTACATTCTTTGACACAGTTTCGGATTTAAAAATAAAGAGAGGGAAACAAATGAAAAAAATCATTTCAATGTTATTTGCAGTTGCAATGGTGTTTGGATTTATTTCAAACGCTAATGCTGCAAAAACACTAAAATGTCAGACAGTTCTTAACACAAAAGCTGATGAAGTTAAGATGTTAAAGGATTTTACTGACACAGTAACAGCGTTAACTGGTGGATCTCTTAAGTTTGAAATTATGCCAGCTGGAGCTGTTGTTGGTGTGAAAGAAACTTTAGATGCAGTTGACAAAGGCCTAATCGATTGTGGTTTCGCATGGACTCACTATTGGTCAGGTGACCATCCTGCAGCTATGCTATTCGGTTCTCCAGTAGCTGGTGGTGGTGTTGGTATTGACAACATTGCATTCTTATCATGGTTCCAGTATGGCGGTGGAAAAGAGTTATACGACAGACTATGGAAAGAAATGGGAAGAGACATCAAAGGATTTATGATTCAACCAGTTGGACCAGAAGCTTTAGGTTGGTTTCCAAAACCTATCAAAGACATGGCTGACTTTAGAAAATATAAGTTTAGAACTCCTCCAGGAATTCCAGGACAAACATATAAAGACATCGGTATCGCATCTGTAGCTATGGGTGGTGGAGATATTCTACCAGCTTTAGAAGCAGGAACAATTGATGCTGCTGAATGGTGTTGTCCAAAACCAGATTTAACGTTTGGTTTCCAAAAAGTATTAAAGCACTACTACCTACAAGGTCTACACCAAGTAGTCGTAAATGCTGACTTTTATATTACTGGAAAAACTTATAACGCTATGAGCGATCATGAGAAGAAGTCTCTTGAAGTTGCAGCTAATGCTTCATTAGCTAAATCTTTAAGTTACAGAATCTATGAAAATGGTAAAGCTTTAAGAGAGCTTACTGAAGTTCATGGAGTTAAATTAGAGGACACACCTTCTGATTACTTCACAGAATACATGGCTGCAGCTAAGAAAAGTTTGGAAACAAACGCTGCAAACAATGCATTCTTTGCAGAAGTATGGGACTCTATGAAAGAATTTGCTGATATAGCAGTTCCTTTCTGGAGTGGTGCGCAAATGTCTAATGCGAAGCTAGGAATGGCTCACGCAGCAACATTAAAGTAATCCAATAATTAATCTATAATTCAAATTAGAGCGGACTTAATTGTCCGCTCTAGTTTTTCTAACAAAATTTTTATGGCTGAAGAACCAACTAAACTAGATATATCAGATGAAATGATAGCCGAGAGGCGAGGTGGTTCAGGAAAGATGCCAAACGACATGCCATCATGGATGGCAAGCTCAATTATAAATATTGATAAATTTAGTAAATGGATAGGTAATGTTGTTTGTTGGATACTGATGCCACTTATTTTTGCTATGACTTACGAAGTTTTAGCGAGAAAACTTTTTCATGCACCTACAATTTGGGCTTATGACATAAGTCGATTTTTATACGGTGCACTATTCATGTTAGGCGCAGGTTATGCGCTTTCAAAAGGTGTTCATATAAGAGCAGATTTTTTATACAGAAATTTCAAAACAAAAAACCAAGGGACGATTGATTTTTGGTTATATATTTTATTTTATTTTCCAGGACTAATTGTCTTTCTTTATATGACAATTGGTTATGTAGGTGAATCTATTCAAAGAGGTGAAAGAGGAATGGATACTACTTGGATGCCTTATATGTGGCCGATTAAGAGTTGTTTATTGGTTGGTATCGTATTTTTATTAATCCAAGGTATTTCAGAATTATTAAAAAGTTATTGGGCTGCTACTAGAGGAAAATGGCCAGGAGAAGATGAATAATGTTAGCTGAATTTATAGATCCAGCATATTTAGGTTTTATTCTGGTTGGAGTAATGCTTTTTGCAATTTTCGTAGGGTTTCCTATTTCATTTACACTTATATTTTTAGGTTTTGTATTTGGATATTTAGGGTTTGGAAAATTGGTCTTTTATTTAATGACGCTCCAATTTTCAATGGTTATGACCGAACAAACCCTCGCCGCCGTCCCGCTCTTTGTCTTTATGGGTATTATGATGGAGCAGGCAGGTTTGATGGAAAGATTATTCTCATCTTTTCAAATGATGCTCGCAAGAGTTAGAGGAGCGTTATATTATGCTGTTCTTTTTGTTTCAGTTATTTTTGCTGCAGCAACAGGAATTGTTGGTGCTTCAGTAACCATACTCGGTATCATGGCTGCAAAATCAATGAATAGATCTGGCTATGACGTCAGACTTGCTGCAGGAACGATAACAGCTGGTGGTACTTTAGGAATTTTAATACCTCCAAGTATCATGCTTGTTGTTATGGGCCCAATTATGGAAATTCCAGTTATTGATTTATTTGCGGCTGCTATAATTCCAGGAATTCTTCTAGCTAGTTTATACGCTGGATACACAACAATAAGATGTATGATCAATCCTAAATTGGGACCTGTAATACCTGAAGAGATGAGAGCTGCTAGTATGAAAGAAGTTTGGATTGAATTCTTCTTAGGTTTAGTTCCACCAGCAGCCTTAGTGTTTGCAGCATTAGGAAGCATACTTTTTGGTTTTGCAACTCCAACAGAAGCAGCTGGTTGTGGTGCAATGGGAGCTTTACTACTTTCTTTAGCATACAAAAAATTAACTTTTTCAAAACTTCAAGAAGCACTTGTTAAAACTTTAGAGATAACAGCTTTAATTATGGTTTTAGTTGCTGCATCAAATTTTTTTGGTGCAGTTTTTGCAAGACTAGGTACTCCAACTCTATTAACTGAATTCTTGTTAGGTTTAGAAATGAACAAATATTTAATTTTAGCGATTGTAATGGTTGCAATATTTTTATTAGGTTGGCCTTTAGAGTGGGTACCAATCGTAATGATTATTGTGCCAATTATTTTACCATTGATTGAAGCTCTTGGCTTTAATCTTACTTGGTTTGCAATATTAGTTGCTGTCAATCTCCAGACCGCCTGGCTGTCCCCACCAGTGGCTTTGTCTGCGTATTTCTTAAAAGGAGTGGTGCCTGAATGGGATTTAAAAGATATTTATTATGGAATGATGCAATTTATGGTGCTTCAAATAATTGGTTTGGTTTTAATTATAATATTTCCTAAAATTGCACTTTGGTTACCAACTCTCCTATATGGACAGTAGAAATTATTAGTTTAAAATAATCTCTAGTGAATCAACCTAAAGTTAAATACTCCCTATCAAATTGGGATTTAGTTTCGGTAAATCCAAATTATAAAACTTGGAATTGGAAAGACCTTTTTTGTTACTGGGGAGTTAATGTACAAAGTGTAATTGGTTTTTCTCTAATTGCCTCACTTTATATAATGTACAATCTAAACACCTTTGTGGTTTTAATAGGAACTTTATTAGGTTCATTTTTTGTTTATTTATTTGCTAATTTTATAGGAAAACCTTCACAAAAATTTGGATTGCCTTTTGTAGTTTTGTTGAGATCTTCTTTAGGATTTAATGGAGCGAAATTTTTTGGATTAATCAGAAGCTTGGTTGGAATTTTCTTATTTGGAATTCAAACTTATTTTTTATCAAAAATTTTAACTTATCTTATTAGAATATTACTTTTCACTATCGATGAGTCATTGTTAGTACAAGATATATTTATTTTTTATTTTTTTGGTTTAAATATTATAGATTGGTCATCAATTTTAATTGTAATTATTTTTCAAACATTTTTCTTTAGTATTGGTGCTCAATATAATAAAAAAATAATAAATTTTTCAGCAATCAGTGTTTATGTAGGAATTATTGTTTTTTTCTTCCTTGTTTTTTTAAGTGATGTTAAGTTAACTTCAAAAGCTTTTGTAAATATTTTTAATACCAAAAATTTTTTTGATCTTAATAATTTATTACCACTTTTAACTGTAGCAGGAACTGTCTTTGCTTATTTTTCAATATTAATAATTAGTTTTGGGGACATTTCTAGGAATGTTAAAAATACTAAAGAGTTGGGTAAAGGGAATTTAAGTTTGCTTATTAATTTAATTATTTTCTCTTTTTTCTCTATATTTATTGTTGCTGGATCAGATGCACTTCTAAATCAAAAATTTTCAGATATAGACAGAATTTTTACAAATCCTACTGATATCATAGGCAAATTTGACAATATTCAAATAACTACATTAGTACTTTTTTTTATCGTAATTGCTTCAGCATCTACCAACTTAGTAGCTAACTATATTCCTTCTCAATATTCGCTGATTAATTTTGTTCCAAGTAAATTATCTTTAAGAAGTGCAAGTTATATAATTTCTTTTCTAGGATTGTTGGTCGCTATTTTTTGGCTTACAATTTTAAGTCAAGTTGGCATTTTATCTTTTATAGATACATTTGGTGCATTTTTTGGACCGTTATTTGGAGTAATAGTTGCTGACTATTATCTGATCAATAAACAAAACTTGAGTAACAAAGATTTGTATTCAGTAGAAAAAGAGAGTAGTTACTATTATTCAAGAGGGTGGCATATCAAAGGTGTTTACTCAGTATTTCTAGGTTTTATTTTTTCAGCATCAACAATTTGGAACACAAGTTTAATGTTTTTACAGTCTTATGCGTGGTTAATTGGTGCATTTGTAGCCTGGATAACGTATTACTTGTTGGCAAAAAAATAATTTAAAATGCACAATTTCGACTTTAAAAATAGAACAGCTATAGTTACTGGTGGTGCCCAAGGCTTTGGATTAGATGTTGCAAAAAGATTTTTAGAATCAGGCGCTGAAGTCTTTATTTGGGATATTGACGAAAAACTTCTTAAATCAGCAATTGATGAAGTTAAAAATCCCAATTTATATAGTAGTGTTGTTGATATTTCAAATTATCAAGATGTAGAAAAAAATGTTTCTAAAATTACTTCAAAAACAAATATAGATATTTTAATTAATAATGCAGGCATAACTGGTCCCACTGGCCCTCTCTGGGAGTACGATGTTGATATGTGGAACAAAATAGTACAAATAAATCTAATTGGCACTTTTAATTGCTGTCGAGCGATTGTCCCAAATATGATTAAAAACAATTACGGCAGAATAGTTAATGTAGCTTCTGTTGCAGGCAAAGATGGTAATGCAAATGCAAGCGCATATAGCTCTGGAAAAGCTGGCGCAATTGGATTAACTAAAGCCTTAGGTAAAGAATTGGCTGACAAAGATATTGCTGTAAACGCTGTCACACCAGCTGGAGCAAAAACTAGAATTTTGGATCAAATGAGCAAAGAACATGTGCAAAGAATGCTTTCAAAAGTACCAAGAGGAAGATTTCTTGAAATACATGAATTTACCTCACTAGTTTGTTGGCTTTCTTCGCAAGAGAATACTTTTTCTACAGCTGCAGTATTTGATATTAGTGGTGGTAGATCTACTTATTAATCTCAAAGACTAGAAACAATTTTTAAATCATTATTTTGGTTGTTAATAGAATTATTGCCCATAATAGGTGACAGAATAATAATTGACCAGTAAATTAAAAGAAGAAAAATTGAAATTATTCTCATAGTAATTATTTAAAAGTTAAATCTGATTTTTGCATGTTTAAATATTGTCTAAATAATGTATTAAGAACCTAAATTATGAAAATATTTTTTAAACTCATTTCAATTTTTTTAATTTCTATCAGCTCAGTTGTTGCAAATGAAGTTGTAGTTTTTGAGTTTACAGAATCAGAACTTTCAGAATTAACTGTCAGAAAAGTAAGAGGGGCAAAAAATAAGACTAGCTATACTGTTGGGAAAAATGAAAATGGAAATTTTTTAAAGGCGGTTGCTGATAATGCAGCATCTGGTCTTGGAAAAGAGGTTAAAATTGATCTTAACAAGACACCTTTTATAAATATTACGTGGAAAATTGAGCAAGATTTGTCTGGAATTAAGGAAGACACAAAAAAAGGGCATGATTTTGCGGCGAGAGTTTTTGCTGTTAAAAAAACAGGTGCAACACCATTATCAAATAGAGCAATTAACTATGTGTTTTCAAGCAACAATGATGTTGGACAAAGTTGGCCAAGTCCATACACAAAAAAATCTATAGACAATGTTATGGCCACAACCAAAACTAATTTAGATGAATGGGTAACAGTTAAATCAAATGTAAAAGAAGATTTTAAGAAATTCCACGATTTAGATTTAGACGAATTAGATGGTTTAGCAGTTATGGCTGATACAGATAATTCTAAAATGAAATCTGTGGCTTATTTTCAAAACATTTATTTTTCAGCAAATTAATTAAAGTTTAGTATATTTTTTTAGCCCCATACTCAGGACTGACAGTATGATTGCTACAATTACGTCCTCTGTTGGAGTAGCATTAGGAACACCAAAATTCCATAAAATTACTCCAATCAACCAAATTATATAAACATTCATTGTAGTTATTATATCTTAGTTTGTATAAAAATTTCTCATTATTTGATATTAATGAACAATGCATAAAACTTTTAGCCATAATGTTAAAATTTACTATGAAGATACCGACTCTGGAGGAGTAGTTTATTACGCAAATTATTTAAAATACTTTGAAAGAGCTAGAACAGAAGCATTATTAGCTATTGGTTTAAGTAATTTGAAAATTAAAGATGAGTTTAATTCTTTAATAATCGTTAAGTCATGCAATATTGAATATAAAAAATCAGCATACTTAGAAGATAATTTAACAATAAAATCTTTTATATCGTCTTTGTCAAAAACCTCTTTTGTAATGGATCAGTCAATTTACAGAGATGATTTATTAATTGTGGATGCAAAAATACATTTAGTATTTGTAAATACAATCGGAAAACCTACAAAAATTCCTGAGATAGTTTTAAACAACTTTGAGCCTTATATTTTAAAATCTAAATAGCTCTTACTTTTTTTATTTTTTTGAAAAAATTAACCATCATTTTTTCAGATATTAATTTTGTATTAACATTTCGAGGGCTTGGATGGTAACATGCGTACAATCTAATTTTATTTGATAAATCATAATATTTCCCATGTTTAAAAGTATACTTTCCATTTAATTTATTTTTACTTTTGTAATATTTAATACAATTATCAAAAGCAACTTTACCTAAAGCAACAATTGTTTGGATTTTACTTAAAGTTTCAATCTCATTTTGAAAATGATTTGAGCAATTTGATAATTCTCCATTTGTTGGTTTGTCACCAGGAGGAACACATTTCAGTATATTGGTTATAAAAGTTGATTTTAATTCCAATCCATCATTTAAACTTTCTGAATAAGGTAGATTAGAAATATTTGCTTTTTTTAAACAAGAAAACAAGAAATCGCTTGATTTGTCTCCAGTGAAAGGTCTTCCTGTTCTGGTTCCCCCATGTGCTGCTGGCGCTAAACCTAAAATTAATAATTTCGAGTTTATCTTACCAAACCCTGGAACTGGTTTTCCCCAATAAGTTTCGTTAATATTTTGTTTTCGTTTTACGGTAGATATTTTTTTAATAAAATTAATTAATCTAGGACATTTTCTACATTTAATAATTTTCTTATTAAGTTGTTTTAATTTATTATTCATTAATGAAAATTTTAAAATATTTTTTAATTATATTTATATTTTTAAATTCTCCAATTAAAGCAGATTCAAATGAAGCAATTGTTAGTGAGCTTCAAAAAGGTGGTAAATTGATATTTATTCGCCATGCTTATGCACCGGGAGGAGGGGATCCTTCTAATTTTGATGTCAATAATTGTGAAACCCAAAGAAACTTAAATGACGAGGGAAGAGTACAATCAAAAAAAATTGGAAATTTTTTTAAACAAAATGATATTTTAATAAACAAAATTTACTCTAGTGAATGGTGCAGATGCAAAGAAACTGCAGAAATAGCCTTTAAAAATTATGAAACAAAAAATTTTTTGAATTCATTTTTTAGTGCAAAATTTGCTAAAAATAGAAAACAACAAGTTATTGATTTTAATAAATTCTTAAACACGTGGGATCAAAAACAAAATATAATTTTTGTAACACATTACGTGGTAATATCTGAGCTTTTAAACTATGCACCATCATCAGGTGAGATTGTTATTTCAGATAAAAATTTAAAAGTAATTGATACTTTAGAAATTGAATATTAAATTAGAATTTATGTCTTCAAAAAGAGCTATGCGACAAGCACAAAAACAAGCATTCGCTAAACATAGATCTAATATTTCAAATAGTAGATTTGATTTTAAAAAAAAAAATTTAGATAAACTTAAGGAAAATAAAAAAAAGAAAACCTAACTTTGGTTTGCAAATTTTTCTATTTTTTTACATGTAGAAATTTTTGAAATCCCTTCGATATCGTTCATAACACTTTTAATAAATATCTCAGGCTTGTTCTTTTCAATTAATATTTGAGTATAAAATTGAGGATAACCATGTTTTAAAGTAAAAATTTTACCATCCTCTTCGTAAATATTTCTTACATAGGAGTTTGATTTTTTTACACTTAAATCAGTAATTCTATATTTTTGATAAGTTTTTTCTGTATATACATAATTTCTAGTCATAACTAATTCATTGAGATTAAAAATATATTCATTTTTTAAATATTTATCCTCTTTGTGGTCACATTTACTTAAAACAATAATTTCTGAGTGAGTATTTGAGCTTATTAAAAATAAAGATAAACAAAATATTAAAAACTTATTTTTTCTCATTCTTATCTGCAAAAAATAAAGCTATAATAAATATTACGGTCCATGCGAATACAGACAATGTTTTAAATGGAGTGGTGTCTGCACCCCAAACATCAAAGAATAAAGCACCAATAATTATACCTATAGCATATATAATGCTTACAATTTTAACTTTGCTCATATTATTTTATTCTTTAGTCAGGTTTTTCTTGAAAAGAGATATACCGTTATCGATTTTGTAAGAATAAGATTCTTTAAAACTTTCAAGTTGCCAACCAGTCAGTCTTTTTTCAATTTCATTTAAATTTTCTTTTTTCCAATCATCTGTTGTTTCTTCAAGTTTCCAAAGTCTTTTTTCCTCGTTATTTCTTCCACAACCATAACAATAGCCGGTCGAAGGATCGGTTTTACAAATACTTATACAAGGTGAAACAATCATTTTTTTATATTTTTATATCCTTTTACACTATTATTCGGATTGGACAAATGAGTTCAATAATATATAAAGCACCTAATTTAACTGGGGCGATGGCGGAATTGGTAGACGCGCTGGTCTTAGGAACCAGTCGAGCAATCGGTGAAGGTTCGAGTCCTTTTCGCCCTACCATTAAATAATTATGAAAGTTACTGTAGAAAATAAAAAAGGTTTAAATAAAGATCTAAAAATTTTTATCGATAAAGAGACTATGAACTCTTATATGGATGAAAAATATGAAGAGATTAAAGGAACAGTAAATTTAAAAGGTTTTCGACCAGGAAAAGTACCAAAAGAAATTTTAAAAAGACAATTTGGTAAAGCTGTATTTGGTGAAGTATTAGACAAAGTTTTAAAAGATACATCAACTAAAGCATTGGAAGAAAACAAAATTAAACCAGCGGGTCAGCCAAAATTAGATTTAAAGACATATGGTGAAGATAAAGAATTAGAATATGTCTTGTCAGTTACAGAGCTACCTAAAGTAGAGATTAAATCATTAGAAAACATTAAATTTGATGAATACGCCGTTAAAATTGATGATAGTGAGACAGATAAAAGAATAAAAGAAATTGCTAAGAACCAACCAAATTTCAAGGAAGGTGCCGCAGATACAAAAGCAAAAGAGGGTGATCTCGTAGCTCTAGATTACAAAGCAACAATTGATGGAAAAGAATTTAAAGGTAGTGAAGGAAAAAATACACAGCTTACCTTAGGTAAAGATTTATTTTTGAAAGGTTTTGATAAGCAGCTAATTGGTGTTAAAAAAGATGATGAGAAAGTTGTTGAAGCAACACTTCCAGAAAATTATCCTGAAAAAGAATTAGTTAATAAAAAAGCTAAATTTAATTGTAAAATTTTATCAGTTAAACAACCACAAGAAGTGAAAATAGATGATGATTTTGCAAAAAATTTAGGAGCTAAAGATTTGAAAGATCTTAAAGCTTTAATTTCAAAACAAATAAATGATGAATATAAAAATTCTTTAGATCAACTTTCAAAAAATCAAATTTTAAAAGAAATTGAAAAAATTAAAGTTGAGGAAGTTCCAGAAAACTTAATTGAAGAAGAAGTTAAAATTCTTTCACAAGGTATGTCTGAAGACGAGGCTAAGAAGAATAAAAAATCTTTTGAGGAAAAGGCAAAAACAAGAATTAAAACTGGGTTAATCTTAAATGAATTTGGTGAAAAAAACAAAATCAATGTTAGTGAACAAGAAATTCAAGCTGAAGTTCAAAAGCAATTAAGAATGATGCCAGGACAAGAAAAAATGGTTATGGATTTTTATCAAAAAAACCCATCTGCTCTAGCTAGTCTAAGGGGGACAGTGTATGAGGAGAAAATTTTAAATCTTATAAAAGAAAAAGGTAAACCAAATAAAAAAGAAATTTCAAAAGATGAGGCGGAAAAAATCTTAAAAGAAGCTCATAAACATGATCACGAACCAAAAAAAGAAACAAAAAAGAAACCGGCAGCAAAAGCTTCAGAGAAAAAAAAACCTTCTACAAAAACAGCAAAAGCTTCAGAGAAAAAAAAACCTTCTACAAAAACAGCAAAAGCAAAAACAGCTGCTAAAAAAACAAAAAAAGTTAGCAAAAAGTAATCACAAGTTGTATAAATAGGACGAATCAACTTATGACAACAAAATTATCAGAACATATGAGCAATCTAGTGCCGATGGTTGTAGAGCAATCTAGCAAAGGTGAGAGGGCTTATGATATTTATTCGAGACTTCTAAAGGAAAGAATTATTTTTTTAACAGGTCAGATAAATGACAATATTGCATCTTTAATAACAGCTCAGTTATTATTTTTAGAAGCTGAAGATCCAAAAAAAGAAATTTATTTATATATCAATAGTCCTGGTGGACTAGTTACAGCTGGTCTTGGAATTTACGACACCATGCAATATGTAAAACCCGATATTTCAACTTTATGTATTGGACAAGCTGCATCAATGGGATCATTTTTGTTGGCTGCAGGAACTAAAGGTAAGAGGTTTTCTTTACCCAATTCAAGAATAATGGTTCATCAACCTTCAGCAGGTTTTCAAGGACAAGCTACGGACATCGAAATACATGCAAATGAAGTCTTGTCATTAAAGAAAAGATTAAATGAAATTTACTCAAAACATACAGGCAAAACTGTTGATGAAATAAAATCTGCATTAGAGAGAGACAATTTCATGACCGCTGATGTCGCAAAATCATTTGGTCTTATTGACGAAGTAGTAGAAAAAAGATCATAATACACAATATATTGACAACTTACTAATCCAAACTTGATTAGTATGAGTCATCTATAATAAAGTAATGAAATTGATTCGTTTAAAAAATTATGAGTACAAATAATAAAAATATTCTTTACTGTTCTTTTTGTGGAAAGAGCCAACACGAGGTTAGAAAATTAATTGCAGGTCCAACTGTATTTATCTGTGATGAATGTGTTGAGCTTTGTATGGATATTATAAAAGAGGAAAGCAAAGATACTTTTGTTAAACACCAAGACGGTCTACCTTCACCAAAAGAAATTTGCACAGTGCTAGATGATTATGTAATCGGTCAAGCGCATGCCAAGAAAGTTTTATCGGTAGCTGTACACAATCACTACAAAAGACTTAATTATGAAAACAAAACTAGTAAGAATGTAGAATTATCTAAATCCAATATTTTATTAGTTGGACCTACTGGTTGTGGTAAAACTTTATTAGCTCAAACTCTAGCGAGAATTTTAGATGTTCCATTTACAATGGCAGATGCAACAACATTGACTGAAGCAGGATATGTTGGTGAAGATGTTGAAAATATTATTTTAAAATTACTTCAAGCTTCAGATTATAATGTTGAAAAAGCACAACGTGGAATAGTGTATATCGACGAAGTTGATAAGATTAGTAGAAAATCTGAGAACCCATCCATTACAAGAGATGTATCTGGTGAAGGAGTTCAACAAGCTTTATTAAAAATAATGGAAGGAACTGTTGCAAGTGTTCCACCTCAAGGAGGAAGAAAACATCCTCAGCAAGAATTTTTACAAGTAGACACAACCAATATTCTTTTCATATGTGGAGGTGCATTTGCTGGATTAGACAAGATTATTTCTCAAAGAGATAAAGGTACTTCAATTGGTTTTGGAGCAGACGTAAAAAATACTCAGGATAAAAAAACAGGAGAGTGGATGAAGGGACTAGAGCCTGAGGATTTATTAAAATTTGGATTGATACCAGAGTTTATCGGAAGATTACCAATGATAGCAACTCTTGAAGATTTAGACGAAAAATCATTGATCAAAATTCTACAAGAACCTAAAAACTCTTTAACTAAACAGTATCAAGAATTATTTAAGCTAGATGGAGCAAAATTAACATTTAAAGAAAATGCACTTAAAGAAATAGCTCAAAAAGCAATTAGCAAAAAAACAGGAGCAAGAGGATTGAGATCAATATTAGAAAATATATTATTAAAAACTATGTATGATCTACCAAGTCAAGACAACATTGAAGAAGTAATTGTTGATGCAGGAGCTGCAAAAGGTCAATCACAACCAATTTTAGTTCATTCTAAAGGCGAAAATAAATCTAAGTCTGGCAAAACATCAGCGGCTTAATATCCTTAATAAGTAACAAAAACCTATTGCAATATAATTTATAATATCCATATTAATCCTATGGATGTCAAAATATCATTGCCGTTATTACCTTTAAGAGACATTGTAGTCTTCCCAAGCATGGTAATACCTTTGTTTGTAGGAAGAGATAAATCTATTTCTGCACTTAATGAGGTGATGAAAAAAGATAAGAAGATCATTCTTGTAACACAAAAAAACTCAGAGATTGATGATCCTAAGAAAACAGATGTATTTATGTATGGTTGTGAGGGAAGTATCTTACAATTATTAAAGTTACCAGATGGAACTGTAAAAGTTTTAGTAGAAGGAATTAAAAGAGTTAAAATTTTAGACTTTAAAGATAATGAGAAATTTATTACGTGTAACTATACATATTTCAATGACATCTTACCAAAAGATGAGGATTTATTTCCTTTAGCAGCTACTGCTTTGAGAAGATTAGAAAAATTAACCTCAATAAATAAGAAAATTTCGAATGAAACAATAAATACAATCAAGCAGTTAAAAGATCCTTCACAAATAGCTGATAATATTGCTTCACATATCACAGCTACAATTTCAGAAAAACAACAAATTTTTGAAACAGTTGATGTTAAGAAGAGATTAAACGCCATAATTAAAATTATGGAAAATGAAACAAGCATAATTGGTGTAGAGAAAAGAATTCGAGGACGAGTTAAAACTCAAATGGAGAAAACTCAGAGAGAATATTATTTAAATGAACAACTTAAAGCTATTCAGAAAGAACTTGGTGAAATTGAAGACGGCAAAGATGAAACTACTAGTCTAAATAAAGCTATCACAAAAGCAAAAATGCCAAAAGAAGTTGAAAAAAAATGTCTTCAAGAACTCAAAAAATTGAAGAACATGAGCCCAATGTCTGCAGAAGCTACAGTGGTTAGAAACTACTTAGATTGGATGACAGAATTACCTTGGCACAAGAAAAGCGAAGTTGATATAGATTTAACTAAAGCATTAAATATTCTTGATAAAGATCATTTTGGTCTAGAGAAAGTTAAAGAGAGAATAATAGAATTCTTAGCTGTTCAAAAAAGAATGGAAAAAATCAAAGGTCCAATATTATGCTTAGTTGGCCCCCCTGGTGTTGGTAAAACATCTTTAGGAAAATCTATAGCAAAAGCAACTAACAGAGAATTTGTTAGAATGTCTGTGGGTGGTATGAGAGACGAAGCAGAAATAAGAGGGCATAGAAGAACTTATATTGGATCATTACCAGGTAAAATAATTCAAATGATGAAAAAAGCTGGAACAAAAAATCCTCTGATTTTACTGGATGAGATAGATAAAATTGGAAATGATTATAGAGGTGATCCATCATCAGCGCTATTAGAAGCGTTAGACCCAGAACAAAATACAACTTTTAACGATCACTATTTAGAAGTTGATTATGATTTATCTGATGTAATGTTTGTAACAACAGCAAATACTCTAAATATATTGCCACCATTATTAGACAGAATGGAAGTAATAAGATTGGCTGGTTATACAGAGGATGAAAAAATTAGTATAGCTAACAAATATCTACTTCCTAAACAAATTAAAGATAATGGTGTTAAAGAAAAAGAAATGAAATTGGAGGACGACATCATAAAAGAAGTAATTAGAGGATACACAAAAGAGTCAGGAGTTCGAAACCTAGAAAGAGAAATTTCTAAACTTGCTAGAAAAGTTGTTAAAAAAATTGTAGCGGGTGAAGAAAAAGAAGTCCAAATAAATAATAAAAACTTATCTGATTTTCTTGGTGTAGCTAAATTTAAATTTGGGGAATTAGAAACTGAAAATAGAGTAGGTATTGTAACTGGACTTGCTTGGACTGAGTATGGTGGTGAAATTTTAAAAATTGAAACAGTAACTATGCCTGGTAAAGGTAGAATGCAAATTACTGGTAAGCTAGGTGATGTTATGCAAGAGTCTGTAAAAGCTGCAAAATCTTTTGTTAGATCAAAATGTCTGGAGTATGGAATCATTCCACCTCTATTTGAGAAAAAAGATTTTCACATTCATGTACCAGAAGGAGCAACACCAAAAGATGGTCCATCTGCTGGAATAGGAATGGTCACTTCAATTGTTTCATCGATTACAAATATACCTGTGAGAAGAGATGTAGCGATGACTGGTGAGGTAACATTAACAGGTCAAGTATTACCAATAGGTGGCCTTAAAGAAAAATTACTAGCCGCTCATAGAGCTGGAATTAAAGAAGTTTTGATTCCAAAAGAAAATGAAAAAGATTTGGTGGATATGCCTAAGAAAATTATAGATGATATTAAAATTACACCAGTTGAATATGCTGACCAGGTAATTAAAATTGCTTTAACTAAAGAACTTAAACCTACAGAATGGGTTGAGGTAGATTTAGCTAAAAAAGACGATAAATCTCAAGCTAGTATTCAATAATAATTAATTTACTTTATTTAAGTGTTGATGTAATAAGTAGCTCTGTTTTGGGGCGGTTAGCTCAGTTGGTAGAGCATCTCGTTTACACCGTAAATTTCAAAAAATATAATTAAGCAGTTTCAATAAGTTTTAAGCTCTACGATTACTTTGATCACACTACAGTCACAGTTGAGATTAAAAAGTTCAGAATCTCGTTACTTTTTTTTGCTAAAGACTCTATGTTCAGGATTTGGTATTATAAACAATGTCTAATCCTTTTATTTTAATAGCTAGAATACGTGTCAAAGAAGGTAAGGTTGAAGAATATCTTAAGATAGCAAAAGAAGCAGATGACGCCGTTAATGAGTCAGAACCTGATATGCTTATTCATACTTTTGATCAAGATCCAACTGATCCTTTAGAATTTACGTGGAGTGAGGTATACCGAAACAGTGAAGCTATGGTGCATCACCTTAATAATCCCCCTGTTCAAGCTTATGTTGAAAAACATCAAGAGATTGCTGACAGATTTGAAATAGAAGTTTATGGGAATATTACAGAAGAGACTATAAAAGCAATTGAAGATACAAGTGTACCCTTCAAGCATTTTAAAACTACCAAAGTAGGATATATTAGAAAAAAATTTTTTGATAAGTGAAAAAACTTCTATCGATCCTGGTTCTGTTGCCAGGTGCCCCGAACAAAGTACCATTATTCGCGAATAATTTGAATTGAAATTAGCAAATTTAATCTAAAATGCCGACTCTAGGCCGACCAGATTTTATATGTTAGCATAAATGTTTATGGCAAGAAAACCTAACACGCCAAATAAATGGACATATAAAGCTCTAGAGACATCAGCAAACAAATACAATTCAGTCAAAGATTGGAGAACCGAAGAACCAAGTGCCTATGCAACTGCATGTGCAAGAAAATTATTACCAAAGCTAACAAAGCATATGTCCAAAATTATAGTCCACGGATATTGGACTAAAGAAAAGGTCTTAGCTTCAGCTAAAAAATTCGAAACTATAGTTTCTTGGGTGACCAATGAAAGTTCTGCATATGGAGCTGCAAGAAAAAATGGATGGTTAAAAGAAGCAACCAAACATATGAGACCTGTTGGAAATAAAAAAATAAGATGTGTTTATAGCATTAAGGTGAAAGGCAAAAAGATTATCTATATTGGTCTAACAGGAGATATTAAAAGAAGGATGAGAGATCACTTTAGAGATAATCCAAAAATTATAGATTTAGCTAATAAGTTTGGAGTTAAATCATTAATTCAAAAACAATTAACAGACTACATATTAGCTGACAAAGCAATCAAAATTGAGAGAAAGCTAGTATCAGAATACAGAAATCAAAATTATAAAGTTTTAAATATAGCTAAGGCTGGCTCATTGGGAGGAACGACAATTAAGTGGACAAAAAAGAAAATTATTTTTGAAGCTAAAAAATATAAAACAATAGCAGAATGGTTAAAAAATGATGTTTTAAGTTATAAAGCAGCTTGGTCAATGGGTATTTTAAAAGAAGCAACAAAACATATGGAGAGGCTATGGGAAAAAAAATGGACTGATGAAAAAATTATAGAAGCAGCATTAAAACACAAAACTTTTAAATTATGGTTACAAAAAGATAAAAATTCTTACGCAGCTGCACAAAAAAGAAATTTGCTTAATGATCCAAGAATCACCGAACATCTTACAAAAGTTGAAGGCAGTACGGTCTGGAAATGGACAAAAGAAAAGATTTTAAAAGATGCAAAAAAATATAGCACAAGATCATCCTGGAAAAGAAATTCTCCATCTGCTTATAGGGCTTCAAAAGAAAGAGGGTGTTTTGATGAAGCAGTTAAACATATGATAAGACCAAAGCCTTGGAATAAAACAAATTAAAATGCCGACCACAGGCCGACCAGCAAGGTTGTGTTTTTAAAATAACGTTGATACTGCAAACTAAATTAACAAATGAGTAGGGGCGTTCTGTTGCCAGGTGCCCTGAACTTTGATACTATGTATTTGTCCGTGATTTAGAAATAACTCTACTTGCTTCGGACATTAAACATTAACGCTAAAGGAGCATATGAAAAAAAAACAATCTAAAAATAAAAAAGGTATCTTAGAAACTATGTATGATACCATAATGGAAAAAGGTGGACCAGTAGGACCAATATCTCAGTCATTAGTAGATCTATGGGAAAAACCAATTGAACCAAGTCCTGAAGATAAAAAAATAATTATTAGTTATTTAAAAAAAGGAGGTTCTGATGGGGGAGAATAATTAATAAAAAATAAATATTGATATTTTACCCAAATAGACACCCAGTAAACAATTTGGTAATAATTGGTAATGAAAATACTTCTATCAATCATGTTTATTAGCTTATTATTTTGTGGAAGTGCTACCGCTGATAAAAATAAATTTTTTGCAGATTTTACGTACTGGGATAACTTAAAAAAAGTTCAAAAAAATTTCTATGCTAAAGGTGCTTTAGATGCATGGGGGTACTATATTTGGAATAATGCACCTGATAATTCAAGAGATATTTTAATTTCACAATTTAGATATTGCATTGAGAGAGAGTTTGATAGATTTCAAACTAATATGTTTATTCTAGGTTGGGAGGAAGGTGATAACGCAGCGAATGAAATTTTTCGTTGGTCATCAGCAGTTTGTAGTAATCTTTCTAAAACTGAAGAATATAAAAATATTAAAATTGAAAAAAATAAACCAATAGAAAATATAACAAGAAACGCTTGGAAAAAATTAGATAATACTAATAAAAAAGTATATTTAGCAGGATATACTGATGGAGCACTTTCAGTAACTAGAATGATTTTGTCAGATCAAAATGCACCACAGGACATGAAGGATTATTACACAAAAGTTATAAAACATATTTATAATTGTTTTGAAAATAAAGGTATTAGTGAATATGCTAATTTTGCAATAAATTATAAAATTGATAAAGGATATCCAATACCTTGGAATATGTCTTTCTCTTTAGGAAACTTTTGTAAGGAATTTAAATGAAAACTGTATACATCTTAACCAATCAAGCAATGCCAGGCATAATCAAGATTGGTTTCACTGAAAACTCAGTAGAGCAAAGGATGAAAGAACTAGACAAGACCGCAATACCTATTCCATTTGAATGTTATTACGCAAAACGTATAGAAAAAGCAGAATTTGTTGAAAAGAAAATGCACGAAGCATTTGATGAATTCAGAATAAGAGATAATAGAGAATTTTTTAGAATGTCACCTGAACAAGCAAAAGCAGCGCTAGATATTGCTGAAGGTGAAGATGTAACTCCAAGAGAAGATGTGGTTGAAACTTCAAGTGATAAGACAGCTTTAGATAAAGAGAGAAATAGAAATAGATTTAATTTCGCACAAATTGGAATTGAAGTTGGTGAGGAATTAGAATTCAAAAAAGATAAAACAATAAAAGCTAAAGTTTTAGAAAATGATTTAATTGAATTTAAAGGTAAACCAATGTCACTTTCTCAGTCAGCTTTAGAAATTGTACAAGAGATGGGCTATACGTGGAACAAAATCGCAGGCCCTCAATTTTGGATGTATAAAGGAAAAACCTTGTACGAATTAAATGAAAAATAATTTATGCGTATAACCGAAACTATTGAACCGTCATATTTTATCGTGGCTGCGTTTGGTTTTATTATATTAAGTTTTATTCAATATAAAAAATTTGGAAAAACTATTGAAACTAAATTTCTTTCTGGAATGGCTATTTTTTATATAATTTGCTTCATTACTTTGAGTTTAAAATGAAAAAGTTTCTATCGATCCTGGTTCTTAGTTTGTTGTTTGGGGGGTGTGCTTTTAGTGAAGTTATTTCAATTATATGTATAGATGAAAAAAGAAGTTTAGAAGAAAACTGAGATGTTTCTATAAAACTAAGCTTTGATGAATCTGGAAATTGGATAAATATTGGAAATCAGGAATTTGTTGATGGCACATTAAAAGATGCTGAAGGAAAAATAATTAAACATACTAGAGTAGATATTAATGTTAATGAAATAGAACTTTTACATAGTGATACAAAATTAGACATCTATCTAGAGATGAAAATTAATAGGCTTGATGGTGCTATGTCTCAGAAAAGTTTTATGGTGGGTAAACACTATAATTTTGATTATAAATGCCAGAAAGATAATAGGGCATTCTAAATGCTTGAAGTGATTATTTGGAATAAAGATTAATGATCAATGAAATCAATTCTATTTATTTGGAAAAATGGAAAGACTTTCCTGGGCCTGATATATTTAAATATGCTTTTGCTGTAATAGGTGGTTTAGCCTGGTACGAATTTTTTAACCCTGAATTTAAATTTGCTTCACACTTATTTTGGAATATGTTTGATAGTGGTAATGCATTTTTAGGCGTTATGGCTTTCTCAGGTATTTTTGGTATTCTTGCGTGTGGCTTTGCTTTTTTTCCAACTTATGTATTTAGTATTTTAAAGGCTGTAACTAAATGAAAAAATTATTTTCAATGATATACACAGCTACACAGTAAACACGGCTAATTTCACTTTTGTCCAAAAATAATATGCAATTAGAAAAAAAATAAAAAGTTTTCTACACTTTGCAATTTAGCTGTGTCATCCGTGTATAGTTAATAATCTATAAAAAATTTAGTCACACTACAGTCACAGTTGAGTCGCAAAAATTTAATTTTTAGCCATTTTTCAAAGGTAATAGATCTTGACGTTATTGTACTAAAAGATATAAAACACAGTGTTTTTTGGTTAGGGGCGGTTAGCTCAGTTGGTAGAGCATCTCGTTTACACCGAGGGGGTCAAAGGTTCGAGTCCTTTACTGCCCACCAAACAAACTAAGTGGGGGTGTAGCTCAGTTGGTTAGAGCGATCGCCTGTCACGCGATAGGTCGAGGGTTCGAGTCCCTTCACTCCCGCCACTTTTTCCCATTAAACTGTATGTTAATATTAACAAAATGTGACTTATCTTCCCTTCAACATCAGATAAAAACTGATATATAGATTTTCATGTTATCTGAATTTTTAAAAGATTACCTACCAATTATTCTATTTTTAATTATTGCTCTTGGTTTAAGTATTGCTTTTGTAGTTTTAAATTTTTTACTTTCTCCAAAAAAACCTGATCCAGAAAAGTTATCTGCATATGAATGTGGTTTCGAACCATTTCAGGACTCTAGAATGGAGTTCGATGTAAGATTTTACTTAGTTGCAATTCTATTTATCATATTTGATCTTGAAATTGCCTTTCTATTTCCATGGGCAATATCATTAGGAAACATTGGACTATTAGGTTTTTCATCAATGATGATTTTTCTATTCATACTAACGGTTGGTTTTATTTATGAGTGGAAAAAAGGCGCTCTAGATTGGGAATAAAATTAATTTAATGAACGATAAAATAGAACAAGTTCCTGAAGAGTTTAAACAACTTGCTAAAGATTTTAGTAAAAATGGTTTTATAACCACGTCGTTGGATAACTTAATTAATTGGTCTAGATCTGGCTCTTTGCATTGGATGACTTTTGGTCTTGCATGCTGTGCAGTTGAAATGATGCAAACAGCAATGCCCAGATATGACTTGGAAAGATTTGGAGCTGCTCCACGTGGATCACCAAGACAATCAGATGTAATGATTGTTGCCGGAACATTGACAAATAAAATGGCACCAGCTTTAAGAAAAGTTTATGATCAAATGCCAGAACCGAGATATGTAATTTCTATGGGTAGCTGTGCAAATGGTGGAGGTTATTATCATTATTCTTATTCAGTTGTTAGAGGGTGTGATCGTATAGTTCCGGTTGATGTGTATGTTCCAGGATGTCCTCCTTCTGCAGAGGCATTATTATACGGAATTTTGCAATTACAAAAAAAAATTAGAAAAAAAGGATCTTTTATAAGATAGTCATGAATAGTTTAGAGGATCTAGAAAAAAAAATTAATTCTGAGTTGACCACTAAAATTAACAATTCAGAAATAAAACATAATCAAATTTATCTAGAAACAGATAAAGATGATTTTTTAGATGTAATTTTATTCTTAAAAACTAATTTAGATACAAAATTTCGACAGCTAATAGATATTACAGTTGTAGATTATCCAGAAAATAATCAAAGATTTCAAGTAGTTTACTTATTTTTAAGTCATGAATTTAATCAAAGACTAGTTCTAAAATACTCTATTTCTGAAAATGAAGTTATACCGTCTTTAACAAGTGTTTTTCCTGCAGCAAATTGGATGGAAAGAGAAGTTTTTGATATGTATGGTGTAAATTTCAAAGATCATCCCGACTTAAGAAGAATACTTACAGATTATGGTTTCGAAGGACATCCTTTAAGAAAAGATTTTCCTTTAACTGGTCACTCGGAAGTTAGATACAGTGAAGATCAAAAAAAAGTAATCAGCGAACCAGTTAAACTAGAGCAAAACTATAGAAATTTTGATTACGAAAGTCCTTGGGAAGGAACAAAATATATTAAAGAAGAAATTGAGAATAATGACAAAAAAAATTAAAAATTTAAATCTAAACTTTGGTCCTCAACATCCAGCAGCTCACGGTGTATTAAGATTAATATTAGAATTAGACGGTGAGGTTGTTGAAAAAGCAGACCCACATATAGGTTTGCTCCATAGAGGCACAGAAAAATTAATTGAAAACAAGACATACATGCAAGCTGTTCCTTATTTTGACCGTTTGGATTATGTAGCTCCAATGAATCAAGAACATGCCTTTGCTCTTGCTGTAGAAAAAATTCTGAAAATAGATGTGCCAATTAGAGCCCAGTATATAAGAGTTATTTTTTGTGAAATAGGAAGAATATTAAGCCATATTCTTAATGTTACTACTCAAGCGCTTGATGTTGGTGCTTTAACCCCATCACTTTGGGGTTTTGAAGAACGAGAAACTTTAATGACTTTTTACGAAAGAGCTTCTGGATCAAGATTGCACGCTAACTACTTTAGAGCTGGTGGTGTTCATCAAGACTTACCCAAAGGTTTAGAGGAAGATATCTCAAACTTTTGCGATACATTTCCAAAAGTGATTAATGATTTAGAAAGTCTCTTAACAGACAATAGAATTTTTAAACAACGAAACGTCGATATTGGAATTGTAAGTAAAGAGGATGCTTTAGATTATTCGTTTTCAGGAGTTATGATTAGAGGATCAGGGGTACCTTGGGATTTAAGAAAATCTCAACCTTATGATTGTTATGAGGATTTAGATTTTAAAATACCAGTTGGAAAAAATGGTGATTGCTACGATAGATATTTATGCAGAATTGAAGAAATGAAAGAGAGTGTATCTATTATTAAACAGTGTTTATCTAAAATGGAAAAAGGTCCAATTAAATCATTAGATGGTAAAATTAGTCCACCATCAAAAAAAGATATTAAACAATCAATGGAAGCGTTAATTCATCATTTTAAATTATTTACAGAGGGTTATAGAGTACCTAAGGACGAAATTTATACAGCTGTTGAGGCACCAAAGGGAGAATTTGGAGTTTATTTAATTTCTGACGGTTCGAGCAAACCCTACAAATGTAAGATTAGAGCACCAGGATTTTCACATTTGCAATCAATGGATTATTTAATTAAAGGACACATGTTAGCAGATGTACCAGCTATTCTAGGTTCATTAGATATTGTTTTTGGTGAGGTGGATAGATGAGTTTAAGAAAACCAGCAAAAGATCAACCAGAAAGTTTTGAATTTAATGCTTCCTCTTTAGAGGCAGCAAATAATATTGTTGCAAAATATCCAAAAGGAAAACAACAAAGTGCTGTGATGGCCTTACTTTATATTGCTCAAAGACAAAATAATAATTGGATACCATTAGCTGCAATGAAGTATATCGCTAAGTTTTTAGACATGCCTTATATAAAAGTTTATGAGGTAGCTACTTTCTACACAATGTACAATCTATCACCTGTTGGAAAATATTTTGTTCAAGTATGTACAACAACACCATGCATGATAAGAGGAGCAAATAAATTAGTTGAAGCTTGTAAGGAAAAAATTTCTGAAAATGAATGTGAATTATCAAGCGATAAGAGTTGTTCATGGATGGAGGTTGAGTGTCTTGGCGCATGCGTGACCGCTCCTATGATGCAAATAAATGATGATTATTACGAAGATCTTGATAAAGAAAAAACATCTGAGATTTTGGATAAAATTTTAAATGGAGAAACTCCAAAACCAGGTTCATACAGAGGAAGAATTAATAATGAGCCAGAGAACAATAGAAAAACACTAACGGATTTAAAAAATGCTTAAAGATCAAGATAGAATTTTTCAGAATTTATATAACGATAAAGGCTCTGATGTAGCAGCGTCACAATCAAGAGGTGATTGGGTAAACACTAAAGAAATTACTGAAAAAGGAAGAGATTGGATTATCAATGAAATTAAAGAATCCCAGCTTAGAGGTCGAGGTGGTGCAGGATTTCCTACAGGTTTAAAGTGGTCATTTGCACCAAAAGAAGTTGGATCAAGACCACATTATTTAGTTATTAATGGTGATGAGTCTGAACCAGGCACTTGTAAAGATAGAGATATTTTAAGATTTGAACCTCATAAATTAATAGAGGGTTGTCTAATAGCATCATACGCAGTTCAAGCACACGTCTGCTACATATATATTAGAGGAGAATATTTTGTTGATGGTCAAAAACTCCAAGCTGCAATTGATGAGGCTTATGAGAAAAAACTATTAGGAAAAAATGCTGCAGGAACTGGCTGGGATTTAGATATTTATATCCACTATGGAGCAGGAGCGTATATTTGTGGCGAAGAAACAGCATTACTTGAAAGTTTAGAGGGTAAAAAAGGTCAACCAAGATTAAAACCACCTTTCCCAGCTTTGATTGGTTTATATGGATGCCCAACTATAATTAATAATGTTGAAACGATTGCTGTGGTGCCAACTATTCTAAGAAGAGGAGCGAAATGGTTTGCTTCTTTAGGAAGAGAAAAAAATACAGGTACTAAAATATTCTGTATTTCTGGAAATGTTAATAATCCATGTAATGTGGAAGAGGAAATGAGTATTCCTTTAAAAGAATTAATAGAAGTTCACGCTGGTGGAGTGATTGGTGGATGGGATAATTTACAAGCCGTAATACCAGGTGGATCTTCTATGCCTCTAATTCCAAAAGATAGATGCGAAACATTAAAGATGGATTTTGATGCGTGTGTCGAAGAAAAAAGTGGATTAGGAACAGCAGGAATAGTGGTTATTAATAAAGATCAAGACATTATTAAATGTATGGCGAGAATTGCTAGATTTTACAAACATGAAAGTTGTGGACAATGTACACCTTGCAGAGAAGGTTCTGGATGGATGTGGCGAATGCTTGAGCGTATGGCAAAAGGCGATGCAACTAAAGATGAAGTTGACATGTTAGGAGATGTAACAACCCAAATCGCTGGTCATACAATTTGTGCATTTGGAGAAGGTTCTTCATGGCCAGTTCAAGGTTTGTTAAGACATTTTAAAAAAGAAATTCAAGAAAGAAACAATTTGGACCCAATTGTTCAGAAAAAAAATAATATACCTTATTTGGTTGATCAACATTTATTAGATAAAAAAAATGCTTAAATTAAAAGTAAATGACATTGATGTAGAAGTTGAAGAAGGACTAACAGTTCTTCAAGCCTGTGAAAAAGCAGGAGTTGAGATACCTAGATTTTGTTATCATGAAAAATTATCTATAGCTGGGAATTGCAGAATGTGTTTGGTTGAAATGGAAAAATCACCAAAACCCATTGCATCATGCGCAATGCCTGCAGCTGAGGGAATGAACATTAAAACAAATACAAGTTTAGTTGAAAAAGCTAGAAAAGGTGTAATGGAATTTTTACTTGCAAATCACCCTTTAGATTGTCCTGTTTGTGACCAAGGTGGTGAGTGTGATCTTCAAGATCAATCAATGTTTTATGGGGTAGATAAATCAAGATTTAAAGAAAACAAAAGAGCAGTTCCTGAAAAAAATATGGGACCATTAATCAAAACTCAAATGACTAGATGCATACATTGCACAAGATGTGTGCGATTTGCTACTGAAGTTGCAGGCGTTCCAGAACTTGGTGCTATAGGTAGAGGTGAGGATATGCAAATTACAACATATCTTGAGCAATCAATGCAATCAGAATTATCTGCCAATGTAGTTGATTTATGTCCTGTTGGAGCTTTGACATCAAAACCTTATGTTTTTGAAGCGAGACCATGGGAATTAAAAAAGACTGAAACAATTGATGTTATGGATGCAATAGGTTCAAACATTAGAGTTGATACATACGATTGGGAAGTAAAAAGAGTTCTCCCAATAATAAATGAAGATATTAATGAAGAATGGATTTCAGATAAAACTAGATATGCGTGTGATGGTTTACTTCATCAAAGATTAGATACTCCATATATTAAATACAATGGTAAATTTGAGAAAGCTTCGTGGCAAGAAGTTTATAAAATAATAAAATCTAAATTAGAAAATACATCAAAAGAAAAAGTATCTGGTTTTGTTGGAGATTTAACAAACATGGAAACTGCGTACATTTTTAAAGAATTTTTTGACCGAACAGTTGAAACTGATAATTATGAATCAAGGTCAGATAATAGATATATTAATATTTCAAAAAGAGAAAATTATTTGTTTAATTCCTCAATTAATGGAATTGAAGATGCTGATTTAATTTTATTATTGGGCGCTAATCCTAGATATGAAGCTACAATTTTAAATGCAAGAATTAGAAAATCTTATCTAAATAATAGTACAAGAATTGTATCATTAAATGATTGTGGAGATCTAACTTATCCTTATGAAAGTTTAGATGGGCAAACTAAAACAATTAAAGAAATTTTAGATGACACACATAAACTTTCAAAAGAAATAGAAAGTGCAAAAAAACCAATGATAATAATTGGTGAGTCCTTACTAAGATTAGAAAACGCACAATATTTGTTTAATAATTTAAAAGATTTTTTGAATAAAAAAAACAAGTTCTCAGAAGACTGGAACCCTTTAAATGTTTTATCATGTGATGCAGCAACTGTAGGAAATTTTGATTTAGGAGTTTTAAACAATAAAACAAATTTAATAGAAGATTTAAAATCAAATAAATTTGAAATAGTGTTTTTAATAGGTCAGGATAATTTAAATTTTGCTAAAAAAAATGAATTTGTTATTTATCAAGGAAGCCATGGTGACAAAGGTGCAGAGTGTGCAGATATAATTTTACCTGGCTCAGCTTATACAGAACAAGACGGTTATTATACAAATTTAGAGGGAAAAATTCAAAAAGCATTTAAGGCTTCTTATCCACCTGGAGATGCAAAAGAAGATTGGCAGATAATAAATGAACTAGCTGAATTCATGAATAATAGAAAATTATTTAACGATAAAGAAGAGTTAGATAGCAGCATGTTAAATTATTTAAAATTGCAAAGTGAAAAACAAACTGAACAAAATAATAACAAATCAATTTCTGATTTTAATAATGAAAATTTAAAAATTGAAATTAAAGATTATTATTTTTCTAATGTTGTTGCTAAATCATCAAAAACAATGATCGAGTGCAATAATGCAAAAATGAATTTAAAATCAACAGGCACAGAAGGTTAAGATGGAATATTTAAATATAGTCTTTCAAGAGGTATACAAAATTTTATTTTTGTTAGTTCCAGTTTTGGTTTCTGTAGCTATGATTGTTTGGCTAGATAGACGAGTTTGGGCTTTTGTCCAAAAAAGACAAGGACCTAATGTAGTTGGACCATTTGGATTACTTCAATCATTAGCTGATGCGTTGAAATATATTTTTAAAGAAATAATCATCCCATCAAGCTCAAACAAAGTAATCTTCATATTAGCACCTATCGTTACTATGACATTAGCCTTGATAGCTTGGGCTGTTATACCATTTAGTGCAACACAGGTCTTAGCTGATATTAATGTCGGTATACTTTATCTATTTGCTGTTTCATCGCTAGGTGTTTATGGAATAATTATGGGAGGATGGGCTTCAAACTCTAAATATCCTTTCCTAGGTGCAATTAGATCTGCGGCTCAAATGGTATCATATGAAGTTTCTATTGGAGTTATTATCATCAATGTATTGTTGTGCGTAGGCTCATTGAATTTGAATGACATCGTAATTGCTCAACAAAATCTATGGTTTGTAATTCCGTTATTTCCAATGTTTGTAATATTTTTTATCTCTGCTTTAGCTGAAACTAATAGACCACCTTTTGATTTACCTGAAGCTGAAGCAGAATTAGTTGCTGGATACCAGACAGAATATTCAGGAATGATGTATGCAATGTTTTGGTTAGGTGAGTATGCGAACATCTTGTTGATGTGTGCTATGGGAGCTATATTATTCTTAGGTGGTTGGTTATCTCCAATAGATATTTATCCATTTACTTTAATTCCAGGTGCAATTTGGTTAATTTTAAAAATTTTACTTTTATTTTTCTTATTTGCTTTAGTAAAAGCAATTGTACCAAGATATAGATATGACCAATTGATGAGATTAGGTTGGAAAGTATTTCTTCCTTTGTCATTAACTTGGGTTGTTTTAACTGCGAGTTATTTATTTTACTTTAACCTTTTACCAACAAACTAATTATGAATTTATCTAGATTTTTTAAAACTATTTTCATGGTTGATTTTGTAGGCGGTTTGTTCATTGCAATAAAAGAATTGTTTAAACCAAAAAAAACAATCAATTATCCTTTTGAAAAAGGAAAAATTAGCCCAAGATTTAGAGGTGAGCACGCTTTAAGAAGATATCCAAATGGAGAAGAAAGATGTATTGCATGCAAACTTTGTGAAGCTGTATGTCCTGCCCAAGCAATTACAATTGAATCTGCTCAAAGAGAAGATGGCAGTAGAAAAACTACTCGTTATGACATTGATATGATGAAATGCATTTATTGTGGTCTATGCGAAGAGGCTTGTCCTGTTGATGCTATAGTGCAAGGTCCAAATTTTGAATTTTCAACAGAGACAAGAGAAGAATTATATTACACAAAAGAAAAACTATTAGATAATGGTGATAGATGGGAGAATATTCTAGACGCTAATATAAAAGCAGATAGTTCACATAGATAAATGATTGCTCACGCTATTTTCTTCTACACTTTTTCTATAATTGCAGTTGTTTCTGCAATAATGGTTACAGTATCTAAAAATACTGTCCATTCAGTATTTTTTTTAATATTAGATTTTATCAGTATTTCTTGTCTATTTATTATGATTGGTGCTGAGTTCTTAGGTATGATAATGTTAATTGTTTACGTTGGAGCCGTAGCAGTTTTGTTTCTTTTTGTTGTAATGATGCTAAATGTTGCTCAACAAAAAAATCAATGGTTTGCGTCTGCTGCTAGCTCAAAACATATTCCTGTTGGACTAATTATTAGCACAATCATTTTCTTTGAATTAATTATTGTAATTGGTGGATGGAAGTATAAACCAGAGATTTTTGATGTTAACAATTCATTAAAAGTTTCAGGCTTAAGCAACACACACTCACTAGGTCAAGTATTATACACTGATTACATACATATATTTCAAATCAGCGGTATGATTTTGTTAGTTGCGATGGTTGGGGCAATTGTTCTGACTTTTAGACAAAGATCAAATGTCAAAAGACAAAGTTATCTAAAACAAATTTCTCGTGAAAGAGCAGAAGGAGTAAGTGTTGTAGAAGTTGCTTCCAACAAAGGAGTTAAAACAGATGACTGAGATAGGTTTAGGGCACTATTTAACTTTAGGTGCTGTGATTTTTTCAATTGGAGTTATTGGAATTTTTCTTAATAGAAAAAATATTATTGTTATATTAATGAGTATTGAGTTGATTTTATTAGCTGTAAATATCAACTTAGTTGCTTTTTCAATTTTTCTTGGAGATTTAGCTGGTCAAGTATTTACCTTATTTATTTTAACGGTAGCAGCTGCAGAAGCTGCGATTGGTTTAGCTATAATCGTTGTTTACTACAGAAACTCTGGAACTATCAGAGTTGAAGAAATTGATGAGTTGAAAGGATAATAATGGAACTTTCAATTTTATTTCTTCCATTAATAGCATCAATTATTTCAGGCTTTTTTGGACGTTACATTGGTGATAGAAATTCTGAAATAGTAACTAGTGCATTAGTTTCTATATCTGCAATTTTATCAATAATTGTTTTATATCAGGTAATCATTAATCAATATGAGGAAAATATTGTTATAGCAACTTGGATTAATTCAGGTTCACTTGATGTTAATTGGTCAATGTTAATTGATCCTCTATCAGCGGTAATGTTAGTAGTTGTAACTTCTGTATCTGCTTTAGTGCATATTTATTCAATTGGTTACATGTCCCACGATCCACATAAACCAAGATTTATGGCTTACCTATCATTATTTACATTTGCAATGTTAATGCTTGTAACGTCAGATAATTTTATTCAACTATTTTTTGGTTGGGAGGGAGTTGGACTTTGCTCATATTTTTTAATTGG
Organism: uncultured Pelagibacteraceae bacterium; assembly: GCA_902548405.1. Lineage (GTDB taxonomy): Bacteria > Pseudomonadota > Alphaproteobacteria > Pelagibacterales > Pelagibacteraceae > Pelagibacter. The sequence continues at coordinate 4,498 of CACCRN010000005.1, read as the reverse complement.
TTTTTGGTTTAAAAAAGAGAGTGCTAATGCAGCTGCAATCAAAGCTTTTGTTGTTAATAGAGTAGGTGACTTTGGTTTTGCATTAGGTATTTTTTTAGTCTTTTATTTGTTTGGGACTGTCAATTATGATGAAGTTTTCCAGCAAATTCCAACTGTGGTAGATAAAAATTTATCCTTCTTAGGATTTGAAGTTAAAGCGATAGATTTGGTTTGTTTATTGTTATTTATCGGAGCTATGGGTAAATCAGCTCAAATTTTACTTCATACTTGGTTGCCAGATGCAATGGAGGGACCAACACCAGTTTCTGCTTTAATTCATGCTGCAACAATGGTTACTGCAGGCGTATTTTTAGTTGTTAGATGTTCACCTATATATGAATTTTCTCCAGTAATTTTAAACTTGATTACTGTAGTTGGAATGACAACAGCTTTTTTTGCTGCAACGGTAGCATTGGTTCAAACAGATATTAAAAAAATAATTGCTTATTCAACTTGCAGTCAGTTAGGTTACATGTTTTTCGCAGCTGGTGTAGGAGCTTACAATGTTGCTATGTTTCATTTATTTACGCATGCTTTTTTTAAAGCCTTATTATTTTTAGGATCAGGATCAGTAATTCATGCTTTTAAAGATGAGCAAAATATTAATAACATGGGAGGCGTATGGAGAAAATTACCTTACACTTATGCTTTAATGATTATAGGAACTCTTGCTTTGACAGGTTTTCCTTTCTTATCAGGCTTTTACTCAAAAGATGCAATTATTGAATTTGCATATTTGAAAGGAAATACAACAGGTTATTATGCAGCTGGTATTGGTATAGTTACTGCATTTTTAACGTCAGTTTATTCTTGGAGACTAATATTTAAAACATTTCATGGCGAATATAATAACAAAGAGATTAAAATTGAAGAAACGCACGAGTCACCTTTGGTAATGCTTGTTCCGTTATTTGTGCTTTCTATTGGTGCAATTTTTGCAGGTGTGTTATTTAAAGATTTGTTCATTGGACATGGTGGTGAAAATTACTTTTGGTCAGAATCGATCAAATTTTTAGAACCTTTAAGCACAGATCATCCACCAACATGGTTTTTACTTTTAACACCTAGTTTAGTTATCCTATCAATACCTATTGCTTATTATTTATTTGTTAAGAACAAAAAATTGCCAAATGAAATAGCGTCAATGAATAAACCTTTATACAATTTCCTTGTTAATAAATGGTACTTCGATGAGTTGTATGAGGTTATCTTTATTAAATCATCGAAAAAACTTGGGATATTTTTATGGAAAGTCTGTGATGGAACTATAATAGATGGATTTGGTCCAGATGGAATTTCTTCTTTTATAAAAAAATGTTCAATTAAAGCAAATAAATTTCAAAGTGGTTTTATCTATCAATATGCTTTTGTAATGTTGTTAGGTTTTTCTGCTTTATTAACCTTTTTGATAGTTAAATAATGAGCTTTCCAATTTTATCATCTTTAATCTTGTTACCCACTATAGGAGCTCTTTTTTTATTTTTTACAAAAGATAAAGATGGAAATAATTCAACAGCTAAATATGTATCTTTATTTACAAGTATAGTTAATTTTTTAATTTCTATTTATTTGTGGATATCTTTTGACCAAAGTATATCTGATTTTCAATTTGTTGAAGATAGATTATGGATTGAAGGATTTATTAATTACAAAGTTGGTGTTGATGGAATTTCGATATTATTTATAATCTTAACAACTTTTATAACTCCACTTTGTATCATTTCAGTTAACAATTCAGTAAAAAATAGATTACGAGATTTTTTAATTGCAATTTTAATCATGGAAAGTTTCATGATTGGTGTGTTTTGCGCACTTGATTTAGTTGTTTTTTATTTATTTTTTGAGGCTGGATTAATCCCAATGTTTTTAATTATTGGTATTTGGGGTGGTCCAAAACGTGTTTATTCAGCATTTAAATTTTTTCTATATACTTTGCTTGGATCGGTTTTAATGCTGGTTGCGATCATTTCAATATACTGGATATCAGGTACAACAGATGTAGTTAAACTTTATGAAATTGGAATTGACACTAAATATCAAAATTTATTATGGTTAGCTTTCTTTAGTTCTTTTGCAGTAAAAACACCTATGTGGCCTGTTCACACTTGGTTACCGGATGCTCATGTTGAAGCTCCTACGGCCGGTTCAGTTTTATTAGCTGCTATCTTGTTAAAAATGGCAGGATATGGTTTTATTAGGTTTTCACTTGGGTTATTTCCAATAGCTTCGGAAGTATTTACGCCTCTTATTTATACTTTAAGTGTTATAGCAATAATTGTTACTTCTTTTATCGCCTTAATGCAGGAAGATATGAAAAAGCTAATTGCATATTCTTCTGTTGCACATATGGGTTTTGTAACTTTAGGTATTTTTACTCTTCAACAACAAGGTATCGAGGGAAGTATAATTCAGATGATTAGTCATGGATTAGTATCTGCAGCTCTATTTTTATGCGTTGGTGTGGTTTATGACCGTATGCATTCAAGGATGATAAATTCTTATGGTGGTATAGTTGTCATAATACCAAAGTATTCGATTTTATTTATGTTGTTTACATTAGCCGCTTTAGGATTACCTGGAACAAGTGGTTTTATTGGAGAATTTTTAATTTTAATGGGTGCTTTTAGGGATAATTTTTTAGTAGCTGTGTTAGCAAGCTTAGGAGTAATTTTAGGAGCTGCTTATATGCTTTGGTTGTATAAAAGAGTTGTTTTTGGGAAATTAGTTAATGAAGATTTAAAACAAATGTTAGATTTGAATAAATCAGAATATGTAATTTTAACATGCTTAGCTATACCAACTTTATTTTTTGGTTTTTATCCAGATCCTTTGATTAATACAATTGAGGTTTCCGTTTCAGATTTAATAAATATGCATAATATTAATTTAGCGAGTAAATAACATGGAAAATTTAAATTTAATTTTACCTGAAATTTTTATCTCATTATCAATAATGTTTTTACTTGTATTGGGAGTATTTAAAAAAAATAGTTCAGGTATTACTTTTAACTTGTCTTTATTTGTATTTTTGATCGCCGCTATAATTACTATTAACGAAACTTTCTCTGTGAATAGAGAAACTTTGTTTAATGGCAGTGTTGTAATAGATAAGATGTCTTCATTTATGAAGATAATAACATTGTTGGGCGGTTTTCTAGTATTAGTTATTTCTTCTAGTTATTTAAAAATTTTTAAAATTTTTAATATTGAATATCCAGTTTTAATTTTGAGTTCTGTGCTGGGAATGATGGTCATGATTAGTTCTAATGATTTAATTGTATTTTATATGGGTCTAGAGTTACAATCATTAGCCTTATATGTTTTAGCAACTTATAATAGAGATCAACTAAAATCATCTGAAGCAGGTTTAAAATATTTTGTATTAAGTGCATTATCATCAGGATTATTACTTTATGGATGTTCACTAATTTATGGTTTTTCAGGTTCTACAAACTTCGATGTGATTTCCACACAACTTAATTCAAATGAGTATGTACTGACTTTTGGGATAGTTTTTATCTTAGTAGGTTTAGCATTCAAAATTTCAGCAGTCCCATTCCATATGTGGGCACCAGATGTATACGAAGGATCTCCAACTACAGTAACTTTATTTTTCACAATGGTACCAAAAATTGCTGCGTTAACTGTATTTATTAGATTTTTATATGTTCCATTTTTAAATCTAATAGATCAATGGCAAATGATAATTATATTTTTATCTATTGCCTCAATGCTTTTTGGAGCAATTGCAGCAATTGGACAAACAAACATTAAGAGACTAGTTGCTTATAGCTCTATTGGACACATAGGATATACATTGGCTGGTCTTGCCACTGCTTCTAATGAAGGAATTCAAAGTTCAATAATTTATATTTCAATTTATGTTGTAATGAATTTGGCTCTTTTTTCTTGTTTGTTAATGCTTAAAAGAAATAATCAATATTACGAAGATATTGATGACTTATCTGGTTTATCGAAAAATCATCCATTATTATCACTTTCTTTACTTGTAATATTGTTTTCATTGGCAGGGATACCACCATTAGCAGGATTTTTTGCTAAGTTTTATGTTTTCAAAGCAGTTTTAGAACAATCAATGTATTTTTTAGCTATTGTTGGATTGTTATCTACTGTTGTTGCAGCTTTCTATTACTTAAGAATAATTAAGATTATGTACTTTGATAAAGAAAAAGATAAATATGATACGGATCATAGTTTATGGTTAAAATTTTCATTAACTTTTTCTACAATATTAATTCTTTTATACTTCATATTTCCAAGCCAATTAATTGAGGTAGTATCAAGAATTAATATTATTTAATGAAATTTAAGAAATTTAATTTTAAAATAATAAAAAGTACTAACGATACAGCTGCAAGAATAATAAAAAAAACTAACTATAAATTTGGTATGGTTGTTGCTGAAAAACAATTTAGTGGTCGAGGTCAGTATGGAAGAA
>CACCRN010000004.1 GCA_902548405.1 uncultured Pelagibacteraceae bacterium | reverse complement strand
AATACCAGCAAACATAATAATTGAATTTGCTAGGATATATGGTTTTCAAGTAGACTTTCAAAGAGATATAAGAAAACAAGATAAGTTTCAAATAATGTATGAAATTTTCCTTAATGATAAAAATGAAATTATTGAAACAGGAGAAATACTTTTCGCTAATTTAAAATTAAGTGGTCAAGATAATGGACTTTACTATTTTGATAAAGAAGGAAGCAAAGGACATTATGATAAAAATGGTAAGAGTGTTAAAAAAGCTTTAATGAAAACTCCAATTAATGGGGCAAGACTTTCATCTCCTTTTGGTATGAGAAAACATCCTATAGATGGATACAATAAGATGCATAGAGGTACTGATTTTGCAGCACCAACAGGAACACCAATAATGGCATCTGGTGATGGTGTTGTAAAAAAAGCTGGATGGTGTGGTGGAGGTGGAAATTGTGTAAAGATAAGACACAACTCAACTTATCAAACAGTTTATGCCCACATGTCAAAATTTGCTCGAGGTATTAAAGCAGGAGTAAGAGTAAAACAGGGTCAAACAATTGGTTACGTCGGTTCTACAGGTAAATCTACTGGACCTCATTTGCATTACGAAGTAATTGTAAATGGAAAAAAAGTTAATTCTCAAAAACTAAAACTTCCATCAGGTAAAATATTAAAAGGTCAAGAAAGAAAGTTATTTGAAACAAAAAAAATTAAATTAGATGTTCTTAAATCTGAAAAGATAATAGGTTTAAATTAATTAGCTTCTGCTACTGTTTCACTTTTAGGATCTATGTTAGGATTGTCTTCTAAATTTTTTTCAGAAACATCTACCTTTTTTGAAATCTCGTTTGTGTCTTTTCCGTTTTCATCAGATTTATCTTCTAAATTTCTCTCTCTTTTGAAGCTTTCTCTTTCATTTAGTATCCTGGTAAAATGATCAGCGTGCTGAAGGTAATTTTCAGAAAGAATTTTATCACCATTTGACAAAGCCTCTCTAGCTAAATCATTGTACTTTTCGATTAATTTTGGTGCATTGTGATTGTTTCTTCCTGGAGACTTTCTTTTGAAATTATCACTATTAGAAAAATTTGAACTAAATTTCTGCCTGTCACCATTAGATTTAAAATTTCTGTCGTTTCTTCTGAAATTATTTCTTCTATTGTTGTTATTACTGTTATTCCTAAATGTTACCATGATTTAAATAATTATATTTTTGTGCAAATTATGCATCGATCATTATAAGCAAGATCTTTTAGAGCACTATTTATATAAAAACCCTCTTTATTTAATAATTTAATTACTTTATTTTTTTGATCAAAACCAATCTCTAAAATAAATTTACCATTTTTTTTAATCAGCTCAGATGATTTTTTAATAACTTTTCTGATTTCTGATAAACCATCTAATCCACCATCTAGTGCTATTTTTGGTTCAAACCTAGCAACTCCTTTATCCAAATATTTTATAATATGCTTTTTAATATAAGGAGGATTAGAAACTATCAAATCATATTTGCCCAAACTAAATTTGTCAACATTAGATTTATACAATTTAAGTCTATTATTTACTTTTAAACTAGATGCATTCATATTAGCTATTTTTAAACAATTTTTGCTTATATCTATTCCCGTTCCATAAAAATTTTTTCTCTCTTTTAATATAGACAAAAGTATACATCCAGATCCTATGCCAATATCTAAAATTCTAAGTTTACTTTTATTTTTTGTTAAATTTAAAATATTTTCTACAATTAGCTCAGTATCAGGACGAGGTATTAAAGTATCCTCTGTTACAAAAAATTCTGAATTCCAAAATAACTTTTTATTTGTCAAATGCGATACTGGCTTACCTTTGGACCTTTCATTAATTAGTTTTTGAAACAAATTTAAATTTATTTCTTCTATTTTTTCTTGAGAATTAAGTATTAAGTATTTTTTATCCTTATTAATTGCTTTTGACATTAAAATTTCTGAATCCAAATAAGGATTTAAAAAGAATTTATCTTTTAAAATTTTAGCACCTTGAGTTATTGCTGATTGAATATTCATTTATTTTAAATTACTTAAACTTTCTTCTTGTGCTTGCAGTGTAAGTGACTCTATCATTTCATCAAAAGCTTCACCTTCAAGAAACTCTTCTAATTTGTGCAAAGTTAAATTTATTCTGTGATCTGTAACTCTACCTTGTGGAAAATTATAAGTTCTAATTCTTTCTGATCTATCTCCAGTACCAATTTTAGTTTTTCTATCTTGTGATCTTTCTTGATCAATTCTTGATCTTTCAAGTTCATATAATCTTGCTCTTAAGATTTTCATTCCTTTTGCTTTATTTTTGTGCTGTGATTTTTCATCTTGTTGAGAAACTGATAAACCAGTGGGTATATGAGTTATTCTAACAGCGCTATCTGTTGTGTTAACTGATTGTCCACCTGGACCACCCGCTCGAAAAACGTCAATTCTTAAGTCAGAGTCGTTTATTTTTAAATCTACTTCTTCAGCTTCAGGTAAAACAGCAACTGTAGCTGCGGATGTATGCACTCTTCCTTGTGTTTCGGTATCTGGAACTCTTTGAACTCTATGCACACCACTCTCATATTTTAATGTAGAATATATATTTGTACCTTTAATAGATGCAATTACCTCTTTTAAACCCCCAGCATCACTTCTTGAAATAGATATAAGTTCTAATGACCACTTTTTTTTATGACTTACTTTTTCATACATTTTGAAAAGGTCTGAAGCAAATAAACTTGCTTCTAGTCCACCAGTTCCAGCCCTTATTTCTATTATTGCATTTTTTTTATCTGCTTCATCTTTTGGCAGTAGAAATAATTTTAATTTTTTTTCATTGATCTCATGTTGAGATTCCAAATCAACAAGCTCTAACTCAGCCATATTTTTTAATTCTTTATCTGATGAGTTGTCCTCTAATATTTTCTCTAATTCTTGTTTTTCATTTTCGAAAGATAAATATTTTTTAGCATTTAAAATTATTTCATTAACATCCGAATATTCTTTTGATTTTTCAGCAAATACTTTATTATCTAAACTTCCTGATGATAGATCTTTTTCTAGTGTAGAATGTTTTATAATTAATTCTTCAATAGTCTTTGTTGGTATCATTGTAAATTTTCTAATTCAGAGGCTTTTTTTTCAACTTCTGCTACGACTTTATTAACTATATCATTAGTTAATACTTTTTCACTTTGTACCCCAGATAAATAAAGCATGTTGTTACCTTTTCCACCTCCAGTTATTCCAATATCAGTTAAAGCAGCCTCACCCGGTCCGTTCACAACACAGCCAATTATAGATAGGGTAATTGGAGTTTTTATATGAGATAATTTTTCCTCTAAAATTTTAACTGTATCAATTACTTGAAACGCTTGCCTTGCACAAGATGGGCAAGAAATTATTTTAACTCCTCTGTTTCGTAATCCTAAAGATTTAAGGATTTCATTTCCAATCTTAACCTCTTTAACAGGATCATCTGACAAAGAAACTCTTAAGGTGTCACCTATTCCGTCTAATAGTAATGAACCTAGTCCTATTGAAGACTTAACACTTCCTGATACAAAACTTCCAGCCTCAGTTATTCCAAGATGAAGAGGATAATCAGTAGCGTCCGAAAGCTGTCTGTAAGCTGCAATCGACAAAAATACATCAGAAGACTTTACGCTTATCTTGAAATTAAAAAAATCTTGATCCTCTAATATTTTAATGTTTCTTTTTGCGCTCTCTACTAATGCTTCAGGGCATGGCTCTTTATACTTTTCTAAAATATCTTTTTCTAGAGAACCTGCATTAACTCCTATTCGAATTGAACAATCATTATTTTTTGCTGCACTTAAAACTTCATAGATTTTATTTTTATCACCAATATTTCCAGGGTTTATTCTTAAACACTTCGCTCCATTTTCTGCAGCTTCTATAGCTCTTTTATAATGAAAATGAATATCTGCAATTACAGGTATTTGAACATTTTTTGTAATTTCTTTTAAGGCTTTTGAAGAATCTTCATCTGGACAAGAAACTCTAACCAAGTCAGCACCCTCTTCATGAATTTTATTTATTTGTTCTATAGTAGCTGAAATATCTGTAGTCAAAGTATTAGTCATTGATTGAACTGATATTGGATTGTCACCACCAACTTTAATACTACCAACGTTAATTACTTTAGTTTTTTTTCGATTTATATTTCTAAATGGTCTTACATTCATAAATTTAATCTAGTTTAAATTCTTTATGAAGAGCAGCTATTGCTTTTTTAACATTTTTTGATGAAACTAATACTGAAATTTTAATTTCAGATGTTGATATAACTAAAATGTTTATTTTTTTTGAAGCTAAAGCTTGAAACATCCTGTAAGTAATTCCAGGTGTAGTAATCATCCCAACTCCAATTATAGAAACTTTGGAAAGATCTTTATCAAAAGAAAGTTTTTTATAAGTTATCGATTTATTTTGCTTAATTAATTTCTCGGTTTTTTTCAGATCATCAGATTTAATTGTAAAAGTTAAGTCAGTATCTTTTCCATTTTGAGAAATATTTTGTACAACCATATCAACGTTAATTAAATTTCTTGATAGTGGTCTAAAAACTGAAGCAGCTACACCAGGTCTATCTTTAACTCCTACAATTGTGATCTTAGCATCATTTTTAGTTGAAGATATCCCAGTAATTATTTGATCGCTAAACGCTTTTTTAGAGCCTGTTATTAATGTACCTGGTTTACTAACAAATGACGACTTAACTTTAATATCAATATTATTTAGCTTTGCATCTTGAACCGATGTTGGTTGCATCACTTTTGATCCTAATGATGCCATTTCCAACATTTCGTCATAAAATATTTTTTTAATTTTCTTTGCTTTTTTATGTTGTCTTGGATCAGTAGTATAAACACCATCGACATCTGTATAAATAATACATTCATCAGCTTTAATAAATTTTGCTAACATTATTGCAGTTGCATCAGAACCACTTCTTCCTATTGTGGTAATTCTATTTTCATCATTGATTCCTTGAAAACCAGTAACAATTGGGATCCCACCTTGTTTCACATAACTATTTAATTCTTTTGTAATTATCTTATTTATTCTTGCTCCAGAATAAGGTCCATCAGTAATTATTGGCAATTGCCAAGAAACCCATGACCTAGACTTAAAACCATCATGAGTAAGTCTTCCAGCAATTAAGGCACATGAAACTTGTTCTCCAGTGGATACAAGTGCATCATATTCAGATCTGCTAAAATTATTACTAATTTGCTTCGATTTTTTTACGAGCTCATTGGTTACTCCACTCATTGCAGATGAAATCACCAAAACTCTATTTTTTTTCTTTTTATAATCAGCTATAATTTTGCATACTTTTTTTATCCTATCGATACTACCAACAGAAGTTCCACCAAATTTTAGTACAACAGTTTTCATGATCAGTTGAATTAATATAATTTAATTATAAATTGATAAAGTACATCTTAATTGTTATGTCAACTAATTATATATTATGAACAGTATTAATAAAAAAGAAATAGAAAAATTTTCAAATATGGCGGCCGAATGGTGGGATCCAGAAGGAAAATTTAAACCTCTTCATAAATTTAATCCTATAAGAATAAAATATATTAAAGAAAATATAGTTAAGGAATTTCAACTTAAAAATAAAAAATATCCTCTTTCTGGAATAAATGTCCTTGATATTGGATGTGGAGGTGGATTGTTATCTGAGCCCATGTGTAGATTAGGAGCTAATGTTACAGCAATCGATGCTTCAAATAAAAATATTGCCATAGCAAACCTACATGCAAAAAAAAACAATCTTAAAATAAACTATATATGTTCATCGCCTGAAAAACTAAAAACTACAAAAAAATTTGATGTAATTTTGAACATGGAGATTGTTGAACATGTTGAGGATGTTGATTTTTTTTTAAAATCATGTGCTAATCTTTTAAAAAAAAATGGATTAATGTTTGTTGCAACTATAAATAAAACCTTAAAATCTTATATATTTGCAATTATTGGTGCAGAATATGTTTTGAGATGGCTTCCTATTGGCACCCATGAATGGGAAAAGTTTGTTAAGCCTGAGGAATTAAAAAGTATTCTAATCAAGAACAATCTAAATCTCAAAAAAATTGATGGAATGAATTTTAACATTCTAAAGGATGAATGGAATGTTTCAAAAGATTTATCAGTAAATTATATTGCTGAATTTAAGAAAAACTAATTTTCTTTTTCATCAACCCAGGGAATTAATTGTGTATCTATGCCCTCTTCTTTTAGCTCTTTAACGTCTTTCTGAGAAGCTTTACCATATATCCCTTTTGTAGGTTTCTTACTATTGTAATGAATAGATCTAGCTTCATATGCAAAATTATCCCCAACGTACTTAAAGTTATCTTTTATAAACTTTTGATAATTTTTAATTGTTTTTTTAATTTTTTTATACTTCTGAGTATCAAATTTTTCCTCATTTTTAGCTTTTCTACTTATTAGCTGAGGAGCCATTAATGTTTTTTCAACTTTTTCAGAATTACAGTTGTGACAGATTAAAAGTTTTTTCTTTTTTAATTTTTCATATTCTGATGAAGTAGAGAACCAACTATCAAACTTTAATTCACAGTCGTTACACAAAAGTTTGTATTTTATCATAGTATAGAATTAGTTATCAAAATTTATATTTCAATATGTTCAACTTCTATAATCAGCATTAATCTCAATATAATTTTTTGTAAAATCCATAGTAAAAGCAGTAAAGCTTTTAGGACCAGTAAACAAATCTACATTGATTTCTATATTTTCACCTTTCATATACTCAGCTACTAATTTTTCATCGTAGTTCTTGTGTAAATTTCCATCCTGAATTATTTGATAATTTCCAAATTTCAAACCTAATTTATTTAAATTTATTTTTGGTCCTGCTTTTCCTATTGCCATCACTATTCGTCCCCAGTTTGGATCTTCTCCAGCAATAGCTGTTTTTACCAAAGCTGAATTTGCTATTGAGAAAGCAATTGTCTTTGCATCTTGTTCACTTTTGCTTTTATTAATATTTATAGTGACAAATTTTGATGCTCCTTCTCCATCAGAAACTACTCTCTTAGCTAAATTTAATAAAACATTGTTTAATGCTTTGTCGAATTTTTTTAATTTTATATCATTAATACTTTTAATATTTGAATTCTTTGCTTTATTTGTTGCAAAAATACTAACCATATCATTTGTGCTAGTGTCCCCATCACACGAGATAGCATTAAATGTATTTGTAATATTTTTTTTTAATAATTTACTTAAAATATCATTCGATAAGTTGGCATCTGTAAATATGTATGCCAAAGTGGTTCCCATATTTGGAAATATCATACCCGAACCTTTAGCAACACCATAAATTTTTACCTCTTTATCTCCAATTTTACATTTATCCATGGCAAGTTTTGGTTTTGTATCAGTGGTCATTATTCCCAAGGCTGCTTTCATCCAAAGAAATTTGTTTTGCGTATAGTTGATTTTTTTAATCAAGTTTGGAATTTGAACTATTATCTTTTCACATGGAAATGTTTCACCTATTGTACCTGTGCATCCAAAAATAATTTCCTTTGAAGTAATTTTCTTTGGATAATCTTCATCCTCAGCTTGTTTTTTTGACAATTGCTCAGAAGTTAAATCAGCAATTTTTGCAAGACTTGCGTAACCTTGTTTACCTGTGAAAGCATTTGCATTTCTAGTATTTACAATAAGAGAATAAATTTTTTTCGATTTTTGATTTATATTCCATTTAATATTTTCTGAGATAATTTTTGATTGTGTATAGACAGAAGCATGATTTGCACCATCTCTAAAGTAAAACATTACCAAATCATCTCTTTTAGTTTTATATAAAGCTGCGCTTAGAGCTGAAATAGATAAGCCATCTATATGATCAAGGTCTTGGAAATCCATCATTCTGGTATTTTTTGATTTCGAGGTTAAAAAATTTGTTAAATTAATACCCATGATATTTAAAATAATTGTTTAATACATATATTAAACAATATATTTAAAGATTAAATCAAATAGTCATGTTTAACCCGCTTAAAATAATTACAAAATTTATCAAATCTAGTAATCAAAAAGAACTAGATAGAATTGGAAAAATTGTAGAAAAAATAAATTCACAAGAGGAACAATTCATAAAATTAAGTGATACAGACTTTCCAAAAAAAACAATTGAATTTAAAAATCAATTAAAAAATGGAAAAAGTTTAGACGAAATTCTACCTGAAGCATTTGCATTAGTAAGGGAAGCTGCAAAAAGAACAAGACAAGAAAGACATTTTGATGTTCAACTTATTGGGGGAGTAGTTCTTCACGAAGGTAAAATTGCTGAAATGAGAACGGGTGAAGGAAAAACACTCACTATTGCTTTAGCAGCTTATTTAAATGCGCTTTCTGAAAATGGAGTTCATATAGTAACAGTTAACGATTATTTAGCAAAAAGAGACTCGATGGAAATGGGTCTCATATATAATTTTCTAGGTCTTACTTCTGGATTTATAAATAATGACCAAGATGATCTGGAAAGAAAGAAAAACTACAATTGTGATATTACTTATGCAACCAACAGTGAATTAGGATTTGATTATCTAAGAGACAACATGAAGTTTTCTCAAAAAGAGATGGTTCAAAGATCTCATGCATTTTCAATTGTGGATGAAATAGATTCTTGTTTAATTGATGAAGCAAGAACTCCACTTGTAATTTCTGGAGCTGCAGAAGATAAAACTGCTCAATACTTAGCAATAGATAAACTTGTTAAAATTTTAAATAATAAAGATTTTGAGATAGATGAGAAAGAAAAAAGTATACTTTTAACAAACGAGGGTATTAATAATGTTGAAAAACTTTTTTCTAATGCTGGTATATTAAAAAATGATAATTTTTATGATCCAGAAAATCTTCATTTAGTTCACCATGTAAATCAAGCACTCCGTGCAAATCACTTATTTGAAAAAGGAAAGGATTACATAGTTAAAGACGGAGTTCTTAAAATTATAGATGAATTAACTGGTAGAATTCTAGAAGGAAGAAGATTTGGAGATGGACTTCACCAGGCTCTTGAAGCTAAGGAAAAAATTCAGATACAAAATGAAAATCAAACTTTAGCATCAATTACCTATCAAAATTATTTTAAACTATATAAAAAAATATCAGGTTGTACCGGTACTGCAGTCACAGAATCTGAAGAATTTTTTGAAATATATAATCTTTCAGTGGTTGTAATCCCAACAAATAAAGAAATGATCCGAAAGGACTATAATGATTTGATCTTTAGAACTGAAAAAGAAAAAAATGATGCAATAATTAATAAGATCATTGAAAAACATGAAATTGGTCAACCAATTTTGGTTTTCACATCTAGTATCAACAAATCTGAAGTTTATTCTAAATTATTAAATGAAAAAAATATTAAACACGTAGTTTTAAATGCAAAGAACCATGAAAATGAAGCTGAAATTATTGCAAATGCAGGAAAAGAAAAATCTTTGATAATTACAACCAGTATTTCTGGTAGAGGTGTTGACATCCAGCTTGGTGGAAAAAAAGGATCAATTCCTGATGATCAGTTAAAAATAGATAAAGAAAAAATTAAATCTCTAGGTGGTTTATTTGTAATTGGTACAGAAAGAATGGAGTCTAGAAGAGTGGACAATCAAGCAAGAGGAAGAGCTGGACGACAAGGAGATGAGGGTAGTTCTGTATTTTATGTAAGTTTAGAAGATGATTTGATGAGAATTTTTGGCTCAGAATCTATGAATAATATGCTTGAAAAACTTGGTTTAAAAGATGGTGAAAGTATTGATCACCCTTGGATCAACAAAGCATTAGAAAGAGCTCAGCAGAAAGTTGAAGCCAGAAATTTTGATATCAGAAAAACACTTATCAAATTTGACAATGTTTTAAATGACCAAAGACATGTTGTGTTTTCTCAAAGAAAAAATGCAATGAATAGTGAAAATATTTTTGATTATTCCGACGAATTTTTAAAAGAAATATCAGAAGACTTGATAAAATTAAAAATTCAAAATTTATCTAATCCTAAAAGCAATGAATTTAGCAATAAAATAAGACAAATTGTTGGAAAGAGTTTTAATGATTCTGAGCTTCAAAGTTTAATTTCTGCCAAAGATAATGAACTGAAAGAGCAAATATCCTCAAAATTCAATGAAACACGTAATGAAAGAATTAAAGTTCTAAACGAACAGCATGCAAAAGAAATTGAAAAAAGAATATTTTTGCAAACAATAGATTTGAATTGGAAATCACATATACAATATTTAGAACAACTTAGACAAGTAATTGGATTAAGATCTTACGGTCAAAGAGATCCTTTAGTTGAATATAAAAAAGAAGCTTTTGATTTATTTTCAAATTTATTAGAAAAATTAAAATTAGACTATGTTACAATTTTAATGAATTTAAAAGTAATTACTGAGTCTGATGAAGGGATTTCAAATTCAAATAAAATTAAACCATCTAACAATCCTAAATGTTTGTTGCTAATTCAAAAAAATCAAAAAATTTCAAGGAATGAGAGATGTGAAGCGACTGGAAAAAAATTTAAAAATTGTTGTGGAGCTTTGTAATTCTTAAATAAGAAAAAATAAGAAAGCTATAAATAATAAACCTCCTCCAATACCAAATAATAATTTTTTTGATTTGAAAATATTTTCAAAATTATTTTTCTTAATGGTCAAATTGCTTAAATCTTCTACATTGTTCATAAAACCGTCATTTCTTCCAATTTTTAAAAATTTATTTTTTCTTTCATTCATTATATCTTCTGATGTCATCTCTTTATATTGCTCTAGGTTTTTAGAAATAGATTTTTTAACATTATCTAGTATCAGGTCTCTATCTCTATGAGCACCACCTAAAGGTTCTGGGATTATTTCATCAATAACTTTTAATTTTAATAAATCTTTTGCGGAAAGCTTCATTGCTTTTGCTGCATCAAGCATCTTTTTTGGATCTCTCCATAAAATAGTTGCACAGCCTTCAGGAGATATAACTGAATAAATGGCATTTTCTAGCATGATAACTTTATTCGACGATGCTAATGCAATTGCGCCACCTGAACCACCTTCACCTATAATTATTGCAATTGTTGGGACCTTAAGTTCCATGCAACATTCAATTGATTTTGCTATTGCCTCAGCTTGACCTCTTTCCTCTGCACCAACACCAGGGTAAGCACCTGGCGTATCTATAAAAGAGATAATTGGAATATTAAATTTATTAGCCAAATTCATTAATCGAATAGTTTTTCTGTAACCCTCGGGTCGCATCATCCCAAAATTTCTTTCTATTCTACTATCTAAATCTTCGCCCTTTTCTTGGCCAATAACTAAAACTGAATGACCACTGAATTTTGCAAAACCTGTAAGTACAGATTTATCTTCACCATAATAACGGTCTCCAGATAGAGAAATAAAATCTTCGAATAAATTATCTATGAAAAATTTAGACTTTGGTCTGTCTTCATGTCTTGCAACCATGGTAGTTTGCCATGGATCTAGGTTTGAATATATATCATTCAATTTTTGATCTAACTCAACTTGTGTACTTGAAATTTTTTGCGTATCCACTTCTGACAATCCCTCTTGATTATAAGGATCTTTTAATTTTTCCAATTCTGTTTCTAAATCTTTAATTTCAGTCTCAAAGTTAAGATAATTTTTCATAATATGGTTATAACGGATGGTTAATTCATAAAAAAGGCAATAAAATGATATTTAATTTAAAGTGTAATTGTTATTAATTGACTCTTTCCTAGAAGAGGATACATATTTTATTGTCGGGAGAGACTATTAAATTTAGCACCGAAGGAGCAACCACCCCGGAAACTCTCAGGTAAAAAGGACCGATAGTTGCATAACACTCTGGAAAGAGAATTAATTCCGCCGAAGGAGCAAAACTCTCAGGCAAAAATACAGATGGGGTAATTTAGGTGATATGCAAGAAAAATATATAAATATTAAAACTTTAAAAGTATCTGAAAAACTTTCTCAATTTATTAGCGACGAGCTATTAAAAGAAACAGATCTATCTGTTGATAATTTTTGGTCAGGGTTCGAGAAAACAGTCAATGAATTAGCACCTAAAAATAAAGATTTAATTAAATTTAGAGAAGACTTACAGAAACAGATAGACAATTGGCACATAAAAAATAAGGGAAATGAATTTAATTTGTCAGAATATAAAAAATTTTTAACAGAAATTGGTTATTTGAGAGAAGAAGGTGACGATTTTGAAATATCAACTCAAAATGTTGATGAGGAAATAACAAGTATTGCTGGGCCTCAACTTGTTGTACCAGTCATGAATGCGAGATACGCATTAAATGCAGCTAATGCTAGATGGATGAGCTTATACGATAGTCTGTATGGAACAGATGTAATTGAACAATCAGAAGATAGCGTATCTGAAAGATACGATCCGTTAAGAGGTGAGATGGTAATAAAATATGGAAGAGATTTTTTAGATAAATATTTTCCATTAGCAGGATTGAGTTGGCAAAAAATTACAAGTTTTGCGGTTAAGTATGGAAAATTTAAAGCTTTAAAAGGTGCTGATATATATGATTTGGTAGATGAGAATAAGTTTATTGGTCATAGGGGTGAAGCTGACAACCCGTCTGCTATAATTTTAAAAAATAACAATTTACATATAGAAATTTTAAAAGATTCAAGAGCTTTTGCGGCTCAACAAGATCATGCTGGTATTAGTGACATAATTTTAGAATCTGCGGTGTCAACTATATGCGATAACGAAGATAGTGTAGCTGCTGTAGATGCAGAAGATAAAATTGTTTGTTACAGAAATTGGCTAGGTCTAATGAAAGGTGATCTAAAATCAAAATTTGAAAAAGAAGGAAAATTATTTGAAAGAAAACTTAATCCTAATAGAAGCTATATTTCAAAAGATGGAAAAGGTTTAAAGCTTCATGGAAGAAGTTTACTGCTAGTTAGAAATGTTGGTCACTTAATGACTAATCCATCAATAATTTTAAAAGATGGTAGTGAAGTTCCAGAAGGAATAATGGATGCATTCATTACTACAGCTGCTGCCCTTCATGATATTAAAAAAAAAACCAATTCAAGAACTGGTTCTATTTATATTGTGAAACCAAAAATGCATGGACCAGATGAAACTGCATTTACTGATTTGCTTTTCTCAAAAGTTGAGGAAGTTTTAGGTTTGCCAAAATACACCTGCAAGATTGGAATAATGGATGAAGAAAGAAGAACTTCAGCTAATTTAAAAGAGTGCATTAGATCATTAAAAAATAGAGTTTTCTTTATAAACACAGGTTTTCTAGACAGAACTGGTGATGAAATGCACACCTCTATGGAAGCTGGTCCGATGATTAAAAAAGGTGACATGAAAACTTCAAAATGGATTACAGCCTATGAAAACAATAATGTTGATATTGGTTTAAAGTGTGGATTTTCTGGAAAAGCTCAAATTGGAAAAGGTATGTGGGCAATGCCAGATAAAATGAAAGATATGATGGAGCAAAAAACTGGACATTTAAAAGCAGGTGCAAATTGTGCATGGGTTCCATCTCCAACTGCTGCAGCTTTGCATGCGCTACATTATCACGAAATAAATATTTTTGATGAACAACAAAAAATAAAAAATAGAGAACAGGCAAAGCTTGATGATCTTTTAACAATACCTACTGCTGATAGACCAAATTGGTCTGTAGATGAAATTAATAAAGAAATTTCTAACTCAGCTCAAACTCTATTAGGTTATGTTGTGAGGTGGATTGATCAAGGAGTTGGATGCTCCAAAGTACCAGATATAAATAACGTAGGTTTGATGGAAGATAGAGCCACACTTAGAATTTCATCTCAACATATTGCAAATTGGATACATCATGGAATTACAACAAAAATTCAAGTTGTAGAAATTCTTAAAGACATGGCTAAAATTGTAGATGATCAAAATAAAAATGACTCCAATTACGTAAGAATGAGTGATAACTTTGAAAATTCAATTGCATTTCAAACTGCTTGTGATTTGGTGTTTAAAGGAAAAGAACAACCATCTGGTTATACTGAACCTTTACTGCATTTAAATAGACTCAGTAAAAAGTCTAATCTGAATTAGAAACTAAATTAGACCGATTTTTAAAAGCAGAAAATAAAGTCCCATCGTCTAAACTTTCAATTTCACCACCTACAGGTAACCCTTGTGCAAGTTTTGTAATTTTTACATTAGAATTTTTTAGACTATCTTGAATGTAGTAAGCAGTAGTTTGACCTTCAACAGTTGCACTTGTAGCTAATATAACTTCTTCTATTTTATCTTTTTTAACTCTCTCTACCAAAGAGTTAATCAGCAAGTCTTCCTTTTTTTGTCCAACTGATGAAATTGTGCCACCTAAAATATGAAAATATCCTTTAAATATATTTGAACTTTCTATACTCCATTGATCAGAGACATTTTCAACAACGCAAATTTTATCATATTTTTTATCAATTATTTTACAATATTCGTAAGTACATTCGACAGAGTTAGATTTTAAAATACCGCAAATTTTACATCTAGAAATATTTTTGTATACCTCAGCAAGGGTTTTTGCTAAAGGCTTAACAAGTTCATCACGGTTGTTTATCAATTTTAATACAATCCTTTTTGCTGATTTTGGTCCAAGACCTGGTAACTTTGAGATTAATTTAATAAGTTCGTCTATCTCTATGGAATTTTGCATAAATTAAAGTGGCCACTTAAAACCAGGTATACCAAATCCACCAGTAGCTTTTGATATCTCTTCTGATGTTTTCGACTTTAGCTGCGATTTAGCATTGTTATGAGCAGCTACAATTAAATCTTCTATTATTGACTTGTCTTCTTTCATTATTTCATCAGATAATTGAATTGATTGCATTTCACCTTCTCCATCTAAGACAATTTTTGCTGAATTTGAGCCAGAAACACCTTCTACTCTAATCTCCTTAATTTTTTGCTGACTCTCTTTCATTTTTGCTTCAAGTTCTTTTGCTTTATCTAATATTTTATTAAAATCAGTCATTATCTTTATCCTCCTTAGTTATCGATTTAACATCTACCAGTTCTGCATCAGGAAAATTTGCCATAAAGTTTTTATAAATTTCAGTTTCTTTAGCTTTTTCAATTAATATTTTTTTTTCATTTTCTCTCTTTTCTCTAATTGAGAGATCTCCTTTTGATTTACTAAGTGTGATAATCCATCTTTCTTTTGTCCACTCAAAAAGCTTTGTGGAAAGATCTTTTACAAAATCTTTATCAAGGCTGTCATTAAATGAAATCTCAATCCTATTTTTTTCAAATTTAACCAAATTAACATTTTTCTCTAATTCAAATTTAAGTTTTAATTCTTTTTTACTTGTGCAAATAGCAATTAATTCATCAAAAGAATTAATTTGAGTTTTGACTTCTGCTTTAACTTCAGTTTGTATTTCAGGATTCTTTTTTTCCTCTTGAGAGATATTTTTTATTTGATCAATAATTTTAGTCTCTGGTTTCATTTCAATTTTGCTAGTTGAATTTTCTTCTTTAGGTTTTGTATCTATTTGTTTAACTTTTTTAACAGAATTTAAGTGCATTAATCTAATTAAAAACATCTCAATTGATAAATGTTGATTTGAAACAATATCCAATTCTTCTAATGACTTGATAGAAAATTGCCAAAATAAAATTAATACATCTGGTTGGATTTGATTAGAAATATTTTTTATTTTATTAAATTCTTCATCATTAAGAGAAAAATTTGTGCTTTCTAAAGTTAGAGAATTTATATTTTTAAAGTAATATAATAGCTCTAAAAAATCATTTAAAAATATTTTTGGTTCAACTCCTTGATTATATATTTTTCTGTAAATTTTTATTACCTTTTCTTCTTCTCCTCTTAATATCAATTCAAATAAATCAATTAATTGTGATTTGTCAAAATAACCAAAAATCTTCTGAGCAGAATTTAAATCTAGTTCTTTATCATTATCTAAACTCAATAATGCTCTATCTAACAGAGATAATGCATCTCTTACTGAGCCTTCAGATATTTTTACAATTAATTTTAGAGCATCATCCGTAACTTTTCCGTTTTCTTTATCTTTAATTTTTTTTATATAATCTAACAGTTCAGAAGATTTAATCCTTGAAAGATCAAAACGCTGACACCTAGAAACAACTGTTATAGGAATTTTTTTTATTTCTGTTGTAGCAAATATAAATTTTAAATATGAAGGTGGCTCTTCCAATGTTTTTAATAAAGCATTAAATGCTTGTTTACTTAACATATGAACTTCATCGATTATAAAAATTTTATATTTCGCGGAAGTTGGTCCGTATCTAGAAAACTCTATTAAATCTCTAACATCATCTACCCCTGTCTTGCTAGCTGCATCCATTTCAAGCACATCTATGTGACTTGAGTTAGTTATCGCATCGCAATTATCACATTTTACTTTGCATTTATTTTCTATTCCGTTTGAACAATTTAATGTTTTTGCAACAATCCTTGCAGTGGTAGTTTTTCCAATTCCTCTAATTCCAGTAAACAAATATGCATTAGGTACTTTGTCAGCTTTTATTGAATTTATAATTGTTTCAGCAACAACTTCTTGACCAATAAGATCATCAAATATTTGAGGTCTATATTTAAGAGCTAGTACTTTTGAATTGTTATTCATAAATTTTTTAAGGAGACTAGAACCTGAATAACTGTCTCTACGACTGCTTCCGTTAAGATCTGGTCGGGTTCAAGCAGCATCCACCTCTAGCCTCCAAATCTATTATAGCAGTTAAAATTTCTAATCTACAAGAAAAGATTATTGTTTTTTTTGTCTCAAACTATCGGCTTCAAAAACACCTAGGACGTGAAAATCCTCACAATGTAAGCCTAGCTCCTCAAGAGATTTTTGAACCTTTGGATCTTCAATATGTCCATCTAAATCACATAAGAAAAAATAAGAGTCGAAAGAATTTTTTTCAGGGTAACTTTGAAGCTTAGTAAGATTTACTCCATTGATAGCAAATCCTCCAAGCGATTGATAAAGAGCTGCAGGCTTACTTTTAAGTTTAAATAAAAATGAAGTTATATATTTTTTATTTCCAAACTCAGGTTGAGATATATTTTTTCCCATAACAAGAAATCGTGTTAAATTTCCACTCTCGTTTTCAATATTTTTTTTAATTACATCAAGATTATAAATTTCAGCACTTAGAGATGATGCTATTGCTGCTTGTTTTTTGTCTTTTGTTTTAGAAATCATTTCGGCTGATCCAGCTGTATCTGCTCTTATATGTTCAGCAATATTATTTTCTTTTATGAAATTTGAACATTGCGACAAACCCTGTGCATGAGAATAAACTTCTTTTATATCAGACAGTTTAGCTCCCTGCTGACCTAATAAATTATGTTCGATTTTCTGAAAGTGCTCTCGGTAAATATTTAACCTATGCTTAAAGATTAAATATTCAATTCCTATATTTCCTGTAATTCTATTAGACTCTGGAATTATTATTCTACAATCAGGTTCTTCCGAAGCTTTATTAAAACAATCATCAAAAGTTTTACAAGGTAAAATTTCAGCATCAGGGTCGATTGATAATGCTGCTAAATGAGAATAAGCTCCAAATGTTCCTTGAAAATATATTTTACCCATCAGGACTTATATTCCATAATTTTTTTTAAGGCCAGATAATCTTCCACTGTATCAACTCCTATAGGGGCTTTGCTTGCTAGAGCAACATTGATTTTGATATTATTGTCTAGAGCTCGAAGTTGTTCTAATTTATTTTCAATTTCATTTTTTGATTGTGGTAATTCAACAAAGTTTTTAAGAATTTCAGATGAATAACAGTAAATTCCAATATGGTGATAAGTATTTGAGGCATCTTCAGATTTCCTTAAAAATATTTTTGCTTTAGAAAACGGGTCATCTTCTAAATTATTTTCAGTAATAACTTTAACTATATTCTCATTTGCTAAATCTAATTTATTCTCAATTTTAGCAGCAAGGGTTCCTATTTTTGCTTTGTGATCTATCATCATTTGGTTTAGGTTTACGATATCCTCTATATTTATTGCTGGCTCGTCACCCTGTAGGTTCATTATAAAATCAATATTATCTAAGTTGAGTTTTTGATAAGCTTCATATATTCGGTCTGTACCAGTTTTATGTTGATCACTTGTTAAAATAGCATTTCCTCCATTATTTTTAACATCATTGACAATCTCTTGATCCTCTGCAGCAACAATTACCTCTCCAATATTTGCTTCTTTTGCCTTATTAAATACATTTGAAATAATTGAAATATCATTGATTTTTAATAATGGTTTTCCTGGAAGCCTAGTTGCGGATAATCTAGAGGGTATAATTATAAGAGTTTTCATTAATCACTAATTAAAATAGAGGCAAATTTGTACATTAAATTTTAGTCAAATTTTAATTTATCATGTTATACGTTCAAAATTAAATTTATAAAAATGGATTCTTTTGAAATTAACAAAATTGTAGCTGCAGTTCTAATGGTAGCACTTCTTGTTATTGGTATAGGAAAATTATCTGATGTAATTTTTCATGTAGAAAAACCAGAAACTCCAGGTTACACGGTGGAAGTTGAACAAGTATCTACTGTATCATCTTCTACAACAACTACTGCAGAAGAAAAAATCGACATTGCTGCATTAATGGCTATGGGAGATATAGCAAGTGGAGAAAAAATATTTAAAAAATGTGCAGCATGTCACTCAATAATTAAGGGTGGAAAAAATGCTATAGGTCCTGCTTTATATAATGTTGTTGGAAGAAAAGTTGGAGCAGTTGAAGATTATAAATATTCAAAAGCATTAGCTGGTTATGAAAAAGAATGGACATTTGAAGAGCTAAATGGATTTCTAAAAAAACCTGCAAAATATATTAAAGGTACAAAAATGGCTTATGCAGGGTTAAGAAAAGAAGCAGATAGAGCTTCTGTAATTAAGTATCTAAATGAAAATTCAGATAACCCTGTCCCACTACCTTAATTTTCCAAAACAATACAACAGTATACTTTTTTGAACGTGAACTCTATTAAGAGCCTGTACCCACACATGAGATTTTTTTCCTAAGAAAATATCTTCAGAAACTTCATTCCCTCTAGGCAGACAATGTAAAAAAATACAATCCTTATTTGCAAAACTCATTAATTTTTTATCAATTTTAAATTTTTTAAATGCTTGTATTTTTTTTTTCTTATTTACTTTATCATTTAAAGAAATAACTTTATCAGAAAAAATTACATCAGCTCCACTAGCAGCTTTTTTTGGATCATTATAAATATAAATCTTTCTCTTATTTTTTTTTACCCAATTTCTCACTTCTTTTCCTGGCTCGAAGTTTTTTGGACAACCAATACTTAGCTTGAATGAAAATTTAACAGAAGCAGCGATTAAACTGTCTAAAACATTATTTGAGTCACCAATCCAACAAATATTTAATTTAGAGATAGGTTTTTTCGTAATCTCCTCAACTGTAAAAACATCGGAAAGCACTTGTGTTGGATGAGAGGACGGGCTCAAACCATTAATCACTGGGATAGATAAGTATTTTTTAAAATCTTCAATTTTTTTATCGCTATCTGTTCTCAACATAAATCCATCACCATAAGTTGATAAAACCTTCGCTGTATCTGATATACTTTCACCACCTTGTCCTAAATGAAGTTCATTGGATCTAAGTGTTACAGTACCTCCTCCAAGCTGTTTTATTGCTAAATAAAAGCTCATTCTTGTTCTTAAGCTTGGTTTTTCAAACATTTGGATCAAAATTTTACCTTTTAATGGAGCACCTTTGTCTGTCTCTAGAGTATTAAGTTTTTTTCTAGAATTTTTTCTTTTTTTTGCATCAGTAATTATTTTTCTTAAATCTTTACTAGGAATATCTTTTAAATTTACAAAATGTTTCATAACTATTTAAATTGGCTGCAAACTTTATTTATAATTTTTAAAGCTTCATCAAGCTCACTTTTTTTAACATTAAGAGGTGGTAAAACTCTAACGACGTTTTCTGCAGCACGAATAGTTAATAATTTATTTTCCATTAATTTTTTAATAAAATTTGTCTGATCTTGATGTAACTGTATCCCAATTAAAAAACCTCTCCCTCTTATCTGTTTAATAATACTAGGATATTTTTCTTTAATTTTATTAAGTTTTAATAAAAAATATTTAGATAGTTTTTTTACATTATTTAAAAATTTTTTATTTGAAACTATATCCATTACTTTATTACCAACTGACATAGCTAATGGATTACCTCCAAATGTAGATCCGTGAGTACCTGGTACCATGCCTGAAGAAACTTTTTTATTCATAAGAACTGCTCCTATTGGAAATCCACCTCCAATTCCTTTGGCTATTGGGACTATGTCTGGTTTCACTTTAGATTTTTCAAATGCAAAAAAATCTCCTGATCTGCCTATTCCACATTGAACTTCATCTAAAATTAAAAGAATTTTTTTCTTATCACATAATTTTCTTAGTTCTCTTAAACAGAAATCTGGAATGACTTTAATTCCTCCCTCTCCCATTATCGTTTCAACCATTATAGCTGCGGTATTCTTTGTAATTTTCTTTTCTAAGGCCTTGTGATCGCCAAATTTAAAATGATCAAATCCATTTACTTTGGGACCAAATCCTTGTGTCATCTTCATTGATCCACTCGCATAAATTGCAGCTAACGTTCTTCCATGAAATGAATTTTTAATGCATAAAATTCTATTTTTATTTGGTTTACCTATTGAAAAAAAATATCTTCTAGCAACTTTAATAGCTGCCTCGGTAGCTTCTGCTCCACTATTTTGAAACATTACATAATCAGCGAATGTCTTTTTACATAGCTTTTTTGCTAGATTTTCTCCTTCTGGGATTTGGAAAGCATTTGAAACATGCCAAAGTTTTTTAGATTGTTTATTTATTGTTTTAACTAAACTTGGATGAGCATGACCTAAAGAGTTAACGGCAATACCCATCACAAAATCAAGATATTTTTTTCCATTATTGGAGTAAAGATAGCTTCCCTTGCCATACTTAAATGAAATTTTTTTTCTGTTATAATTTTTTGCTAAATTGCTCATAAATTAAATTTGTTTTTATAAATTTTATTTCATAGATACAAGTTATGATTGAAAAACTACTTTTATTTGAACTAGGCTTTTATTGTTGATAACTCTAATATTTTGATTGTTTCAATTAAATTAGTAACAGTATATTGTCATTTTATAAATATATAACACAACATATAGATATGAGTTGGACTGAAGAAAAAGTTTCAAAATTAAAGGAATTGTGGGGCAAAGGTAACACAGCTAGCCAAATAGCTGAGATTATAGGTGGCATAAGTCGTAACGCTGTGATTGGTAAGGCCCATAGACTAAACCTTTCGGCAAAAATTAAAACAAGAACTGCTACTTCTAATAAAAATTTCGAAAATTCAATTGAGCAGAATAACGCTCAATCAAAAAGAGGTCGTAAGAGTAAATTTAAGTCATTAATTATTGAAAAAGATTTTGAACCAGAAAACCCTAAACAATTAGAAGAGTTAGACGAAAGTTCATGTAAATGGCCAATAGGTCATCCAGATGAAAAAGGATTTTATTTTTGTGGAAGATCTTCTTTAAAAGATTTCTCTTATTGTAAGCTTCATTTGCTTTATGCTTATCAACCAAAAGGTAAAAAAGAAGAAGTTACAGAAAAAGAGGAAGTTCCAGAATTTATTGAAAAGAAAATTCAATCTGCTTAAAATTTTAACTAGTTTTAATATCTATATTATCTGAATTGTATTTTTCCGTGGAAAATTGACCACCTTCCCTCCACATATAACAATATTTTTTAACTTCTTCATCAAAATATCTTAAACTTGGTACACCTATATCTGAGTTTGATTTATATTTTCCGGATAAAACATTATCATATTTTAGAAGTTTTAATTGATCTCTAGTTAAAAGTGGTTTTGGCATTATTTCGAAAAATCTCGCAGATATTTGTGCTATTGGTAAAGGCATTGGTATTAACAATCTTTTTTTTCCAATTAAATTTAATAATTTTTGTAATATTTCTTTAAATGAAATTATTTCTGGACCAACACATTCAATTATTTTGGAATTAACATTATTGGAAATTACATTAAAAATAACATCTGTTAAATCAGAGCAATGAATTGGTGCAAACTTGGTTTTGCCTTCATAGTAAAGTGGAAATATTGGCAATCTATTTAAAAGTGTCATAAAATTTGTTGTAAAATTATCATCTACTGAATAAACGATAGATGGTCTTATAATTGTAGCTAGAGGAAAATTTTTTAAAATTTTTTCTTCTCCCTCCAGTTTACTTCTAGCATAGTCAGAATCTGTAGCCTGGTTTATTCCAAGTGCTGATAGATGAATGAAATGTTTAAGTTTATATTCTTTTGAAAGTTTAGATAACAAAGAGGGAAAAACACTGTGAATATTTTTAAATGTATTTCCTTTTTTTAACTCAAATAATATACCAATTAAATTTATACACACGTCCACTTTTTCAAAAAGTTTTCTAAGTTTTTGTTCCTCAAAAATATTTGCCTCAACAATGTCTATATAACCTGCATTTGCTTGCGTTTTAATGATATAGCTTTTTTGATGAATATTTCTTGTTACAACAGTCACTCGATAATTATTTTTTGTAAGCTTCCTAATTAAATTTCGACCAATCTGACCACTTCCACCAAAAATTAGACAATTTTTTGCTTTCATATATATATGTTTAAAAATGAGTAATAATATTCAACTTCACAAAAATGATCTACCAGATGATCTTTATTTAGGCAATATAATTGCTGTAGATGGAGAGTTCATGGGTCTAAATGTCAGACGTGATCCGTTGTGTTTAATTCAAATATCTTCTGGAAAATCAGATGCGCATATAGTCCAATTTGATAGAAAAAATTATAATGCGCCTAATTTAGTGAAACTTTTAAGTGATGAAAATATTACTAAAATTTTTCATTACGGACGTGCAGATATAGCCCATATTAAGTATTATTTAAAAACTGATACTAATAATATTTTAGATACAAAAATCGCTTCAAAACTTGCAAGGTCTTACTCAGATAATCATTCTTTAAAAACTCTTATTAAGGAGTTTACAAATATAGATATTAGTAAACAGTTTCAAAGTTCAGATTTTGGAGGTGAGTTAACACCCTCACAACTTAAATACTGTGCAAATGACGTAATATATTTGCATCAAATACATGATAAACTAAAAAAAATATTAGAAAGAGAAAATAGAATAGAGCTTTACAAAAATTGTTTAAAGTTTTTAAAGACAAGAGTAGAACTTGATCTTGCTCTTTTTAGAGATGATATCTGGTCGCATTAATGAATAAAAAAAAATTTATTTCAACAGCAAAAGATGTAATTAATCTCGAGATAAAGGCACTACAAAATTTAAAAAAAAATATAAATAAATCTTTCAGCGAAGCAGTTTTTCAAATAGCAAATTGCCAATCAAAAGTCATACTTTGTGGTGTGGGTAAAAGTGGTCTCATTGCATCTAAAATTGCAGCAACTTTGGCTTCAGTAGGAACGCCATCTTTTAGTCTTCAGGCTAGTGAGGCATCACATGGAGATCTGGGTATGATTTCAAAAAAAGATATTTTAATATTGATAAGTAATTCAGGAGAAACCAGCGAACTTAAAAATATTATTCAATACTCAACAAGAAATAAAATTTTATTAATAGGTATTGTTTCAAAAAAAGATTCCATCCTTTATAAAGCTTCAGATATCAAACTTTTAATCCCAAAGGTTGTTGAGGCTGAGGGGATAGTTCCAACTGCAAGTACAACTTCACAACTTGCACTTGGAGATTCATTGGCGATTGCATCTATGAAATATAAAAAGTTTGGTAAGTTAGATTTTAAAAAACTACACCCTGCTGGAAGCTTAGGTGCTCAGTTAAAATCAGTTGAAGACATAATGATAACTGGAAAAAAGATTCCTTTTGTAAGAGAGAATGTTAAAATTAGCAAAGGTTTAAAAATTCTGTCTGAAAAAAAATTAGGTATTTTAATTGTTATAAACAAAAAAAAAGAAATTCTTGGAATTATAACTGATGGACAAATTAGGAGATTTAATCAAATAAAAAAAAATTTTCATAATTTTTTAGTAAAAGATGTAATGACCAAGAAACCAATAAATATAGATAAAAATGAGTTTGCCACTAAAGCACTTGCTATAATGAATAATAAAAAAATTACTTCTTTAATAGTGGTAAATAAAAATAGACCCCTTAAAGCAATAGGAGTAGTTCACATACATACCATTTTACAGTCAAACATCTCTTAGATTTTAAATGAGAAATTACTTAAAATTTGTAATATTTTTAATAATATTTTCAATTCTATTAATTTTGATGATTCATTACAAAACCTCACAAAATAAAATAAATGCCCAAAAAAAAATAGATGAAGATGATTATAAACAAAATATAATTATTGATGTAGAATACAAATCTATTGATGATAAGGGAAATGAGTACGTCATAAATGCCAAAACTGGTGAAATTGATTACGATAGAAATAATATTATTTTTTTAAGCAAAGTAAGCGCAAAAATTATATTAAATGATTTGACGGTAATTACTATTAATTCTGATTATGGAAAATATAATACTTTTAATTACGATACTATTTTTTCAAAAAATGTGGTTATTAAATATATAGACAATGAAATAACTAGTGAGTATATGGATTTCTCAATAGCTAGAAATACAATGCTTGTTTCAAAAAATGTGATTTATAAAAATTTGGATAAAATAATTAAGGCAGATGTTTTAGAGATAAAGATAGACAGTAAAGATACAAAAATTTTTATGTATGAACAAAATCAAAAAGTTAATGTAAAAAGTAAAAAATTTAATGGCGATAATTAAAAAATTTAGAATTAAGTCTTTTAAACAACTAGACACAGTTATTGAATTTGAAAATGTGTCTCTAGCGTATGGAAAAAGATTGATTTTAGATAATGTTAATTTTAAAATAAACAAAAACTCTATTCATGGTATGTTGGGTCCTAATGGAGCTGGAAAAAGTACTATATTTAATTTAATTACGGGTCTCATAAAGCCAAAAAGTGGTAAAATTAAAATTTTTGGAGAAGACGTTACTCAATTACCTGTATATTTTAGAACAAAAAAATTTCAAATAGCTTATTGTCCTCAATATGGTGGTTATTTCAGTGATTTAACACTCCTTGAAAATTTAAAGGCTATAAGTGAAATTATTATTGAAAAAAAAAATTATAGAATGGAAAAAATAAATTATTTAATTTCTAAATTTGAATTTGATAATCTAAGAGATGTAAAAGCAAAATTCTTGTCAGGTGGACAAAAAAAAAGATTAGTGATTGCATTAGCTTTACTAAATACTCCAAAAATACTATTATTGGACGAGGTATATGCAGCGCTTGATGTTCTAACAATAAAAATGTTGCAAGAAACAATTGTAAACTTACAACAAGAGTACAATATAACCACTTGTATTTGTGATCATCAGGCAAGAGATCTTCTTGCAACTTGTGATGTAGCTATGATTTTAAATAATGGTAAAATTATTGCTCAAGAGACTCCATCTAATTTAGTTAAAAACATAAGTGCAAAAAACGCATATTTTGGTGATAATTTTAAGTTCAATTAAATCTAAATGCCAAGAGTTGAAAATATAAATAATAAGATTGGTAATTTCAAAAAAAGTATAACAGTACCTGGAGATAAAAGCTTAAGTATCAGATGGGTACTATTTGCTTCATTGGCAAAAGGGAAATCTATAGCAAAAAATCTCTTAATGTCAGAGGATGTTTTGGCTGCAATAGAAGTAATCAAAAAACTAGGTATTAAAGTAATATTAAAAAAAAATGAATGTATCATTTTTGGAAAAGGAGTAGATGGTTATAAATATAAAAAAAACCTTAAAATTGATGCAAAAAATTCAGGCACATTAGGCAGATTAATACTTGGTATTTTAATAAATTCTACTGACTCGATACAATTAGTTGGAGACAAAAGTTTATCTAAAAGGGATTTCAAAAGAGTGACTGATCCACTAAGTAAATTTGGAGCTAAATTTAAATTAACAAATAAAAATTTTTTACCATTAAAAATTATTGGGTCATCAACATTAAAACCAATAAAGTATTATGAAAAAAAAGGCTCTGCTCAATGTAAAAGTTCAATTATTTTTGCAGGGATGAAAGCTGATGGTACTACAATTATTAAAGCAAAAAAGTCTAGAAATCATACTGAACTGTTATGTAAACATTTAAAATTACCAATAATTATAAAAAATAAAAAAAACTTTGATGAGATTCAAATCAACAAAGTTAAAAAAATTAATACTTTAAATTATAATATTCCATCAGATATAAGTTCAAGTGCATTCTTTATTGTTTTAACTGCTTTATCTAAAAATTCAGAATTAGTAATTAAAAACGTCAATATAAATCCTTCAAGAATAGGCATAATTACTATTTTAAAAAAAATGGGTGTAAGGATTATTTTTAAAAACCAAAAAGTTTACAAAGGAGAAAAAAAAGCTGATATAAAAGTTGTGAGTGCGAAAAATATTAAAGCAATTAATTGTCCCTCTGAATTAAATAGTGGAGCAATTGATGAATTTTTGGTTATTTTTTTGGTTGCGGCTAAAGCTAAAGGCATCTCCTATTTCAAAAATATAGGTGAACTAAATCAAAAAGAAAGCCCAAGATTAAAATGGGCTCAAAAAATTTTAACTCTTTTAGGAGTAAAAACAGTTACAACAACGGATTCGATTAAGATTTACGGTAATCCAAATTTAAGTTTGGATTTTAATAAAAAAATTACAATAAAAAACTATTTAAAAGATCATAGAGTTTTTATGACAAGTGTAATTGCTGCTTTAACTTTTGGCGGAAAATGGAGTGTTCATGATAAAGACTCGATAAACACATCTTTTCCTAACTTTTTAAAAATTATAAATAAATTGAAAAATGATTAAACGAAAAAATATTTTAAAAATTGCTATAGATTCTCCTGCTGCTGCAGGAGCTGGAACTCTAGCAAAGTCAATTTCAAAACATTACAATCTAATTTATCTTGATACTGGAAAAATTTATAGATTTATTGCGTATTTGAAAATTAGATATCCAAAAAAATTTAATAACAAGTTTATAAAATCAAAAATAAAATATTTGAAAATTAAAGATCTTGAAAATAAATTTTTGCTTTCTGATGAAGTTGGAACAAAAGCTTCTATAATTGCTAAAAATAAATCTTTAAGAAAATTAGTTCATACTTTCCAATTAAATTTTGCCTATAATCCACCTAAAAAATATAAAGGTTCTTGTTTAGATGGTAGAGACATCACTTACAATATAGTTCCAGATGCTGATTTTAAATTCTATATAACTGCAAATGTAAAAATAAGAGCTTTAAGGAGATATAAGGAATTAAAAAAACTAAATAAATTGATAAAATATGAAGATGTACTAAAAAGTATTAAAAAACGTGATAAATCTGATCAAAATAGAAAAATTTCGCCATTAAAGAAAACAAAAGATTCACTATTGATTAATACGACAAACCTTAATAAAAGGGCATGTTTTTTAAAAATAAAAAAAATAATAGACAAAAAAATAAATATTTAATGGAAATTTACAAAGACCTATCAAGTACAGTATCCCAAGAATTTGAAAAACTCTTAAACAGCCAACTTTCAAAAGTACAAATAGAAGAAGGTAAAATAATAGAGGGAAAAATAAATAAGATTACAGAAAAATTTGTTTTTTTATTTGTCGAAGGTTTAAAATCAGAACCAGTTTTAGATATTAATGAACTTAAAAGTATGGGTCTATCAGAAAAAATTAAAGTTGGTGAAACTATCCCTGTATTACTCGAAAAAATCGAAGATAAAAATGGTGAGGTACTTGTTTCAGCTAGTAAAGCTCAAAAGATTAAAGGATGGGATAAATTAGTTGAAGCTTATGAAAAAAATGAACCTATTATGGGAAAAATAACATCCAAATGTAAGGGTGGTTGTATTGTAGAACATATAGATACAGGCTCGTTAATGTTTCTACCTGGCTCACAAATTAGCGATAAACCTTTAAAAGATATAAGTCATTTAATGAATGAACCCCAAAAATTTGCGTTAATCAAATTAGATAAGGTAAGAGGAAATGCTTGTGTATCAAGAAGAGAAATAATTTCATCTTTTAAAAAAGAGGATAAAGCAAAAATAGTTGAGAAATATAAAGTTGGAGACATTATAAAAGGTGCAGAAGTAAAAGGTTACAGTTCGTTTGGATGTTTTTTTAATGTTAATGGTGAACTAGATGTGTTGGTCCACTTACAAGAAATTTCTTACTCAAGAGTAAACCACCCTGACGAAGTATTTAACATTGGTGAAAAACATGATCTAAAAGTCATTAGTGTTGATAAAGATAAATTGCAAGTTGGATGTTCTGTAAAACAATTATCTCCAGATCCTTTTGAACATATTGAAAACTATGAGTTAAATAAAATTTATAAAGTTAAAGTTGTAAAATTAATGGACTTTGGTGCTTTTTGTGAATTAGAACCAGGTTTAACAACTTTACTTCATTCAAGCGAACTAAGCTGGACTAAAAAAAATATTTCAGCAAAAAAAATGTTCAAAGTTGGTGATGAAATAGATTGTGTGATTACTGAAATTGACAAAGATAAGAGACGTGTCGCTATTTCACATAGATTAACTCAAGATAATCCTTTCGAAACATTTGAGAAGAAATGTCCAGTTGATACGATTGTTGAAGGAGAAGTTGTAAACAAAAATGAATATTCTTTATTTGTTAAAATTAAAGATTTAGATATTGATGCCTTTTTACACTGTAATGATTTAACATATTTTAATAATGGTGAAGAAGAACTAGCTAAGTATAAAAAAGGTGACAAGCTTAAGGTTAAGGTCTTAGAAATTAAATCTTCTGAACAAAAAATTAGAGTTGGTTTAAGGCAAACACAACCTGATCCATTTGACTGGTTTAAAGACAAATCTAAAAATCAAACTATAACTGTCAAAGTTGTTTCAACAGACAACAAAGGGCTAATTGTAAGACCAGAAGGGTGTGAGATGGATTTTCAAATTAAAAAATCTGCAATTGCAATTAATGCTGCTGATGCTAGACCAAGTAGATGGACTGGTGGTGAAAAACTAGACTGTGCAATAGCAGATTTAGATTTAAGTAAAAGAAAAGTAACTTTAAGTATAAAATTACTTGAAGAAATTGAGAAAAAAGAAGCTCTAGAAAAATATGGATCTGAAGGTTCTGGTAAAAATCTGCCTTTTTCATCATTATCTGAGGATTTAAAGAAAAAAGAAGAAGAGAAAGAATAATTGAAGAAGTTATAAATTGGCTATTGTAAAATCAAAGCTTTTAAAAAAACTTTCACAAAACTACCCAAATTTCTTAAAAAAAGATTTAGAGAAATTTACCGATATAATTTTAAACGAAATAAAAAGATCACTTCGTAGAGGCGACGGAGTAGAGTTAAGAAATTTTGGTACATTTAGAGTTAAAACTCAAAAAGCCTCCATTAGACGAAATCCAAAAACTGGTGAAAAAGTTGCTGTTCCTGAAAAGAAAGTAATATCATGGAAAATGAGTAAGGAAATGTTTAAAAAGATTAATAATGAAGAATAAAATTATATTTGTTGCTTGTGATACTTCAAAACTAAATCTAATAAATAAAATTCTTAAAAACATTAAAACTAAAAAATTAAAAATTATTCCAAAGTTTGGATTGCAGTTTTTTTATTCAAAAAATGGAAGAAAATTTTTAGAAAAATATAAATCAGATTTTTGGTTAGATTTAAAAATTAATGATATCCCACAAACAGCTCTTTCTGCAGTTGATAGTTTGGGGGATTTAAAAAAATGTAAATATATTACTGTACATGCAAATGGTGGACTTAATATGCTTAAAGCCATCAAGGAAAAAGCTAAACAAATTAATAAAAATTTAAGAGTATTAGGAGTTACAGTCTTAACTAGTCTAAACAATAAATCTTTAAAAGAAATTGGTCATACTAAAACAGTTGAACAACTTGTTTTAAAACAGGCAGGAATTGTTAAAAAATCTGGATGTGACGGGATAGTTTGTTCTGCAAAAGAAGCAAAGATTATTAGAAAAAAATACAAAAATTTTTTAATCATCACACCTGGTATAAGATTACCAGGTGATAATTTGAATGATCAAGCTAGAGTAATGACACCAAAAGATGCCTTCAAAAATAAAGTTTCAGGGGTTGTAATTGGAAGGTCTCTTACACAAGGGAATATAAAAAATAATATTAAAAAATTAATTGATCATTTAAATAAATGATCAAAGGTTGTAAAATATGTGGGATATCAGATCCAAACACTTTAAATTTTTTAATTAATCATTCTCACCCACCAACGTTCATAGGATTTATTTGTAATTACCCAAAAAGTTCTAGATATGTTGAATATGAAAATTTAAAAAAACTTTTAAGCATTAGACCAAAACAAAGTTACTATGTTGCTGTTCTGGTCAAACCAAATATAGAAATTTTAGAGAAAATTAAAAACTTACCTTTTGATTATTATCAATTGTATGATTGCACACCAGGGGAAATAAAACAAATAAAAGAAAAATATCAAAAAAAAATTATTACAGCTTTTACAATAAAATCAGAGTCTGATTTGAATAATTATAAATTATATTTAGATGTTACTGATATATATTTATTTGATAGTAAAGGTTATGAGAAAAGTCAGTCTTTTGATCATGACTTGATTAAAAATATCAAGTTAAATAAGGAATTAATGATTGCTGGAAATATTCAATATAATGATAAACTTAAAAATTATAAAAATTTAGCAAATTTTATAGATTTATCTGGTGGCGTAGAGACATCTGGATTAAAAGACTTGTCCAAAATAGAATTTTTTTTAAATAAAGTGAATGAAATTAAAAATGAAACTTAAAAGAGGTGTTCCATTAATTGATCAACACGATCGACAAGGTTTTTGGGGAGGAAAGTTTGGTGGTAGTTTTATACCTGAAACTTTAAAAAAACCTGTAGAGGATTTAACAAATGAATTTAAAAGACTGAGAAATAATAAAGAATTTTTAAAAAAAAGAGATTATTATTTTAAAAATTATATTGGTTCACCAACCTCTTTTATAAAATTAGAAAATTTGTCTAATCATTTAGGTGGAGCTCAAATATGGGCAAAAGTAGTTTCAGAGGCAAATGGAGGTGCACATAAAATATATAATGCCACTGTTCATGCACTAATTTGTAAAGCTATGGGCAAAAAATATATTGTTGGAGATACTGGTGCTGGATATGCAGGAAAAATGTTAAGTATGGCAGCTAAAAAATTTGGACTTAAATGTAAAATTTTTATGGGTGCAAAAGACATTAAAAGACAAAAACCAAATTGTGACGCTATGAGAAAAAACGGTGCAGAAATAGTACCTGTTTATTCTGGAAGTCAGACTTTAGTTGATGCAGTGAGTGAATGTATGCGATATTGGGTATCTAATTGTGATAATACACACATGTGCGTTGGTAGTACTGTTGGACCGAATATCTTTGTAAAAATATGTGGTTGGTCAACTGCACAAATTTCTAGAGAATTAAGAACACAGCTTAAAGAAGAATTTAAAAAAATTCCAAATAAAATTAAATTAATTAATTGTGTTGGAGGTGGTAGTTCTGCATATGGATTTTGGAGTGAGTTTATTGATTTTGACAAAAAACAAATAGAATTGATTGGTGTAGAAGCGGGAGGCCCTAAAAAATCAAAACTTCACGCAGCACCATTAAGTAGAAATGCAAAAGTTGGTATTTTGCACGGAGCAGCTTCGTATGTTTGCCAAAATAATGAAGGACAAATTAATGATACAGAATCTATAAGTGCTGGTTTAGATTATCCTGGAGTTAGTCCTATTCATTGCTTTTTAAAAGATACTAAAAGAGCACGATATACTTATGCAACAGATGAGGATGCACTTAATGCACATGTAATGGTTACTAAATTTGAAAAACTTAATCCAAGTTTAGAACCAAGTCATGCTTTTGCTGAGGCAATAAAAATTGCTCCAAAATTAAGCAAAGATACAATTATAATTGTTAACTCTTGTGGTGATGCAAAAAAAGATAGAGATATTTTAAGAGAAAGATTGGGAAAACATTAATGAGCTCTTTACTTAAAAAAGCTTTTATAAACGCTAAAAAAGAAAATAGACCTGCCTTACTGACCTATACAGTTGCGGGCGATAATACTAAAAAAAAATCTTTAGAAATTCTTAAGTCTATTTCGAACTATGCTGATATTTGTGAATTAGGTTTTCCACACAACACACCCATAGCTGATGGAGGTCAAATCCAGACTAGTGCCTATAGAGCAATTAAAAATGGTATAAAAATTAACGATATATTTTCAATTGCAAAGAATTTTAAAAAATCAAAAAAAAATACTCCGATTATACTAATGGGTTATTACAATATGATATTTCAGTACAATGAAAATAAATTTTTAGATAAATGTAAAAAATCAAAAGTAGATGGACTAATTGTTGTAGATTTGCCTTATCCTGAAAACAAAAGTTTTGCATCAAGATGTAAGAAGAATGGAGTGAATTTTATACAACTGGTCTCACCTACTACTTCTCAAATTAGATTAAAAAAAATAATAAAAGACTCGCACGATATGGTTTACTATATAAGCATGTTGTCAACTACAGGAGGAAAACTGAAAGTATCTCCTAAAAAAATCTTGGAAAGATACAACAAAATTAAAAATCAAGATAAATCGAAAAATGTTGTGATTGGCTTTGGAATTACAGAAAAGACGATTAAATCACTTAAAAAAGCTGATGGTTTGGTAGTTGGTAGCGCAATATGTAAAGAAATATCCAAATCAATTGAAAGAAGACAAAATGCTGTCACAAATGTTACTAATATCGTTAAAAGATTAAGAAATAAAATTCAATGAACTGGATAACCAAAATTATTAAAGCGGGTGAAAAGATAAAAACTGCTATACGTGAACGAGCTACTAAAGAGGATATTGCAAAAAGTGAATGGACAAGTTGTTGTCGTGGACCAATTCTAAAAAAAGATTTAGAAGCAAACCTTTGGGTGTGTCCAGATTGTAATAAACATCATAGAATTAAACCTAAACAAAGATTTGATATTTTATTTGGAAAAAACAATTATGAAGTTTTTAAAACACCCATTCCAAAAGATGATCCATTAAATTGGACAGACTCTAAATCTTACAAAGATAGATTAAAAAATGCTCGTAAGAAAACTGGATTAGATTGTGGAATGATCGTTGCAACTGGGACAATCAACAGTATTAAAATAACAGCTGTTGCATCTGATTTTGACTTTTTAGGAGCTTCAATGGCTGCTGCAGAGGGTGAAGCATTTTTATATGGAATTCAACATGCAATAGAAAATCAAACACCATTTATATGTATAAGCGCTGGTGGAGGAATGAGAATGATGGAAAGTTTAATTTCATTATCTCAAATGACAAGAACTACACTTGCAATCAATGAATTAAAGAAAAATGGTTTACCTTACTTGGTTTGTATTACGGACCCTACTGCAGGAGGAATAACTGCTTCCTATGCAATGTTAGGAGATATTCATATTGCAGAGCCAGGCGCTTTAATTGCATTTGCAGGTGCAAGAGTTATTCAAGGAACAGTAAAAGAAGAATTGCCTGAAGGTTTTCAAAAAAGTGAGTATGTTGAGAAAACTGGGTTTGTTGATTTAATCGTAGAGAGAAGAGATCTAGCATCTAAAATAGGAACTTTATTATCAATATTGTTAAAACAAAATTCTGCTATAAGTTCTGAGCAAAATGAAACTTCAGAAGATACTCAGCAATTTTCAAAAGTTGCATCCTAAAGAAATAGATTTATCTTTAGATAGAATTCAAAATCTTTGTAAAAAATTAGGAAATCCCCAAGATAAAATTAAGGCTATATCAGTTGTAGGAACTAATGGTAAGAACTCTACCATCCAAGCTATTTATGCAATTCTTAAGGAAGCAAATTTAAAATGCAATGTTTATACGAGCCCACATATACAAAAAATTAATGAAAGATTTGTATTTAATAATCAGGAATTAAATGACGAGGAATTAGCCGATTTATTAGAAGAGGTTGAAAAAGTTAATAATAACGAACCAATAACTGTTTTTGAAATGTTATCAGCTTGTTTTTTTTATAAAGCTGCCCAATATCCTGACAATATCAACTTAATAGAAAGTGGTTTATTCCATCGTTTTGATGCTACTAATATTTTAAAGAGCAATCTTGCAAGTATAGTAACATCTATAAGCAAAGACCATCTTGACTGGCTTCCAAAAGAAAATCAAACAATTGAGCAAATTGTTTTTGAAAAAACATCAGCCTTACTTAATTCAAATATTGTTATCGCAAAGCAAAATAAAAAAGAGACAATGGAATGTATTAAAAAAACTATTAAATATAACTCTTCAAATAAGTTATTTTTTAATGAAGACTATAGTTATTCAATTCAAGAGAATGGTTTTTTTTACTATGAGGATAAATTGGGAGGTTTGAAACTTCCTCTACCGAACGTTCTTGGTCAGTTTCAATTAGAAAATATATCAACTGCCATTGCAACTATAAGAACTTTAAATCTTGGAATTCAAAGCAATGAAATAGAAAGTGGTATTCAAAATATTAATAATCTTGCAAGATTACAGGAAATTAAATCTGGAAAACTAAAAGAACTTTTAAAAAATAATACATTATTAGTTTCTGGGGATCATAACCCTGATGGAGCTAGAGTGGTAAATGAATACCTCCAAACTTTAAATTGTAATAAACACATAATCTTAGGTATGATGTCCAACAAGGATCATAATGAGTATATTGGTTATTTTAAAAATATCTCAACCTTGACCACTATTGATATTCCAAACCAACCTAATTCAATTGGTGGAAAAGACTTAAAAAACAAACTAAATTCATTCAAAAATGTTCAGTACAAAGAAGATATATTTGATGCAATCAAGTCTATTTCGGTCAAGAAAAACGATATAATCTTAATTACAGGTTCTCTTTATCTGGCTGGTGAAATACTTAATTTGAATTAGATATTTTTTTCTAAAAATTCTTTCATGTGGCTTTCAGGTACCCCACCAACTTTTCTATCTACCTCAACACCTTTTTTGTAAATAATAACAGTTGGTACGCCTCTTATGCCCGCAGCACTTCCAGTGTTTATTCCACCATCTTCTACATCAGCATAATAAAAACCAGCTTTACCTTTGTATTCATCAGCTAATTTATCCAT
Organism: uncultured Pelagibacteraceae bacterium; assembly: GCA_902548405.1. Lineage (GTDB taxonomy): Bacteria > Pseudomonadota > Alphaproteobacteria > Pelagibacterales > Pelagibacteraceae > Pelagibacter. Next base: position 72,454 of record CACCRN010000004.1, on the reverse strand, counting down.
TACTGGTTTTAAAGCTTTGCAAGGTCCACACCAAGCAGCTGAAAACTGGATTACTGAAACATCTTCATTTTTGATTTTACTATCAAAATCTTCATCTTTAAAATCTATAAGCATAAATCCTTTCTATAAATTAAAGTTTTAAAGTCAACTATGCAATTTCATATTTTTTTTCAATAGACATAATAAATTCATTTATTTCATCCAATTTTTTTATTTCTTCTTCATCATCTCTATTAGATGCTTGGTCTCTCAAGGTGTCTATTTCGGTGTAAGCCATTGCTATAGTTTGCCATTTTTCTCTATTTTTACTTAAAATTCTTCTAGCTATCTCACTTTTAATATTTTTATATAAATCAGGTGGTAATACGTGAGGTGCTTCTTGGTAAATAATTTTTTGTCCAAACCATGCACATCTCTTATCTTGAAATTTATCTAGTAATCTTAATTTATCTTCCCATGATGAACTGTGCCATGTTTTGAATAAAGCAGTATCTTTGTTAGGAATAAATTTCTCATACAAAGTTTCCTCAGGAAGTAAATCTTCTTGGTTTTGAGTTTGTGCCTTTTCTTCTGCAGCTTCCCTATTAATGATTTGAATATTCTTGCATAAGTTTTCGCTAGATCTAACTAATTTGGCTCTTTTTTGGATTGTTTCCAAATCAAGATCTGCATAAGCTTTTTCTTTTAAAGCAAATTTTTTATCTAATACTACAGGCGCTTTATTTGTTTTAATAACTCTTAAAGCTTTAGGACTTATTTTTTTAAGATTAGCTTTAAGCTCATTAACTGACATGTTTAGAAAAGGCTCTGGATCTCTTCTTAAATCCCATAGATATCCCCAGGAAGCATAAGATGGATGAAAACAATGCTCTGGATGTAATGTTGATACTAAATACATCATATTTCTTCCTTTAACATTTTCAAAAATTGAATAAATACCCTCTCCTTTTAAAATAGATTCCACACTGCTCTTTGTGGAAGTGGTTAAAAATTTTTCCCAATTATCATTATGCTTTTCTTTTATAATTCTTAAAATTTTCAAACTAGTAAATGCATCGTGATACGCAGTATGTTGTTGGGAAGTATCAAATCCTTGTTGTCTTGCTAAACCTTCAAGAGCAAGACTTTCATTTCCAGCATCTGTTAGTTCAGTTTTTAAAGTTTCAGAATTAATTGTTTGTGCAGCTCTTGCAACATGAAGACCGTCGTGTTCTTTATTTGGAGACGAGTGAGTAATATAAGGATATCTGTTACCTTTAAAAAAATTAAAATGAAACATACGTCTATCAAAATTTAAGTTACTCCAGCCCATAAATAATGCTGGGGCAGCTTTTGAGAAGAAATTTTCAACTGCTCCTAAAAATTCATAATGAGAATAATTTCCTTTAGTAAGTAAATCTATACTTGTAGAGTTTACCAATAAAGCTTTTGCACTTGGCACCTCTCCCTCTGGCATTCTGCCTCTGATATTTAACTTACCAATTTCATTTAAATTTTTATCAACAACAACAGCCCCAACCTCAATAATTGATCCCCAAATAGTGCTATTAGTTGTTTCAGTGTCGTAGATTACAAATTTGTCCATATTTTCCTATATATTTTAAGTTAAATTAGATAGTTCATGAAATTTTTTTAATCTTCCTAAAAACAAATTTTGATAAATAACTAAATCATGTCCTTGAATTTTAAATTCTTGGAATAATTTATCTACAGTGCAGACCAAGATTACACAAGAAGTGATATTGGAGTTATACACAACATTATGAGCTAAAGAATACGCACTTGTTTGCAATAACCATGAATCGATATACTCAGCTTTCTTTGGTTTATTACTTTGTTTAAAATCTATAATTGTTTCCCTTCCTTCATAAACTCCAACACAATCCGCAGTGCCAGCATATTTATCTGGATAATACAGTGTACACTCAACACCCCATATTTCTTCCAATCTATTTTTTAAACCATGATCTATAATTTCTTTTGCCATCAATTTATATTGTTCATTATCATCAAAAAAACTTAAATTTTCTCTACCAAGCAAGTAAGATTCTAAGTAGTTATGCATCTGTGAACCTCTACTGCTTGCCGCTTTGGTGATAGCTTCTGCTTCTTTATACCCAGTTCTCTCTCTCCAATTTGCTAATGCTGCTTTATCCTCATCAGATTTAGTAACATCTAAAATTGAAGTAACACTTGGTAGTTTTTCTTCTCCCAAAAGGTATCTTCTAATGCCATCAACAGTTGCTCTTGAAGATTTTGGATAATCATATTTACAATTCCATTGCATGAGATTTCTTATAAATGGTATTATCAAAAAAAAGAAATTAATTTTTAATTTGTCTTTGTTTATCAACAAATTTTTGAACGTTGTCTGTTTGTACAGCTTTCTCAACCTGCTCAGGATCTTTTATGCTTTCCAAAGTTCTATTTATTGATCTTGCATCTGTTCCAAATTTATCAACCACACCCATAGCATCTTCTAATTTTTTTCTAAGAACTACTATGTTGTCAAAGTGTTTTGAAAATCTTGTGCTTATTGTTTTTAAATGATTATAGATTTCAGTTGCTCCCTTTTGAACTTTCAAGGATTGAAATCCCATGTGTAAAGATTGTAAATATGCTGACAAAGTATTAGGGCCACAGATTACAACTTTATATTTTTTCATTAATTCTTGAGTTAATAATTCTTTTGTACTTGGATCTTGGTATTCAGTTAACTCTTTGTATAAACTTTCTGTAGGAGCATATACAATTGCAAAATCAGTAGTTTTTGGTGGTACAATATATTTATCATTTACACTTTTGGCTTTTGTTTTAAATGCGGTAGCTAATTTTGCTCTAGCATCGGCAACTAACCTTTTATCTTCCGCGTCATGACCATCGGTAATTGCTTTAAATTTCTCCACTGGAAAATGACTATCAACTGGAACTAAAACATCACCTTGTAGCTTAATTGCAAATTCTACATTCTCACTTGTATTTTCTTTCATTTTCACATTTGTAATGAATTGAGAAGCTGGTAGTAAATCTTTAATCAGTGCATCCAAACTAAACTCTGCAAGAGTTCCATATTTTTTAACTCCAGCTAAAATTTTTGTTATTCCTTCTTGGCTTTGGTTTAATAGTTGAACTTGTTGATTAAAATTTCCAACTTTTTCATCTACTTTAGTTAAAGCCTCTGTCATATCTTTTGTTACTCCGGTAGACAGATTGTTAAATGAAGTAGACATTGCTCCAAGTGAACTATTAATTGTTGTATTTAAAGTATCCTTCAAACTTGAAATTTCGGATTTTAAATTAGCTATTTCTTCAGCTTCTTTATTTTCTCTTTGATCTTCAGGCTTAGATCTCAAATTTAAGTAAAGAATTGCCGAAACTACTCCGAGCAACAGAATTAAAATAACTAAAAATATAGCTTCCATGAATCACTTTATATCATATATAAAATATGTAATGGAATTATTATTAATATTTAAAATTATTATTGTTTTAGGAATACTAGTTGGTGTTTATGCAATCCTTCGAAACCTAGATATTATTAAAATTATTCTTATTTATTGGAAAGATTTAATTCTTAGAAAGTAATCTAGCTAAATTTTGAAGAGATTTATTTTTAGACGATGATTTAGATATCATCATACAAGCCTCTGATCTTAATATTTCACCATCTTTTAAAATTCTTAGATTATTAGCTTTTAAAGTTTCTCCTGTTGAAGTGATGTCAGTAATTATTTCTGACGAACCAGTAAAAGGATATGCCTCGGTAGCGCCTAAACTATCTACTAATTTAAATTGAGTAACCCCTTTAGAAAATAAAAATTCTCTTGTTAAATTTGGATATTTGGTTGCAACTCTTAATCTTTTCTTTTTCTTATCTCTAAACTCAAATGCTATTTCCTCTAAATCAGCAATAGTTTGGACATCAATCCAAGGATCTGGAATTGCAACTACTAACGTAGCCTTCCCAAAATCATATTTTTTAATAACATTAATTTTCTTTTGAATATTTATTTTACTTTCCTTTAATAAATCAAAACCAGAAAATCCTAAATCTAATGAACCATCTCCAAGTCTTTCTATAATTTCTCTTGCATGAAGGTATAAAATTTTAACATTTTTCTTTTGTTTAATTGAACCTAATAAATCTCTTTCTCCTCTTTCTGAAATTAGATTTAATTTATTTTTTTTAAAAATGTTTAAGACATCATTTCTGAGTCTGCCTTTGCTAGGAATTCCAATATTTAAAATATTTTTCTTCATTAATAATTTAAATTTAATGCAGCCCCAACTGCTGGTATTTGCTTTTTTGACCCGAGATCAGAAATTAATCGATCATAACGACCGCCATTAATAATATTTTTTAATTTGTTTTTTGATTTAACATCAATTTTAAAAACCATTCCTGTGTAATATTCCAATTGTCTTCCAAAAGAAGTGGAAAATACTACGTTTAGTTTTGAAACTTTGTTATTAGAGACAGGAAAATATCTTTGATCAACCACTAAATTAATTCTATTTTTTTTAAAAAATTTGTTTAACTCAGATGCAGCCTCGTTGATTGGACATTTGATTTTTAAGAAGTCTTTAATAATTTTTGAAACACCTTTACCTTTACTAGCTCTTCTCGGATCTTTAATTTTGTTGTCAAATCGATTTAATATCTCATTAATAGTTCTTCCTGCTATTACATTTGATAAATCTTCTTTTAGCATTTTTAAATAACGCTTTTTATCTATTTCAACAATAGTTGGATCTACATCAGAGTTTGTTTCTAATCTTTTTAAAAGATCATTAAAGTAATCTTCTCTCCAAAAATGTCTTGATAATCTTAATCTCCATCTTTTTGGAATATCTAATTTTGAAATTAACAAATTAAATATTTCAACATTTCCAATTGTTAATTTGCCTGATGTATATTTAATATTTTGAAGAGATTTTAGTGAGGTATTGATAATTTCTTTATCATCATTTTTTTCATCTTTGGAACCTAAAATTTCAAATCCAATTTGATCTCGAATAATAGAATCACTTTTTTTTTCAGATTTTCTATAAGCTTGACCACTATAAAAAATTTTTTCTTTTCCTTTTAAATTATTTTCTAAATATCTTAAGCAGGAAGCAATGGTTAAATCTGGTCTAAGACACAGCTCACTTCCATTTTGATCAGTAAATGAAAAAATAAATTTTCTAAAGTTTTCACCTGACCTTTGAACAATATGATTAGCCTCAATAACTGACGGTAAATCTATATATTTGTAACCCTTAGATTTTACTGATCTAAGAATGCTTTCAGATAAGTTTTTTAATTTCATCTATTAAATTTGATTTTGGAAATGTTTTGTTATTTTCACCTTTAACACCTTTAAGATTTTTTATCGTTACTGTTTCTTCATTAAATTCATTGTCACCACATATAACTGCTACATTTAATTCACGCTTATTTGCTAAGGTTAATTGCTTGCCTAAATTTTTCTTTGTGTCTAAAAAAATTTCTGCATTAATATTATTTTCTCTCAATTGATCTACAATTTCGTAATAATTTTTTAGATATTTTTCATCCATCACACACACTAAAACGGGCTTTTGATCATTCACCTTAATCTGATCTAATTGTAAAAGTGCAAATAATAATCTATCCACACCAAAACTAATGCCTGTACCTGGAATATCTACCCCTTTAAATCTAGAGATAAGTTTAGCATAAGAACCTCCTGAACAAATGCTACCAATATCAACTTCTTTTCCTTTATTATTTGTAACCTTAAAATTTAAGTTAGTTTCAACAATAAAATCAGAATAATAAGCTAAACCTCTTACAATGGTAAAATTGGTTTGTACTTTCTCTAAATTAGAACCAAATCCTAAAATTTCAAAAACTTCCTCAAGCTCTTTAATTCCTTCTTGAGACAGTGGATTTATTAAATTTTCTTTTAATTGTTTTAAGTCTTTTATTTTTAAAAAATTTAATATTTGTGATGCTTGTTCGTCAGTTAGATCAGCACCTTTTGTAACCGCACCGCTTGCATCTTTTCTCTCTTTTTTAAGAAGATCTTCAACACCTTTTAAACCAAATCCAGGTTTATCTAATTTATCAATAGCTCTAATTACTTTTAATTGCTTATCTTCAGATATTTTTAAATCATCAATTAAACCTTGTACTATTTTTCTGTTGCTAATATTGATTGTGAATTGATCTTTATTCAAACCACAATCTAAGAGTGTACTTGAGATTAAATTACAAAGTTCTGCATTAGCTTGAGCTGAATTAACATTTCCAACAATATCAAAGTCAGCCTGCATGAACTCCCTGTATCTTCCATTTCCTGCTTTTTCATTTCTAAAAACATTTTGAATTGCATATCTTTTGTAAATAGATGGAAGCTCTTGGTTGTTTTGAGCAACAAATCTAGCTAAAGGACTAGATAGATCATATCTAAGAGTAATATTTTTATCACCATCTTTGAATGAGAATACATCAGACATAGGGTTATCCTCGTCCTCTGCTAAAAACGAACCAATATTTTCACTGATCTCAAAAGAAGGAGTTTCTAATGGTTCAGCTCCAAATTTTAAAAAATTTTTTTCAATCACTTTTAAAAGTTGTTTTTTTAAAACTAACTTTTTATTCCAACGATCTTCAAATCCAGATGGTAAGGAAGGATTGAGTTTTTTATCTTTTTCCATTTTAGTGGTACTTTGGGTAGGTTACGCTCCTACGACTTCGGATCCACAAACCGACGTGATACTATTTCACCACCAAAGCTTATCCTTTAGTTATTATCTTATTTTATGTGGAATGAAAATTATAATATAAATAAATAGCCTAATGGCTATGGAAACAGTTTCTGTGAGTACTTTTATATGTAATTCTGTATGTAATATTTATATTCATGAGCAGCCTTTTAGACAAAAATTATTAATATTCAAGGCTTAAATAAAAAAAAGGACGTTAGTCAACTAAATGTAGAAATAACGTCCTTTAGAAATTTTACGAAAATTAGTCTATTTTTTTTAAATTTACTGCAGAAGGACCTTTAGGACCGTCTTCTAATGTGAATTCAAGTTTATCACCTTCATTAAGAAATCTCATTCCAGCAGCTTTTACAGCTGAAGCATGTACAAAGGCATCTTTCTCTTTGTCGTCTCTCTCTATAAAGCCATATCCCTTTTTACCATTATACCATTTTATTTTACCTTGTAGTGTACTCATCTTATTTCTTTGTCCTTTTGTTATTTATTATATCAATTAAGTTAATTTCTTTTACAGGTATTTCAAGATCAAACTTTGTGGTGGTGGCTGAGGAAGGATTCGCACCTCCGACACAAGCCTTTTCAGGGCTCTGCTCTACTCCTGAGCTACTCAGCCTTATTTATCCTCTAAAGATAATTCTTCCTTTAGTAAGATCGTAAGGTGTCATCTCCACAGTTACATTGTCACCTTGAAGAACTCTAATTCTGTTTTTTCTTAACTTACCTGCTGTGTGAGCTGTAACCGTATGACCATTCTCTAGCTTAACTCTAAACATTGCATTCGGAAGTAGGTCTATTACAGTCCCCTTGAATTCAAGTAAGTCTTGTTTTGACAAATTTATTTTCTCCTTATTCTTTTTAATACTGATTGAGCATGCCCAACCAGGCCTTCATAATTTGCAAGTGTTATAACTGATGGTCCAAGACTTTCAATACCCTTTTTTGATAGGTTTATGTATGAAATTCTTTTGTAGAATTCGTTTACACTTATACCACTTGAATATTTTGCTGATCCGTTAGTTGGTAAAACATGGTTTGAACCTACATTATAATCTGTCATAGCCATAACAGCATATTTTCCTAAACAAATTGATCCTGAATTTTTTATTTTTGAAACAATAGATTTATAATTTTTAACATTTAACTCTAAATGCTCTGGAGCTATTTTGTTAACAATATCGATAATTTTTTTATCTGAATTTACATGTATTAAAATTCCATTATTTTGCAAACTTCTCTTTGCAATAGATTCTCTTGGAATTTCTTTTAATTGTTTAATTATTTCAGTTTTAACTTTATTTAATAACTTTTTATCTTTTGAAATTAATATGCACTGTGCAAGATCATCATGTTCTGCTTGTCCTATTAAATCACTTGCAACCCATTCTGGGTTAGAATGCTTGTCACAAACTATTGTAACTTCAGAAGGACCAGCAGTCATACCCTCAATTCCAACATCTCCAAAAACTTCTTTTTTTGCAGCTGCAACGTAAGCATTTCCAGGCCCTACAATTTTATTAACCTTTTTAATTTTTTTTGTTCCATAAGAAACTGCAGCAATAGCAGATGGTCCACCAATTGAATAAATTTCCTTAATTTTACATTTTTTGGCAGCATATAATACTGCGGGATTTTGTTTTCCTTTATAGCCTGGATTGATCATAACTATTCTTTTTACACCAGCAACAATAGCTGGAATTGCATTCATCAATACACTAGATGGATAAGATGCAGTTGAACCAGGTACATAAATTGCAACCGACTCTAAAGGTAAATATTTATACTCAAGTTTATTTTTAAATTTATCAGTGTAAGAAATATTTTTAAACTTTTGTAATGAATGAAATTTATAAATCCTGTTGTAAGCAGTATCGATAGATTGTTTTACAATAGAATTTAATGATTGAATTGATTTTTGAATTTGATTTGAGCTAGGCTTGATTACTGAATTCTTATTAAATTTTTTCTCATATTTTAATAAAGCTTTATCACCATTTTTTTTAACATCTTTAATAATGTTAGTGACTGAAACAGAGCTTGATTGAACTTTTCTCTTTCTTTGTAATAATAAATTATCTAATAATTTACCAAAATTTTTCTTACTGCTATCTAAAACCTTCATCTCTAATTTATTTCACTTTGATCCTCTAATATTGCTTCAATCGTTTCGGCGGTCAAAGCGATATGAGCATTATTACTAAAAAAAAGATTTATTTCATAAACGTCGTTATTTTTCAAATAATCTATTCCTACTAATTCTAAAACTAATTCTTGATTTGATTGATCAATATTTTTTGACTTTACCTTATCAACAAAATCAAATCTGCAGATACTATTGACTTTTTTGTCCTCATTTTCATTTTCTACTTTAATACGTTCAATTGATAATAAAAATACTTTATTAGATTCTAGATACTTAATGTCTGAAACTTTTACTTTAGCTCCTGAGCTACAAGCTGAAATCATTTGCAATCCCTCTTTATCTGTAGCAATAATTTTGGCTAAATATTTGTTCATCTTTTTAATCTTTTTATTTTAACACCAATATTTTTTAATTTATTTTCAATTTTTTCATAACCACGATCTAAATGATAAATCCTGTTAATTACAGATTTCCCTTGTGCAACCGAAGCTGCTAAGACAAGTGCCACTGATGCTCTTAGATCACTAGACATAACTTCTGCACCAATAAATTTTGTATCACCATCAATATAAGCTTTATTATTTTTGGTTGTAATATTTGCACCTAATCTCTGTAATTCACCAACATGCATAAATCTGTTTTCAAAAATATTCTCTGTAATTGAACTTTTTCCTTTTGCTTTACACATTAAGACCATTAATTGCGCCTGTAGATCTGTTGGTATTCCTGGAAACTCTTTTGTTTTAATATTTTTAATAGACTTAATTTTTTCTGGTCCATTAATATAAATTTTATTTTTGCTCACTTTTATTTTGGCTCCTGTTTTTTTTAATAAATTAAGTTCTGTGTTTATTATTTTTGGATCTAAATTATTAATTTCAAGAGTTCCTTTAGCTAGAGTTGCTGCTACACAAAAAGTACCAGCTTCAATTCTATCAGCCATCACTGAATAATTTGTTGAATTTAAAGAACTTACTCCGTTAATAGTGCAAGTTCTTCCTTTCCAACTTATTTTTGCACCCGCTGAATTAAGAAAGTTAGTAAGGTCTTTTATTTCTGGCTCGACAGCGCAATTTCTTAATACTGTTTTTCCTTTTGCCAAGCATGCAGCAATTATAGAATTTTCAGTTGCGCCAACAGTAATTTTTGGAAATCTAATTAACCCTCCTTTAAGTTTGCCAAAAGAGTTTGCTATTATGTAACCATCCTTGATTTCATAATTCATCCCAAGTTTTTCTAAAGCTGACAAATGATAATTAACTGGTCTCGCACCAATTAAGCAACCACCTGGTAATGATGTTTTTGACTTATGATATTTTGCAACTAATGGTCCTAATACTAAAATTGAACCTCTCATTGTTTTAACCAATGAATAACTAGCAAAAGTTTTCATATTTTTATTGTTTGAAATTTTTGCAGTTTTTTTATCTTTAGAAAGTTCGATTTTTGATCCAAGAGATTTAAGTAAATTAAGCATAGTACTTATATCTTTTACTCTTGGAAGGTTATGAATAGTTACCGGTAAATCAAAAAGTAGTGTAGCTGCTAATATTGGCAATGATGCATTTTTCGAACCTGATATTGAAACTTTGCCTTTGATTTTGCTAGGACCATCAATCAGAAATTTGTCCATAACTTACTTTTTAATTTTAGCAACCTGAATAGTAGTTTGTCCCTGATATTTACCGTTCTTAGATTTATAAGTTGTCTCTGGTTGAGTCTCTGATTTAAAGAATAAAAATTGGGCTATACCTTCATTAGAATAAATTTTTGCTGGATTAGGTGTAGTGTTGCTTAGCTCTATAACTATATTTCCCTCAAATTCATTTTCAATAGGAGTTACATTACAAATTATACCTGTTCTTGCATAAGTGCTTTTACCAACACATATACAAAGTACATCTTTTGGAATTCTGAAATATTCTACTGTTTTAGCTAAAACAAATGAGTTTGGAGGAATAACGCAATGTGGTCCTTTTTTCTCTATAAAATTGTCATCTGAAAAATTTTTTGGATCAACTAAGGAATTATTTACATTAGTGAATATTCTATATTCATCAGAGATCCTAACATCATAACCCATGCTACTTAATCCATATGATATTTTTCCCTCTGCAACTTGATGATCTAAAAATGGTTCAATCATGTTGTGCTCTTTGCACATCTTCTTAATCCACGAGTCAGGCTGAATAGACATTACTTAGATTTTTTTTTGTTTTTTTTTTGGAATAGTTTTCTTTTTTTTAAGTTTTTTCTTAAAGCTAAGCTCAAACGCTCATTTTTATCTTTTGAACTCATTCTTTGTTGGGATTAGTCAAAAAATCTAAAGATATTGGTTTATTAGGATCTAATGGTTTTGATGTGGCTTCTTCTTTTTTTGGACCTTCTTTAGCTAAACGTTTAGCTTTTTTTTCTGCAAGCTTTCTTTCTCTTTTAGCTTGCTTCTCCATAAGCTTGTTGCCTTTTGTAGATTTATAATCGTAATGAATTCCCATAACATTTTTTTTAGTAGATATAGATCATTATAATCAAAAAATTAAGGCAATAATTTGAAAAAAATGCTTTATTATCAATAAATTACTAAATGTATTTTAGCTCCTGTAGTTAAATGGCATAACAAGTCATTGGTAATGACTAGTTCCCTGGTCAGTACAGGGTGGGAGCACCATTAATTTCTGTAAAATTTTTTTCTAAAAATAATTGAAAACACAATTAGTACAAAAAACGCTAAAAGAGGAACATAAATATCTGGGGAAAAGATAATATCCATTATTCCTGGAACTTCTGAATTTTGGTCGATTACTTTTTCAATCCCACTTCCAATTGAAACTGCCAAAAAAATCTGAGGTATTATTCCTAAAAAAGTTGCAAATAGAAAATTTTTTACTCTTACATTAAATAATGTTGGCAATAGACAACTTATTTGCCAAGGAACTCCTCCAATAAATCTGTAAACGAGTAAATAAAAAAATTCAGATTTTTTAAATTTAATTTCAAGATTTTGAAATTTATTAAGAAATTTTTCTCTAATTAAATCTCTTAAAAAATAATTTCCAAATATATATAAAAAAGTTGCACCTACACTTAAACCAGTCACCACAACTAGTGTTCCAATCCATTTGCCAAAGATAAAGCCGCCCATTAAAGCTACAGGAGATCCAAAGCCTAGAAAAGGAAATACCCAAAGCACTGTTAGAAACAAGAAAGAAATTGAAACTAAAAATAAATTAGAATTCTTCAACTCAATTAAATAAGATCTGTTATTTCTCAAAAAATCATAAGATGTAATCTCCTGAAGACTGAATTTTGAAAAGAAAAAATATAAAAATAAACTAACAATTAATAAGTAAGATAAACCTATAAATAGTTTAATTTTTTTTGTTTTTTCCATAAATATTGTTATTTTATTCCTAAATCTTCTATTTGCTATTTTTATTATTGCTAATATAAAGGTGCAAAATTTATAAAATTTAATCAATTTATTTATGAAAAGAACATACCAACCTTCAAATAAAAAAAGAGCAAGAAAACACGGCTTTAGATCAAAAATGAAGACTAAAGGTGGAAAGAAACTTTTAGCTAGAAGAAGAGCAAGAGGAAGAAAATCTTTAACTGTATCAGTGTAAATTAATGAAAAGCAAAATTGTTGCTCTTTCAAAAAACGAAGAATTTAAAAATTTACTTAAACAAAAAAAGTTTTCAAATAAATACGTGACTATATTTTTTGGTAAACTAATAAATAAAGATAATAAAAAGCTCAATATTAGCTTTGTAACGAAAAAGAAATTGGGCAATGCAGTTAAGAGAAATAAGATTAAAAGAAGATTAAGGAATATTTTAAATGAAGCAGTTAAAAAAATATCAATAAATTTTAACTATTCATTCCTTGTTATCGCTAAGTCATCTATGCTAAATAATGAATACAAATTAATAAAAGAAACTCTATTTCAGGATTTTGAAAAAATAAAATAATGAATATTTTTACAAATATATTAATTAAAATTATCAAAGGTTATAAATATCTGATTAGCCCTCTATTTGGACATTCTTGTAGATATTTACCTACTTGCTCAGAATACAGTATTGATGCACTTAAAGAATTTGGTCTGTTAAAAGGATCTTTTTTAAGTATTAAAAGAATCTTATCTTGTCACCCAATCAAATTTTTGGGTGGTGGTGAAGGTTTTGATCCTGTTAAAAAAAACACAAAATTAAAATAATATGGATACTAAAAATATTGTAGCGGCAATTTCATTATCAGCAGCAGTTATAGTTTTGTATTCACTATTTTTTGCTCCTCCACCAATTAATAAAGAAAATATGGCTGAAGGAAATAAAGTTGAACAAAACAGCGATACACCTTCACTAGATCAAAAAGAAAATGTTGCTGAAATTTCTAGAGAAGAAGCTTTAAATCAAAGTGAAAGAATTAATTTTGAAAATGAAAGTATTGTTGGTTCTATTTCGCTTAAAGGTGGTGTAATTGATGATCTAACTTTTAAGCAATATAATGTCAGTCTAGACTCACAGGAAAAAGTTACACTTCTTTCACCAAGAAATTCAAAAGATGGTTATTTAATTGAAAGTGGTTTTATTACATCTGATAAAAATGTTCAAATTCCAAATTCAAATTCTATTTGGAAAGTTTCAGGAAATAATAAATTAACAGATCAATCTCCTATAAAAATATCTTGGACAAATGATCAAGGTATTACATTTGAAAAAGAGATTGCCTTAGATGACAAATATTTATTTTCAATTAAACAAAGTGTAATCAATCCTACAGATAAAAAGTATGATTTTTATACTTATGGGCAAATCATTAGAAATGAAATGCCTGATATATCAAACTTCTATATCCTTCATGAAGGATTAGTGGCAACACTTGATGATGAACTTATTGAAGAAGATTACGATGATATACAAGAAAAGAAATTCTCAAGAACAGCTCAAAAAGGATGGTTAGGAATTGGAGATAAATACTGGGTAACTTCGCTAATTCCACCTAGAGAAAAAGAATTTAAAACAACATTTGATTATAAAGACAAGTTCAGAGCAAATTTTGTTTCAACTGAGCCATTGGAACTTAATGAAAATTCATTAATTGAAGAAACCTTACAAATCATTGTTGCTGCAAAAAGAGTTGATGTAATTGATGGATATGCTGAATCTTTAAACATTGATAAATTTGACTTAACAATTGATTGGGGATTTTTATACTTTATTACCAAGCCATTATTTTTTGGAATAGATTATTTCTTTAAATTACTTGGAAATTACGGCTTAGCTATCATAGCAATTACGATTTGTATAAGATTAGCATTTTTTCCACTTGCAAACTTTTCGTTCAGAAGCATGGCAAAAATGAAAGCCTTACAGCCTGAAATGGCGAGACTGAAAGAGCTGCACAAGGACGATAAAATGAAATTGCAACAAGCGATGATGGCTCTATATAAAAAAGAAAAAGTAAACCCAATGTCTGGTTGTTTACCAATACTTGTGCAAATTCCGGTTTTCTTTGCTTTATACAAAGTTTTATTTGTAACGATTGAAATGAGGCAAATGCCTTTTTATGGCTGGATACAAGATTTATCTGAGAGAGACCCTACCTCTTTGTTTAATATATTTGGATTATTGCCTTATGATGTACCATCATTTTTAGTCATTGGAGCATGGCCTGTTGCAATGGGTGTTTCTATGTGGGTTCAACAAAAATTAAATCCTGCACCAACAGATCCGATGCAAGCAAAAATATTTATGTTCTTTCCATTATTCTTAACAATAATTTTGGCACCTTTCCCAGCAGGGTTGGTAATATATTGGACAGTAAATAATATTTTAACTATGGCACAACAAGTTTTTATAATGAAACGAACCACTGTTAAAACAACAACTTAATGTTGGATATTAAAGAAGAGGAATTAAAAACAATTCTACCACTCGATGGTCCTTCAACTGAAGAAGTAAAAAAATATTTAGAAAAATATAACGATGAATATATTGTTATTAAATGCGGTGGTAGCGTTTTAATTGATCAAAATCTTTTTGATATTTTTATTAAAGATATTTCAACACTAAATAAACTAGGATTTACCCCTATTATTGTTCACGGGGGTGGGAAAAGAATAAGCAATAAACTTAATGAGATAGGTTTAGAAAGTAAATTTATAAAAGGATTAAGGGTAACCGACAAAGAAACTATTAAAGTTGTAGAAGAAGTATTAATTGATTTTAATAAAGAAATTATCAATGCTCTAGATCAGCAAAATTGCGAAAGTCAGAGTATTAATTCCAAGGAAAATAATATTTTAACAGTTGTACAAGAAAATGAAGGGCTTGGTTTTGTGGGCTCTCCTACAAATGTAGATCAATCAATAATAGATAAAATTATAGCAGATAAAAAAGTGCCTATTATTGCCCCCTTAGGTTTAGATAAAAATGATCAAACTTATAACGTCAATGCAGATACTGCAGCTGGCTTTATTGCTAAAAAAATTAACGCAAGAAGGTTAATTATATTGAGTGACGTAGAAGGTGTTTTGGATAACAATAAAAATCTAATTCCAGAAATTAATTCAGTGTCTATAAAAAACTTAATCGATAATGAAACAATTACTGGTGGTATGATTCCAAAAATAAATAATTGCTTAGATGTAGCTAGTAATGGAGTAAAAGGAGTTGTTATAATAGATGGAAGAAAAAATCATTCTGTTCTATTTGAACTTTTATCAGATGAGGGATCTGGAACTTTAATTAGACAATGAAAAATTTAAGCCATATTAAAAATATTCTATTTGATTGTGATGGTGTACTTTATAGTGACCTAGAGGCAGTATTTGGCCAAGTAAGTAGAAAAATGACTGAATATATCTCAAGTAAACTTAATGTAGATTTAAAAAAAGCCAAAGAACTTCAGACAAATTACTTTCATAAATATAACACAAGCTTAAATGGTCTAATGATACATCATGAAATTGATCCTAAAGAATTTTTAGATTTTGTTCATGATATTGATTTATCTTTTTTAGAAAAAGATACGGCATTAAGATATGAGTTAGAGAATATAAATTTAAGAAAATTTGTCTTCACTAATGGTAGTTACAATCATGTAAAGCACATCACTACAACACTAGGAATTGACGACCAATTTGAAGGCATATTTGATATCGTAGATGCAGAATATCACCCAAAACCAGAAGCTAAAGCTTTCGATTTAATGGTAGAAAAATTCAAAATTGATCCAAAAGAAACTTTGTACATTGAAGATATAGCAAAAAACTTATCGATAGGTAAAGAGCGAGGAACAATTACTGCTTGGTTAATTAATGATGAGGAATGGGGCAAAAAAGAATCTAATAAAGAATATATTGATTATAAAATTGAAAATCTTACTTTATTTTTAAAAGAAATAAGGTTATTAAAAAACCAATAAAACTATGAGTATAGAAAACATTATAAATGAAGCTTGGGAAAACAAAGATCAAGTTAATCAAAATTCAGATCAAAAATTAAAAGATACTATTAATCAAGTAATAGAAGATCTAGATAGTGGTGAATCTAGAGTTGCTGAAAAAATTAATGGTGAATGGGTAACTCATCAACACCTAAAAAAAGCAATTATGCTAAGTTTTAGAATTCATGGAATGGAAACTTTAGATGGTCCCTACTCAGCTTGGAGAGATAAAGCTCATTTGTTAAAAGGAAAAACAGCCGGATGGTCAAATGCTGATTTTGAAAAAGCAGGTTTTAGAATGGTACCAAATACTGCAATGAGAAAAGGATCATATGTTGCTAAAAATGTTGTTCTAATGCCAAGTTATGTAAATATTGGTGCTTACATAGATGAAGGAACAATGATGGATACATTTAGTCGTGCAGGTAGTTGCTGTCAGATTGGAAAAAATTGTCATATTTCAGCTGGAACTGGTATTGGTGGAGTTTTAGAACCAGCACAAGCACTTCCAACTATTATTGAAGATAATGTTTTTGTAGGTGCTATGTCAGAGGTTGTGGAGGGTGTAATAGTTGGTGAAGGTTCGGTGCTTAGTATGGGTATGTATATTGGCCAATCAACTAAAATCGTTAATAGAAAAACTGGTGAAGTAACTCATGGTAAAATACCTCCTTACTCTGTTGTTGTTCCTGGATCATTACCAGACAAAAACAATTCTGCTGCGCCCTCATTATATTGTGCAGTAATCATCAAACAAGTAGATGAAAAAACAAGATCTAAAACATCAGTAAACGATCTTTTAAGAGATTAAAATGCAAACCATTAATGAATTACAATTGGCCAAAGAGCTAATTCGTTACCCCTCTGTAACACCAATAGATGCTGGGGTAATGAAATTCTTAGAAAAACAATTAAAAAAACTTGGTTTCAAAACTAAAATATTAGAGTTTAAGGAAAAAAACAGTAAACCAGTTAAAAATCTTTATGCTAGACTTGGAACCAAAGGTCCAAATTTTTGCTACGCTGGTCACTTAGATGTTGTACCTCCTGGAAACTTAAAAGATTGGACAGTAAATCCTTTCAGACCCTCAATTAAAAAAGGACATTTAATTGGAAGAGGAGCAAATGACATGAAAAGCTCTATTGCAGCTTTTGTTTCTGCTGTCAGCATTTTTGTTAAAAATAACAAAGAATTTAATGGCTCTATAAGCTTACTAATTACAGGTGATGAAGAAGGAATTGCTATTAACGGTACAAAAAAAGTTGTCGAATACTTAAAAAAAAGAAAAGAGAAAATTAATTTTTGTTTAGTTGGAGAACCAACTAATCCAAATAAATTGGGAGAAATGATTAAAATTGGTCGAAGGGGAAGTATGACTGGCAGACTTTCAATTATAGGTATTCAGGGCCATGTTGCTTATCCTCATAGGGCTAACAATCCATCAACTGCTCTTGTTCAAATATTGAGAGAATTAAAGGAAATTAAATTTGATAAAGGAACAAAAGACTTCCAGCCAACAAACCTAGAAGTTACAAAAATAAATATTGATAACACAGCCGATAACGTAATTCCAGGTTTGGCTAATGCAACTTTTAATATTAGATTTAATAACAAACATTCATCGAATTCAATTAAGAAAAAAATAAACAAAATATTGAAGAAAATTTGTCATAAAAATAAGTCAAATTACAAAATTGAATATAGTGTATCTGGTGAAGCGTTTTTAACTAAACCAAACAAAACTACATATATGATACAAGATATAATTAAAAAGATTACTAAAATTAAACCTGAACTCTCAACCACAGGAGGTACATCTGATGCAAGATTTATTAGAAAGATTACTCCCTGTTTAGAATTTGGTTTGGTTGGAAAAACAATGCATAAAGTAGACGAAGCAGTTTCTTTAAGTGATTTAAAAAAATTAACTTTAATTTATTCAAATATTTTAAAGAGCTATTTTAAGTGAAAACAGCTTTAATTACTTCTGATACATATAAAAATCACAATACAGGAGATGGACATCCTGAAAAAATAGATAGAGTTACAGCTGTTATTGATAACTTTAAAAGATTAGATAACAAAAATTTAATTTGGAAAAAGCCTTCAAAATTTGAAAAATCGATATTAATAAAAACTCACTCTTCTAAGTATATTGATCATGTCGATCAATCGTACCCCCAAAATGGATTTAATTTCTTAGATGGAGATACAGTTATCTCCCCTGGTAGTAAAGAAGCAATAAAAGATGCTGTTGGATCAATTATAGCAGCGATTGATGGTGTTGAAAAAAAAGAATTTAAAAATGCTTTTTGTGCAGTAAGACCCCCAGGTCATCACGCAGAAAAAGAGAAAGCAATGGGCTTTTGTATTTACAACAATGTTGCAGTTGGAGCTAATTATTTAATTGAAAAATATGGTTATAAAAAAATAGCTATAATTGATTTTGATGTCCATCATGGAAATGGGACACAAGATATTTTTTTTAACAATGAAAAAGTTTTATATATTTCCACCCATCAATTTCCATATTATCCAGGTTCAGGTTCGGAAAAAGAGATCGGAAAATTTAATAATATTTTAAATATTCCACTTGAAGCTGGAACAAGTGCTAGAGAATATTTAAATGCATATGAACTAGTAGTAAAGAAATTAAAAGAATTTAAACCAGAATTTCTATTATTTTCTGCAGGTTTTGATGCTCATATTGATGATCCTTTGGCACAATTAAAACTTAATGCTGAAGATTATTATACAATTACAAAAAGAACTTTAGAAATTTCAAAATCATTTTGTAGAGGTAATGTAGTATCTATACTAGAAGGTGGATATGACCTAAAAGCACTACAAGATAGTACTCAAAGACATGTTGATGCTTTAATAGAATTTAATTGATAATTCCCAATAAAAAACTAAATAAAACTCAGTGAAATTATATAAAATTAAAAAATCTGATATCGATAAAAAAGGTAGAGGACTTTATGCCACTAAAGATATCAAAGAAGGTACAAAGATAATTGATTACGTTGGTAAACTAATTACAAAAAAACAAACTGAAGAGTCTGATAAATATGACAATAGTAAACCAATCTATTTATTTACTATCAACAAAAGATATGACCTTGATGGAGATTTTTCATGGAATACTGCAGGATTAATTAATCATTCTTGTGACAATAATTGTGATTATGATGGTAAGGGTCTAAAAATTTGGGTTAAAGCAATTAGAGATATCAAAAAAGGTGAAGAATTTACCTGCGATTATGGTTTTGGTTATGATGAAAATTACAAACAATTTCCCTGTAAGTGTAAGTCAAAAAATTGTTGTGGGTACATTGTAAGAGCAGAATCTAGATGGCGAATAAATAAAAAATTTGCCATGAGTAATAAAAAAAAACTAATAAAAAACTCTAGATAAAAATAATCCTGTAGATGGTGCTGGTGGAGCGCACAGCGACCTTTTTTTAGATTTTAGCGCTTTGTCAAATTTTTTTAAATCCCATTTCTTTTCACCTAAATATTTTAAACAACCAACCATAGATCGTACTTGCTGTTGAAGAAAAGATTGAGATTTAAACTGAATTTCTATTTTATCATTTAAAGATTTTAATTTTACAAATTCCATCGTTCTAATTGGACTCTTAGCATTACAACTTGAGGCCCTAAATGTTGAGAAATCTTTAGTGCCAACTAATTTCTTTGCCCCTAATTTCATCAAATCTAAATCTAATTTTTTTCTTACATGCCAGACTTGGTTTTTTTCAATTACAGGTGAACTTGTTCTATTTAAAATGACATATTTATAAACTCTCTTTTTTGCAGAAAATCTTGAGTGAAAGTTGCTGGTCCTTTTTCTTATTTTAAGGATTGCAATATTTTCATTTTTTAAAAAGTGATTAATTGAGTTAATAAATTTATCTAAGCTCAATAGTTTATTTTTTAAATCAAAATGCGCGGACTGCTCGATAGCATGAACACCAGCATCTGTTCTGCCCGATCCAACTATAGTAATGTTTTCTTTTAACAACTTCCTAATTTTGTCTTGAAGTATTCCTTGAATAGTTTTGTTTTTTTTTTGAATTTGCCAACCTTTGTAATTTGTGCCTAAATATTCTATCAAAAGCTGGTATCTGAACATTTATATCTTTGAGCCTTTTTTTATCTGCGAACCTTGAATAAATTCACCAATATTTTGAGGTTTTTTCCCTTGCCTCTGAATTTCCTTAATAATTATCGATTGATTATTACCACATGCAATTTCAAGATTATCACTCAACACTGACCCTGGATTTCCTTGAGCTCTTCCAACTTGAGCTTTTAGAATTTTATATCTTTCTCCATTAAACATAAAAAATGCTCCTGGTGATGGGTATAAACCGTTTATCTTACCAATAATTTTTTCAGCATTTTCATCCCAGTTAATTTGACCTTCAGTTTTTTGAATTTTAGATGCATAGGTTGCATTCGAATGATCTTGCTCAATAAAACTTGCTTTATCCTCTAAAATATCATCTACGTTATCTAGAATTTTTTCTGCTGCTAAGTTGGAAAGCTTTTCACTAATTTCTAACGCATTCAAATTTTCATTAAGTTGAATTTTATAATTATTACAAACTGGTCCTGTATCTAATTTTTCAGCAATTCTCATTATACTTATTCCAGTCTCTTGATCTAAATTCATAATTGATCGTTGAATTGGTGCGGCACCTCTCCATTTAGGCAGTAAAGATGCATGTATATTTATAAAACCTTTTTCAATTAGGTTTATAAATTTTTTAGGTATGATTTGTCCGTAAGCAACCACTATTGCTAAATCAGCATCTAAAGAATTTAAAAAATTATACTCCTCTTCATTATTTAAAACTGGCGGCGTTCTATATTCTAAATTTAAAGTTTCAGAAATACCTTGTATTGGAGACTTATTAATTTTTTGTCCTCTTTTTGATTTTTGAGGTGGCTGTGTATACACACAAGAAATATTATATCCATTTTGATATAAAGATTTTAAAATTGGTACAGCAAACATGGGCGTACCCATAAAAACTAACTTTTTTGACATTTTTTAAACTTCAGCTGTATTTGATTTTAATTTTGAAAGTTTCTTTATAATCATTGACTTTTTTAGTTTTGAGAGATAATCAATAAATAATATCCCTTCCAAATGATCCATTTCATGCTGTATGCATGTTGCAAGTAATCCATCTGCCTTTAGTAGCTGTTTCTTTCCATTATAATCTAAATACTCTACTTCACATTTACTTGGTCGATCTATTTCAGCAAATTGATTTGGTACAGATAAACACCCTTCTTCATAAGTTGCCTTGAGTGAGTCTTTATTTTTTATTACAGGATTTACAAAGTATCTAGGCTCTTTTTTGTTTTCATCCTTGCTTATATCCATAACTATAATTCTTTTTGGTATACCAATCTGAATTGCTGCAAGACCAATGCCATTTGCATCATACATTGTATCGAGCATATCATTCATTAATTTTTGCTCTTCACTTCCAACAGCTTCTACAGGTTTTGATACTTGTCGAAGTAATTTGTTTGGTTCTGTAATAATCGTTCTTATCGCCATAAAATTTGTATGTTATTATAATTTTTATACTTTTAAAGGAAGAACTTTTAGCAATAGTTTATTTCTTATTAAATCAGCATTTATTTGATTTAGTGTATTCGAAATAAAATAAAGTCTTTTTTCATCAATATTTTCTATTTTGTTATTACCTATTATCTCAATTAAAGACAATAAAACTGTTCCAACTTCATTTGCCTCTATCAAGTCCACTAAACTTTCATCTAGCTCATAAGGCTTTTGTGAAAATAAGCTGTCATACTCGCTTGGTATTTCTATTCCGTCTGATTTCAGACTTTCTATAAAAATTATATCTTTGGTGGACAAAGTTTCATTACTAAAGATTATTCTATCAAGAAATTTTTTTAAATCTTCTTGTATTTCAGATTTTGAATAATCTCCTCTAAAATAATTTACCCACTTAGATTGATGTAAAATATTATTATTGTATTGAATTTTTTTGAACTCTGAATTCTGATTTTTTGAATAGTTATTGTAGAAACTTAAATAATCTGAGGGAACATTATCTACTTCAATTTCGTTCAAAAAGTTATTTAGCTCTATATCAAAAGCTAGTCCAATGTTGTTATCCTCAAATAGCTGCTTCAACAATTGTAAAAATTCCAATTTCAATTCTGGTTCACTCGTTAAAAGTGCTCTTTGATAAATTAATGCTCTTGCTTCTAACGGAGACAACAACTTGTAAGTATCAGTTGCACTTAACAATTGATCAATATTAAATTGAAATTTTTTATAATATTCAAATAAGTCTTTTTCTGAAAAAATTTTATAATTTGCAGCTTTCTCAATAATTAAGATTTTATCTTGATCATTTATGTCAACATTACTTAGATCTGGTAGTAAATTTGAATTTGATAGATATTTCCAAATTAATTGAGGCGTATTTTCATTGGGCTCAAATGAAAATTCTGGATTTGTTCTATGAGCTAAGTGAAACTCAAATACTGAACTTTCAGAAATTTCTTTGGATGCTTCCTCAATATAACCAAACAGGTAATTCATTTTATTTTCAAAATATTCATCTTGAAAACCTAGCTCTTTTTTAAGATCTAGAATTAATTGAGCTTCTTCATTTTTTCCATAATTAACCAAACAATATAAATTTAATTTAGATAAATATTCATCTTCAACTGGTTCTTTAATTTTTGTAAAAAATTCACAGGTCTTTTTTATATCTTGGCCTGATAAATAGTTGTCTAACAAATGTCTGGTTAGTTTGGGATGAGAATTTACAATTTGATTATTAACCAAAAATTCTTCAATGAGTTCTAAATCAGAATTTTTAATTAACCAATCAGATTTAAATTTTAAAAATTCATTTTCAGTAATATTTTGATTAGGATAATGAGCGTTAGTTAATAATGATACTTCCATAATTTCTAGAGCATCATTAGAAAGATTAATTTTCTCTAAACTGTTAAATAAATTTTTTAACTTTTGACCATCAGAATTAGTCCACATATCAATAGTCAAACCATGTTCTTCAGGATCATATAATCCTACAATTTTGACTTCTTTTGATATTAAATTTTCATCTAATTCTATCGAGCCAGTATTTTTATCTGACTGCATATCAAAAACACTTATTTGATCGTTATTATTTTCATCTTCAGTAATAACTGCTTCCTCAACAGTTTCATTTTCTTTTTTTTCAAGATTCCATATATCAATTGGATTATCTTCTGCACGAATAGGATTTAAAATAATTAGATAGCTTAAAAAAATAAAAAAGAATTTTTTACTTAACAATTTTAAAATTTTCATTTGGAATAATTTTTTCAATTTCCTTCTTAGGAGCGGGAAAATCAATTGAATTGAGAATTAAAACAACGCCAAGAACAATTACTAGTCCAAAAATAGATTTAACAACTAGTCCGATTATACTTTTTTTACCTGAACTTGTATTTTTGTTGAATTGCATATAACTTTAGTTAATTTCAAATTAAGACATATTTGTGTTTTTTCAATATTTAAACTTATGAAATCAAAAAAAAATCTAGTTTTTCTAGGTATGATGGGATCTGGTAAGAGTTCTATAGGCTCTTTAGTAGCAAAAAAATTTAAATTAAATTTTGTAGATGTAGATAAAGAAATAGAGAAAAATTTAAATACAACAATTCGAAAAATATTCGAAACAAAAGGAGAAGAATATTTTAGAAAAATTGAGGAAAAAACTACACTTAAAAAATTGAAACTTAGTTCTACAGTTGTCTCTCTTGGGGGAGGTGCTTTTGCAAATAAAAATATTAGAAATGAAGTTTTAAAAAATCATTATTCATTTTGGTTAAATTGGAATGAAAAAATTTTAGTTGAAAGAATTAAAAATAGCAAAAAAAGACCTTTAACGATTAATGCTACAGATAATGATTTAATTGATTTAATTAAAAAACGAACTAACATTTATTCTAAAGCCTTATATGAAATCAAATGTGATAATCTTACAAAAAATGAAATAGTAAGCAAAATTAAAGAAATTTATGAAACCAATTAAATTAAAAATTGAAACAAAAACTCAAAAATATCCAATAATAATTGGATCAAATTTAATTACCAACCTATCAAAAATAATTAAGAATAATTCCTTAACATTCAATCAATGTCTTCTTGTAGTTGATAAAAATGTACCAAAAAAATTTATCAATAAAATAAAAAATTCATTAAAAAAAAAGAAAATACATATTTGTTTTTTTAATGCCAGCGAGGCCAATAAAAACTTTCATATTATTAACAAAATCTTAGAAATTTTATTAAATAAAAACTTTTCTAGAGATGACTGTATAATATCAATAGGTGGGGGTATTACTGGTGATGTAAGTGGTTTTGCATCTAGTATTTTTAAAAGAGGTATGAAATTTATAAATATACCAACAACACTCTTATCCCAAGTTGACTCTTCAATTGGTGGTAAAACTGGCATAAATTCATATTATGGAAAAAACCTAATTGGTAGTTTTTATCAACCGAACCTAGTTATATCAGATGTTGATTTTCTTAAATCGTTGCCAAAAAGAGAGATTGTTTGTGGATATGGTGAAATTTTAAAACATTCTCTGATAAGAGATAAAAATTTCTTTAAATTTTTAAATAAGAATGTGAATAAAATCACCAAACTGAGTTCTCCATTTATTGAAAAAGCAATTTATGAAAGCTGTAAAATTAAAAAAAATGTAGTTGAAAAAGACGAGAAAGAAAAAAATTTAAGAAAAGTTTTAAATTTTGGACATACATTTGGCCATGCTTATGAAGCAAGCTTAAATTACAATAAGAAATTAAATCACGGTGAAGCAGTAATCCTAGGGATAAAGACAGCATTAAGTTTTAGTTTAAATTTAAAAATACTTAAAAAAAGTGATTACAACCTAATATTAAATCATATCAATAATCTAAATCTATCAATATCTGTAAATAAATTTTTTACAAAAAAGGATATAAATAAAATATTATTTTTCATGACAAAGGATAAAAAAAATAAATCCCAAAAGATTAATTTGGTGCTTTTAAAAAAAATTGGATCTCCACAAATTAATATTGAATATCCAAGAGAAAAATTGAAAAAATTTTTTAATGATTACTTAAGATAGTTGAATTTGAATTGAGTGAATAGTTTCTTTCAATTCTTTATCTAATACTTTATAAATTTTTTTATTACTTTCAATTCTGTTCATACTTTTTAACTGTTCAGAAACTATATTTAACTTTAAATGATATTTGCCTTCTTGATTACCTTTGTGATTTTTGTGAAGAAAAGATTTATCTTCTATATCTATACTTTGAATATTTATTTGATCTGATAATTTTTTTTTTATAATTGCAATTAATTCGTTTATATCCATATAGTAATTATTATATCATGAAAAATATTTGTGACTGGAATAATTGTAATGAAATTGGTGAATACAGAGCACCAATTGAGAAGGATAATAGCAGAAAATATAGAATGCTTTGTCTAGAACATGTTAAAGAATTTAACAAAAACTGGAATTATTTTTCTGGGATGAGTGATAATCAAGTAATCAATTTTTTAAAGTCAGATATGACTTGGCACAAACCTACTCAAAATTTTAGTTCTTCAGATAATTTTTTTAAAGTCCTATGGAACACAACATTAAAAGATGAATTTGATAAAGATAAATTCAATGGAGATTATAATCATATGCGTCAATTTAAATTTGATCATAAAGATATTAAAGCATTTGGAATATTGGGAATATCTGTAGGTTTAAAGTGGCAAAAAATACAAGAAAAATTCAAAGTGCTTGTTAAAAAATTTCACCCTGATATGAATGCCGGAAATAAAAAATACGAGGAAAAATTAAAACTAATAACTTTAGCTTACACACAGCTAAAAAACACTTATAGGGAAAAAATTGACTCCAAATCTTAACATTCAACCTGACATAAAAGTTTCTTTAAAACAATCTTTTGGAATAGATTCCGAGATGGAAGTGAATGCCTTTTCAAAAAGAAGTGAATATGTACCTGAAATAGATAAAAATTATAAATTTGATAGAGATACTACACTTGCAATAATTTCAGGATTTGCGTTCAATAAAAGAGTTTTGGTACAAGGATATCATGGTACTGGAAAATCAACACACATAGAGCAAATAGCTGCAAGACTAAACTGGCCGTGTATTCGAGTAAATTTAGACAGTCATGTTAGTCGAATAGATTTAATAGGTAAGGATGCAATTGTACTTAAAGATGGAAAACAAGTGACACAGTTTAATGAGGGAATTCTGCCATGGTCAATTCAAAATCCAGTTGCTTTAGTATTTGATGAGTATGACGCTGGAAGACCTGATGTTATGTTCGTTATTCAAAGAGTGTTGGAGGCTGAAGGAAATTTCACGCTACTAGATAAAAACAAAGTAATAAGTCAAAATAAGTATTTCAGGTTATTTGCTACATCTAATACAGTTGGGCTTGGTGATACTACTGGACTTTATCACGGAACACAGCAGATTAACCAAGGTCAAATGGATAGATGGAATATTGTAACAACATTAAACTATCTAAGCCTAGATAGAGAAATGGATATAGTTTTATCAAAAAATAAAAATTTAAATAATGCTAAGGGAAAAGAAAAAGTTGCTAATATGATTAAAGTAGCATCCTTAACTAGAAAAGGTTTTATTGCTGGAGACATATCTACTGTAATGAGTCCAAGAACAGTTCTTCATTGGGCTGAAAATTCTGAAATTTTTAAGGACACTGGGTATGCTTTTAGAGTAACCTTTTTAAATAAGTGCGATGATATTGAGAAAAACACAATCGCAGAATATTATCAAAGATGTTTTGGTGAAGAATTGCCTGAGTCTTTGATCAATATTCAAATCTAAATGAGCAATAAAGAAACAAATTTAAAAGAAAAATTTAGAATTGCTTTATCTTCAACAGCAAAAGTTATCGCAGACGATATTGATATAAACAATAAATCTTCTGAAGATAAAAAGGTTAAAGATATTTCATCTTTTGAAATAAATGATCTAACTAGTCCAAGTGATTTTATAAAATTAAGGGCTGAAACAGACTCTACAGCGCTTAAAAAGAGATTTTCTAATGAAAAAATTTACAGAAAAAATTTGCCTTCAAACACTTCCTCTAGATCTTTGTATAATATAGCTGAAAAGATTAGATATGAAGCCCTAGGGGGCAAAATGTTGAAAGGAATTCAAAAAAATTTTTCTGAAAACTATTCACAAATAATTAATCGTAAAAGAAAAGATCAGCTTAAAACAAAGGAAGACGTTCCTGTTGCTGAAGCATTTGAGCTATATATGCTTAAAAATTTTCATAATATAGACCTAAATCCTTTAACATCTAGAATGCTTAATTTCTGGGAAAAAGATTTTGAACAATCAATTAAGAAACATAAAGAGTTTTTGTTAAATAATTTGGAAAATCAAAATACGTATGGTTCTAAATTTTCTGAAATACTAGAAGAAATGGATATTTTTCAAAGTGATGAGGAGGATCAAGAAGAGGAAGAAAATCAAGATCAAGGTCAAGACAATCCCTCAAATGATGACCAAAATAAAGATAATGAAGATAGCAAAGATGAAAATGATGAACAGCAAACAGAGGCATCTGTTGATGCTGATTATAGTATAGACGAGTTTAATTTGGATGAGCAGTTGTCTGATGTTGAGTCTGATGAGCAAAACTCTGAGCAGGTAATTCAAAAAAAAATTGATAATGTAAATCTTGATTACAAAATATTTACTACACAATTCGATGAAGTTGTTAAAGCTGAAAATCTAGAAAATGCAGACGAGGCTTCTAAACTTAGAAAAAATTTAGATCAACAGTTAATTGGTTTCCAAGATGTAATTACCAAGTTAGCTAATAAACTTCAAAGACAATTACTAGCAAAACAAAATAGAGCTTGGGAATTTGATTTAGAAGAAGGCTTACTTGATAGTTCAAAGTTACCAAGAATAATAATGGATCCATATAACTCTTTATCATTTAAAAAAGAAAAGGATTTAGATTTTAAAGATACAGTTGTAACTTTACTTATTGATAATTCTGGTTCTATGAGAGGAAGACCAATAACGATTGCTGCTATTTGTGCAGATATTTTGTCAAGGACACTCGAAAGATGTTCGGTCAAAGTAGAGATTTTAGGATTTACTACAAAAAACTGGAAAGGTGGACAGAGTAGAGAATTTTGGACTAAAAATTCAAAACCAAAAACACCTGGAAGACTTAACGATCTAAGACATATAATTTATAAAGGTGCGGATACACATTGGAGACAAGCAAAAAATAATTTAGGCCTGATGTTAAAAGAGGGTTTGTTAAAAGAAAATATTGATGGCGAAGCTATATCTTGGGCATACAACCGTATTAAAAAAAGAAAAGAAGAAAGAAAAATTTTAATGGTAATTTCTGATGGAGCTCCAGTTGATGACTCAACACTTTCAGTAAATTCAGGAGATTTTTTAGAAAAACATTTGAAGAAGATGGTCAAATTTATTGAGAATAAGTCTGATATTGAAATTTTAGCGATTGGTATTGGACATGATGTTTCAAGATATTACAACAGAGCTATAAAAATTACTGATGTAAATGAGTTAGGAGATGTAATGATATCTCAACTTAGCTCTTTGTTTGAAACAAAGAAAAAATTTCATTAAATATTAAATAAATCTGTATTTCTCCATTTAATTATTACTTCTGCGCCAGATCTTGTTTTGGAGTTTCTACATATTACAGAAGCAAAATTTTTTTCTAACAGTGTTTTTCCTATAAACAAACCTAAACCTAGTCCTGTTTTTGATTTATCTTGAGGATTATTTGATTTTAAATATGGCTCTCCTATTTTTGATAAAATATCTTTTGGATAACCTGGACCATCATCCTCAATACTTATTTCAGTAAATTCACTATCACTCTTTAAATTTATGAAAATATTTTCATCAGAAAATTTATTAGCATTACCTATAAAATTTCTTAGTCCATAAACAATTTCTATAGATTTAACTATTTTTTTCGAATTAGAGTCTTGATCAAAATTGAAGATAAACTTCTTTGTGCTTATCTCTTTAAATGAATTTAAAATTTCATTTAGATAATCTCTAATAGTAATATCTACATCAATAAACTCATCCTCTTCGTCTGGATTTAAAGTTAATTTTTTTAGTATTTCATTACATCTTTCAACCTGACTAGATAATAAATTAATATCTTTTTCTACGTCTTTATTGCCTTCAAATTGTTTTAGTAATTCTTGAGTAATTATTTTTATGGTTGAAAGAGGTGTTCCTAATGAATGAGCGGCTGCAGCTGCTTGACCGCCTAAAGATAAAAGCTCATGTTCCTTAGCCATTACTTCTTCCATTTTCGTAAGAGCTTCTTTTCTTAACCTAGATTGAGTTCCAAATGTCATTGCAAAATAATTTAAAAAAACAAGAGCAATAATCAAAGCAATCGGGATAGAGTAATAATAATAAGGGCTTACATGAAAATGATCTCCAAGTGGAGAAGGTAATTCTGTTGAATAAAAAGTTAAAAATATAATTGATAAAGCTGTTAACAATACAAGCATAGTATTTGTTCTAAAACTTAAATTAGATGATGAAAATACACTTGGAATAATTATAAAGATAACAAATGGATTAAGAATTCCACCTGACAAGTAAAGTAAAATAGCTAATTGCAAAATATCAATAACTAAAAAAATGAAAGCTGATCTGTCGGATAATTGAGTTTTTTTATAAATAAAAATTAAGTAAAAATTACTTATGATACCAATGATTATAATTAGATTAGAAGTTATAAAGTCAAATTTAAAATCTAATACAAAGTATACAAAATTAACTGCAATTAACTGTCCAATTATACCAATCCATCTTAAGGTAATATAAGTAGATTTTTTGAATGAGTGGTGTTTTGAAGTTTCAAAAAACTTCATTTTTAAATATCAAGATTTTTTACATTGATAGCATTTGAGACTATGAAATCTTTTCTTAACGCAACATCACTTCCCATTAGTGTATGGATAAGACTTTGATCTTTTTTAAGATCTTTAGAGTACTGCACTTGAAGCAAATTTCTAGTTTCAGGATCTAAAGTTGTATTCCACAACTCTTCTGGATTCATTTCACCAAGACCCTTAAACCTTTGTATATTCATTTTTGATTTTTCTAAATCTAATGCATTTGAATAGTCTTTTGAGCCTCTTTTCAATTTCTTTAATTCCTTGTTATTATTTACGATATAATCCTCTAATTCTTTTTCATCTTTAATATAAATCCCTTTTGAACCTTTATTAATTTTAAACAATGGTGGTTGGGCTAAATAAACATGTCCATTTTCAATTAATTTATTAAATGGTTTGTTATTAAAAAAAGTTAACAACAGTGCTCTTATGTGAGAACCATCAACATCGGCATCGGTCATTATAATTATTTTACCGTATCTTAAATCTTTTAAATCTATTTCCTGAGATTTAGGATCAAGTCCCAGTGCATTAATTAATGTTACTATCTCATTGGAAGATATCATTTTTGCAAGAGCTTTTGTTCTTAGATCTGAACCATTACCATTGCCATTGCCATTTTTTTTTAAATTTATGTCCTCTACATAAGTGTTTAAAATTTTACCTCTTAAAGGCAAAACCGCTTGATTTGCTCTATTTCTTCCTTGTTTAGCGGAACCACCTGCTGAGTCTCCCTCAACTATAAACAATTCCGTACCTTCTTGTTTTCCTATCTGACAATCAGCTAATTTTCCTGGTAATCCACTTAACTCAAGGGCTCCTTTTCTTCTTACATTTTCTCTCGCTTTTCTTGCAACATCTCTAGCCATAGCTGCTTGAATAACTTTAGCCAAAACTATTTTGGCAATTGATGGATTTTGATCAAACCAAATTGATAATTTTTCATTTACCAAAGTTTCAACAATCATTCTTACCTCAGACGAAACTAGCTTATCTTTGGTTTGTGAAGAAAACTTAGGATCAGGGATTTTAGTTGAAAGCACACACGTTAAGCCCTCTTTAATATCATCTCCTGAAATAGCTAATTTATTCTTTTTTAATAAATTATTTTCATTGGCATATTTATTTACGACTCTTGTAAGAGCACTTCTAAAACCTAATAAATGTGTTCCACCATCTTTTTGATAAATATTATTTGTGTATGGAAATATATCTTCTGTATAACCAGCATTCCATTTTAATGAACACTCTATTTCAATGTTATTCTTTTTGCCTTCAATGTAAATTGGTTTTCGAAATAAATCATTACCATTTTTATTTTGTAGTTTTTCTCTTTTCTCATCTAAAAAATCTACAAACTCTAAAACACCACCATCATATTTAAATTCAGATATTTTTTCTTTTTTTTGACTAGCATCAGTAAAAATTATTTTAATACCTTTGTTTAAGAAAGCTAACTCTCTCATTCTTTTAATTAAAATATTTGCACTAAATTTAATTGATGAGAATATATCTTTTGAAGGTAAGAATGTTATTTGAGTACCTGTATTTTTAGATTTGCCAACTACCTTTAGAGGTGATTTTGCTTCACCATTTTTAAACTCTATAAAATGTTTTTTTCCATCTCTATTAATTTCTAATTCTAATTTTTCTGACAATGCATTAACAACTGAAACACCAACTCCATGTAGTCCACCGGAAACTTTATATGAATCATGATCAAACTTACCACCAGCATGAAGTTGAGTCATAATTACCTCAGCTGCAGATTTTTTTTCCCCTTTATGCATATCGACAGGGATACCTCTTCCATCATCATTTACAGTAACTGTTCCATCAGAATTAATTTTTACATTAATATTTTTACAATGACCTGCTAACGCCTCGTCTATCGAGTTATCTACAACCTCATAAACCATATGATGTAAACCTGTGCCATCATCAGTATCTCCTATATACATCCCTGGTCTTTTTCTGACTGCTTCAAGACCTTTTAAAACTTTAATTGAATCTGCTTGATATGTATTTTTGCTTGTCATTTTTTAAATTTTGGAAAGAAAAAATTATAACATTTTTTTGAAAAATTGCTGATTTATCTTAATAATTTAACAGTTAAATACTCAAATTACTGTTGAAAAACGTGGCATATTTAATGGCGGAGAGAATGGGATTCGAACCCATGAAAGAATTGCTCCTTTACACGCTTTCCAAGCGTGCGCCTTCAACCACTCGGCCACCTCTCCAGTTATTTTTCTTTCGAAATTTTAAGAACACCAATAAATGCTTCTTGAGGTATTTCCACTCTTCCAAATTGTTTTGATCTAGCCTTACCCTTTTTTTGTTTTTCTAATAATTTTCTTTTTCTATCTGTAGCTCCACCACCATGAATTTTTGTTAAAACATCTTTTTTAAATCCTTTGATAGTTTCTCTAGCAATAATTTTTCCTCCAATTGCAGCTTGAACAGGAATCATAAAATTATGTCTTGGAATTAAATCTTTTAATTTTTCACAAACTTCTCTTCCTGTTTTTTGAGCAAAATCTTTATGTATCATCATAGCTAAAGCATCAACGGGTTCGCCATTCACTAAAATACCAAGTTTTACTAGGTCACCTTCTCTATGCTCAATTATTTCATAATCAAAACTTGCATATCCACTTGTCATTGACTTAAGTCTATCGTTGAAATCAAACACAACTTCGTTTAAAGGAAGTTCATAATTTACTACTGCTCTACTTCCAGAATAACTAAGATTGGTTTGTACTCCTCTTTTGTCTTGACACATTTTAATTATTGAACCTAAGTACTGATCTGGAGTAATAATGGTTGCCTTAATCCAAGGTTCTTCAATATATTTTATTAATGTAGGATCAGGTAAGCTTGATGGATTTTGTAAATCCATCGTATCACCATTGTTCAAATGAACTTTATAAACTACCCCGGGGGTTGTTGTTAATAAATTAACATCAAATTCTCTTTCAAGTCGCTCTGTTACAATTTCTAAATGAAGCAAACCTAAAAACCCACATCTAAAACCTAACCCTAAAGCTGAAGATGACTCTGGTTCAAAAGAGAAGCTTGCATCATTTAATTGTAACTTTGCTAAACCATCTTTTAATTTTTGAAACTCTGAACTATCTACAGGAAACAATCCACAAAATACTACAGGTTTACTAGGTTTAAAACCTGGTAAAGCTTCTTTTAATGGTTTTGTTGCATCACAAATTGTATCTCCAACTTTTGTCTCTGATAACACTTTTATACCTGTTGTGATAAATCCTATTTCTCCTGTTTTTAATTCATTGATATCAACTGGCTTTGGTGTAAAAACACCTACTTTTTCAACAATATATTCTTGATTTGTAGACATCATTTTGATCTTCATGTGTTTAGAAAGTTTCCCGTCAATAACTCTAACTAATATTACAACGCCTAAATAAGTATCGTACCAACTGTCCACCAATAAACACTTTAAATCCGATGAACTTTCTCCTTTTGGCGCCGGTAAAGTGGTTATAATTTGCTCTAAAATATCTCCTATTCCTTCACCAGTTTTTCCTGAACATGGAATAGCATTCTGTGTGTCTATTCCAATAACTTCCTCAATTTGCTTTTTTGTTCTTTCTAAATCAGAAGCTGGTAAATCTACTTTATTTAATACTGGGACAATTTCATGATTTGTATCTAATGCTTGGTAAACATTTGCTAAAGTTTGAGCCTCAACTCCTTGTGTACTATCAACAATCAAAATTGAACCTTCACAAGCATATAAAGATCTGCTTACCTCATAGCTAAAGTCAACATGGCCTGGAGTATCTATAATGTTTAAAATATATTCTTTTCCATCTTTAGCTTTATAATTTAGCTTTACTGTTTGAGCTTTAATAGTGATACCTCTCTCTCTTTCAATATCCATTGAGTCTAAAACTTGAGCTTTCATCTCTCTTTCAGTCAGACCACCACAACTATGAATTATTCTATCTGCAATAGTAGATTTTCCATGATCAATGTGCGCGATGATTGCAAAATTTCTTATATTATCGATTGAACTCATTGGCTTTAGGATCGAATTTTAGCGCCAGTTTTATTTTCGACTGTTTCTATAATTGACTTATTTATTTGATCTAAATCTGCTTCTTTAAGAGTTTTTTCTTGAGATTGAATTGTAACACTGATCGCAATTGATTTTTGGTTTTCAGGAATATTATCGCCCTCATAAACATCAAAAACTTTAATGTTAGAAATCAAATTTTTATCAACATTTGATACAACATTTATCAAATCTTGAACTTTAATTTTCTTATCAACTATAAAAGCAAAATCCCTTTCTGACTTTTGATAATCTGAAACAGAATATTTTGTTTTTTGATCTTTTAATGATTTTTTTGGTAATTTTAAATTATCAAGAAATATTTCAAAACCTACTAAAGACACGGTTTTCATATCTATTTGCTTGATAATATTTGGATGAATTTCACCAAAGTATGCAGCCACACTTTCTTTACCTCTGTTCAAAAATAATCTTCCTGATTTACCTGGATGATAATAATCAGGTGTTTCATCATCAATAAAAAATTTTTCTGCATCGTAACCTGCTTCAACTAAAGTTTGAACTACATCTTTTTTAATATCAAAAACATCGACATTTCTCTCTTTTTCTAACCAAGAAAGACGAGATTTTTTTCCAGCAGATAAACCACAGACTACTATATTTTGTTCACCAGGTTGTTTTCCAAAAAATGTTGGTCCTATTTCAAAAATAGATAAATCTTTAAATCCTCTATCTATATTTTTGCTCATATACATAATTAAATTTGAAAATATTGAATTTCTTAAAACTCCTAATTCTGAACTTATAGGGTTCACAATTTTTAATTCATCATTTTGTCCTTTGAAATGATCATTATATTTTGCATCTGTGAAAGACCAAGTAATTGCCTCCAAATAACCTTTTGAAGCAATAGATCTTTGAAGGAAATGAAACAATTTTTGAATTTGTGTTAAAGTAGATTTTTTTCTCTCTTTGATTGGCTCTTCTATCTTGATTTTATCATACCCAACTATTCTTACCAATTCCTCAACAACATCTATTTCCTGAGTAATATCTGGTCTCCAGGATGGGATAGTTAATTTAAAAATTTTTTTATCTTTTTTACATTTAAAACCTAAGTTATCTAAAATTTTTAACATATCTTTTGTTAAAATTTTAAAACCTGTAACTTTTTCAAATGAACTTGGATCAAATTTAATTATTTGATTTTTAAATGTACTAATTTTTTGAATATTTATTTTACTAATTTCACCACCACAAATTTCTTTAATTAAAAAAGCTGCTTTATTTAAACCTTCTTCAATTGACAATTGGTCTATTCCTCTTTCAAATCTAAATTTTGCATCTGTATCAATATTTAATTCTTTTGCTGTTTTTCTGATTGATCTTGGATCAAAATAAGCTGACTCAATTAAAACATTTTGTGTATCAATTTCTGTTCCAGATCTTGTGCCTCCGATGATACCACCTAGTCCTAAAACACCTTTATCATCGCTAATTACACACATGTCATCTTTAAGCTTATAATTTTTATTATCTAAAGCTGTAAACTCTTCACCAGATTTTGAGTTTCTAACAATTATACCTTTTTGAATTTTATCCGCATCATAAGCGTGTAATGGGCGATTAATATCAATCATTACATAATTTGTAATATCAACGATTGCTGAAATAGGTTTTTGACCTATAGAAATTAATTTATCCTTTAACCACTTTGGGCTTTCAGTATTTTTTACATTTGTTACCAAACAGCTCCCAAAAGAAAAACATCCTTGATTTTTTTCATCTGTAATTTTTACTTTAACTGTTTGAGATTTTTTTGATTTTATTTTTTGTTCTTTAATTTGTTTTAATTTACCAAAACCTGCAGCTGCTAAATCTCTAGCTATTCCTCTAACTCCAAGACAGTCTGGTCTGTTGGGTGTGATTGATAAATCAATCAAATTAGAACTAGATTGAGTAAAAAAACTTTTTCCAATACTATTGTTGTATTTTGAAGATGAAAGCTCAGTAATTCCATCACTTTCCTCAGACAAATTGAGTTCTGATTCAGAACAAAGCATACCATAAGATGTAACATCTCTGATTTTTGCTATAACTAATTTAGTTTTATTTTTTGGAATAACCGCACCAGGAGGAGCATAAACAGTGATCAAACCTTCTCTAGCATTTGGTGCACCACATACTACTTTCTTAATCTCTTTTTCACCTACATCAACATCACAAACTTTTAAACGGTCTGCATTAGGATGTTTTTCAGTTTTTAAAATTTTTGCTACTTTGAATAAGTCTAAACCTTCAGATAAATTTTCAACACTTTCAACTTCAAGTCCAATATCAGTTAATTTCTCAAGTAACTTCTCTTCTTTAGCACTTACAGATAAGTGATCTTTTAACCAATCAAATGTTATCTTCATCGACTTAGACCTCTATAATTTGTGGGTACATCAAGTGGATCAAATCCAAAGTGATTTAACCATCTATAATCACAGTCAAAGAAAGCTCTTAGATCATTAATACCGTATTTTAGCATTGCCAACCTGTCTATACCTATGCCAAATGCATATCCTTGGTATTTAGCAGGATCAACTTTAACATTTTTTAAAACGTTTGGATGAACCATTCCACATCCTAAAATTTCAAGCCACTGATCTCCTTCTCCTATAACAATTTTACCATCTTTAATTTCGTAACCAATATCCACTTCTGCAGATGGTTCTGTAAAAGGGAAATGACTTGGTCTGAATCTCATTTTGATTTTTTCCACTTCAAAGAACTCTTTAATAAAATAATTTAAACATCCCTTTAAATGACCCATATTAATATTTTTATCTATATGAAGGCCCTCAACCTGATGGAACATTGGTGCATGTGTTTGATCACTATCTGATCTATATGTTCTACCTGGAGCAATAATTTTAAACGGTGGCTTATCTTTTAACATAGTTCTAATTTGAACTGGTGAAGTATGCGTTCTTAACAAGACTTCTTTATTTTCGTCTAAATAAAAAGTATCGTGCATATCACGAGCTGGATGATTATCTGGTGTATTTAGTGCAGTAAAATTATTATATTCATTTTCTACATCTGGTCCTTCTTCAACACTAAAACCTATTTCTGAAAATATAGATGAAATTTCATCTATAGTTTGAGATACAGGATGAATTTTTCCTCTAACAAAAGGTCTTCCAGGTAAAGTTATATCAACTTTTTCTTTTTCAAGTTTTTGATTAACTTCTTTTGTTTCTATTTCTTTAATCTTTTCTGAAATTAAAGATTGCAGTTCATCTTTTATTTTATTCAAGTCTGCTGCAAAAGTTTTTCTGTCAGACTCTGGTATTGATCCTACAGTTTTGAATAAAGATGAAATTTGACCATTTTTTCCAAATAACTCTGTTTTGATTGAATTGATTTCATCTAAACTTAGCTCATTCTTGAGCTTTGATAAAAATTGATCTCTAATATTTTTTATGTCTGACATATTAGTAGATTATTTCCTTAAGAAATAAAAACAATAGAGATTAATTTAAAGCGGATTGAGCTTTTTGTACAATTGTTTTAAATGCTTCTGGACTATCGTAGGCAATTTCAGCTAAAATTTTTCTATCTATTGTAACACCACATTTACTTAAACCATTAATAAATTTTGAAT
The DNA here is from genome assembly GCA_902548405.1 of uncultured Pelagibacteraceae bacterium. Lineage (GTDB taxonomy): Bacteria > Pseudomonadota > Alphaproteobacteria > Pelagibacterales > Pelagibacteraceae > Pelagibacter. The sequence continues at coordinate 34,359 of CACCRN010000004.1, read as the reverse complement.
AAGTCATACCCTCTGCTCTTACACCGGCATTAATTCTCTGTATCCATAATGATTTGAAATCTCTTTTTTTATTTCTTCTATCTCTATAAGCATACTGCATGGATTTCTCCATAGCTTGTTTAGCAACTCTGATAGTATTTTTTCTTCTGCCCCACTGACCTTTTACGGCTTTCAAAACTTTCTTATGTTTTGCTTTACTTGTTACGCCTCTTTTAACTCTTGCCATTGTTATCCTCTTAAACTGTAAGGCATGTATGATTTAACAATTTTGCCATCTTGTTTAGACAAAGTTGTAGTGCCTCTTAATTTTCTAATTTGTGAATTCGTTCGTTTAATCATACCGTGTCTTTTACCTGCTTGAGCAGATATAACTTTACCCTTAGCTGATATTTTAAATCTTTTTTTTGCAGAGCTTTTTGTTTTTAATTTTGGCATAATTCTGCGGACTTATACAAAGAATGTTTAAATTTTACAACCTCTATTAAGGCTTATAAAGGTTGAATTACCATAATCATTTGCTTCCCATCAAATTTGGGTTGCAACTCTACTCTACCAATATCCTTCATATCCTCTTTAATTTTACCCATTAGTTCATTGCCTAAATGAGAGTGTTGGAGCTCTCGCCCTTTAAATCTGATAGTAAATTTAACTTTATCTCCTTTAGAGATAAATTTTTTTGCATTTTTGACCTTAAATTCGTAATCATGAGTTTCTGTTACAGGTCTCATTTTAATTTCTTTTAATGAAATTATTTTTTGTTTCTTTTTTGCAAGATTTGCTTTTTTTTGAGCATCATATTTATACTTACCCATATCCATGATTTTACATACTGGTGGGTTAGCATTGGGTGCGATTTCAATTAAATCTAATCCTTGGTTTTTTGCCATTGATATAGCTTCGTTAGTACTGATCACTCCAAGATTTTCACCATCACTTGCAATTACTTGAACATCCGGTGAAGATATTCGGTTATTAGATCTTGGACCTCTATCCTTTGTTCTTCTTTGAAAGTAATTTTGTTTGAAATCTGCCACTTAGTTTGATGATGCTTTATTTAAAGCAGAGAAAGTTTTTAAAAATGTATCTATATCCATAATTTCTTGTTTATTAGAGTCTAACCTTCTAATCGTTACTGAATTGGAGTCAACTTCTTTTTTACCACAAATTAATAAAAGAGGTATTTTTGCTAAAGAATGATCTCTAATTTTATAGTTTAAATTATTATTTTTAATATCAACTGCAGAACTTATGCCCGCATCTTTAATTTTTTTAGATACTTCTATTGCGTAATCATTAAATTCTTCTGAAATTGGAATTACCATTGTTTGTAAAGGTGAAATCCAAAAAGGAAATTTACCAGCATAATTTTCAATCAATATTCCTATAAATCTTTCTAGAGAACCAAACAACGCTCTATGAAGCATAACAGGAACTTTTTTTGTTCCATCTTTATCAACATATGATGCATCTAATCTTCCAGGTAAATTTAAATCAACTTGTAAAGTTCCACATTGCCAATCTCTTCCGATAGCATCTCTTAAAACAAATTCAATTTTTGGCCCATAGAAGGCACCTTCACCTTTATTAATACTATATTCTAACTTAGAAGCTTTAACTGCTTCAAGAAGTGAAGCTTCTGCCTTATCCCAAACCTCATCATCTCCAACTCTAACCTCCGGTCGATCAGCATATTTTAAAATCACATTTTCAAAACCAAGATCTTTATAAATATCTAATATTAAATTTGTTACATTTAAACACTCACTCGTAATTTGATCTTCTGCACAAAAAATATGCGCATCATCTTGTGTAAAAGCTCTTACTCTAAGCAAACCATGTAAAGCACCCGATGGTTCATAACGATGAACTTTCCCAAACTCTGCATATCTTAATGGTAGATCTCGATAACTTTTCAATCCTTGATTAAATACTTGTACATGTCCAGGACAATTCATTGGTTTTATTGCAAAAACTTTTTCGTCAGGAGTTTCTGATGTATACATATTCTCTCCATACTTTCCCCAATGACCAGATTTTTCCCATAATTGTCTATCTAAAATTTCAGGAGTATTTACCTCTTTATATCCAGCAGCATCTTGTCTGCTTCTCATATAATTAATTAATTTTTGAAATAATGCCCATCCCCTCTCGTGCCAAAAAACTGAGCCCGGACTTTCCTCTCTAAAATGAAACAAGTCCATTTCTCTTCCTAATTTTCTATGATCTCTTTTTTCTGCCTCTTCTATTCTTTTTAAATATTCATCCAAATCTTTTTGAGAGGCCCAGCTTGTACCGTAAATTCTTTGTAACATTTCATTGTTTGAGTCGCCTCTCCAATAAGCTCCTGAAACTTTCATTAATTTAAAGTATTTTCCAATTTTACCTGTTGAAGAAAGATGGGGTCCTCTACAAAGATCATGCCAATCTCCATGAAAATAAATTGAAACATCTTCATTCTCTGGTATTGCCTCAATTAACTCAGCTTTATAGATTTCACCTTTTTTTTTAAAATGATCTATAGCTTTATTTCTGTCCCAAACTTCCCTTTTGGTAATCTCATCTCGATCGACAATTTCTTTCATTTTATTTTCAATCTTTGTTAAATCTTCTTCTGTAAATGGGTCTTTTCTAGCAAAATCATAATAAAATCCGTTTTCAATTACAGGGCCAATCGTAACTTGTGTTCCTGGAAACAATTCTTGTACTGCCATTGCTAATATGTGAGCAGTATCATGTCTAATGGTTTCTAGACCCTCAGGATTTTTAGATGTAAAAATTTTTACCGAACAATCTTTCTCAATTAAATGTTCTAAGTCTTTTAACTCGCCATCTACACTTATTACCATTGCTTGTTTAGCTAATGATTTGCTAATTTTTTCTGCTACTTCTAATCCAGTAACTTTATTTGGGAAATCAATATTATTTCCGTCAGGTAATGTAATTATAGGCATTTAATTTATTAATCTTTTATACTCTGAATAAGTAGAAAAGCACATTTTTTCAACATTAAATTTTTGAACTATATTTTTTCTTCCCTCAACACCAATTAATTTTAATTGAGTTTCGTCAATTGTCAGCGTTCTTAAAATTTTCTGACTTAAAGACTTTGCATCACCCGCTTTAAATAAATAGCCTGTTTTTTCATCAACGACAGTCTCATTAGAGCCACCAATATTACTAGCAATAATTGGTTTCTCCATAGACTGGGCCTCTACAGCAACTCTACCAAAAGCTTCTGGTTCAATAGAGGCTGAAACAATAATGTCAGAAACTTTATAAGCTAATGCCATATCTTTACAGTGATCGATAAATCTTAGCTGTTTAGTCAACCTATATTGTTCTGAAAGCCTTATTAATTTTTTTTTATACAAATCTCTTCCCTGATCACTTCCAAGGATAACAGCATAAAATGCCTCATAACCTAACTCAATATTTACAAGATTGATTGCTTCAATAAATACCTCTTGTCCCTTCCAGGTAGTTAATCTACCAGGCAAAAGTATAATCTTTTTATCTTTTTCTATTTCCCATTGTTTTAATAATTTTTTCTCTTCAGTTTCAAGTTTTGTGGTAGGGTCAAAATAATCAACATTAATTCCTCTAAATACTACTAATAATTTTTTTTTTTGATTTAAGTAATTTGAATAATTTTCTTTGATGTGTGAAAAAATAAAGTTTGATCCTGCAATAATTAAGTCAGATCGAACCATTACTGAATTATATAATTTTTTCAAATTACTTTTAAAATTATAGGTTCCATGAAATGTGGTCACAAACTTTCTACTTGTTATTTTGGAGGCTAATAAACAAGACCATGCAGGCGCTCTACTTCTAGCGTGTACTATCGAAATATTATTAAATAAAATGATAAAAGTTAAAATTAATGCATTAATTAAAATTAATATTGGGTTTTTACTTTGAACTGGAAGTCTAAAAACTTTTACTTTATTTTTATCTACAAATTTAAGTAACTCACCACCACTAGTAACTATAAATGATTTACAACCGTTTTCTGGCAAATAGTGAGCAATATCATAACAACCGGTCTCTGCACCACCATATCCAAGTTTTGGGATTACTTGCAAAACTTTTAAATTAGATGACATTTGGTATGATTATATATTAATTAGCAATTCTTATAAACGATTATGGCAAATTTCAGATTCCACAAAATTTCAAATACTAAGAAAATTAGACATATTTGTAAAATTTATAAAAATGCTCCATTCATAGTTTTCTTACATGGATTTATGTCAGATCTTGAAGGGAAAAAGCCAGAAGCTTTTTTGAAGTTTGCAAGAAAAAATAAAATAAGTTTTCTTGCTTTAGAATATTCAGGTCATGGAAAATCTACAGGTAAATTCACAAATGGAAATATTTCAAAATGGACTAAAGAAACTTCTACATTGATAAATAAATATATAAAAAATAATAATTTTTATGTCATTGGCTCAAGTATGGGCGCTTGGATTGCTTTAAGACAATTCAAAATATTTAAAAAACAGATTATGGGATTTTTAGGAATTGGGTCGGCACCTGAGTTTTTAGAAAATTTGATGTGGAAAAAATTTTCTAATAAAATCAAGCAAGAAACAATCCAAAAAGGCATATATCACCTAAAACATGGGAATTATGAGTATCCAATCACTTATCAGCTTATAAAAGATGGAAGAAAAAATAGAGTTTTAAATAAAAAAATAAACTCAAAAATTAATGTTACCATGGTGCATGGTGAATATGATGAAGCTGTACCGGTAAGTTATTCTAGAAAAGTTTTAGAACTATTTCCAAAAGCAAGAAAGAAATTAATCATTGTAAAAAAAGGTGACCATAGCTTATCAAATAAGAAATGGCTTAATATAATCTTAAAAGAATTAAAATTATTAATTAACTAACTTCTTTTATAACTTTTTTTAAGCTGATAGGGTTTTTCAGTTTATCTAACATTTCTTTAGGACAAACCTGAATGAAATTATTAATTTCATTATCATAATTTTTAATTATTTCTTTAGATAACAAAGATCCTGTCTCTTCATGGTGTTCTTTAATTAAATTTTTTAAATTTTCTTTCCAATAATCTGTTTCAACATTTTGCCAAACAACTGATTCTGGGTTTACTTTTTTTTCAAATTCTTGCGATTTATCATAGATAAATGCCATACCACCTGTCATACCAGCAGCAAAATTATCTCCAACATCTCCAAGAATTACTACAGTTCCACCAGTCATATACTCACAACCATTCGAGTCACATCCCTCAATAACTGTAACTGCGCCTGAATTTCTTACAGAGAATCTTTCACCAGCTTGACCAGCTGCAAAAAGTTTTCCAGATGTTGCTCCGTATAGAACTGTATTTCCTAAGATAGTATTTTCATTTGAAACTAAGTTACTTTCCTCTGGTAGTCTTATTGAAATTGTGGCTCCTGAAAGGCCTTTGCCAACATAATCATTTGCATCACCTTTTAAAACCAACTTCAAACCTTTGGATGAAAAGGCTCCAAAAGATTGCCCAGCTGATCCTTTAAAGTTTAATACTAAAAAATTATCATCAAGTTTTTCATAGCCATATTTTTTATATAAATGGTGAGAAATTCTTGTCCCAACTGCTCTATGAGTATTTTTAATTAAATATTCTTTTTCAATTTTTTCAGAATTATCTAAAGCCTTTTCAATCTCAGGCCATATTTCTTGGTCTAAAGTATCTGGCACCAAATTAATTTCTTGGTTTTCACAGTATCTAGTATTGTTCCCAGTATCTGCTTGAACAAATAAAGGATTTAAATCTAAATCATCTAAATTATCTGAACCCTTACTAACTTGTCTAAGTAAGTCAGTTCTACCAATAATATCATTTAATGATTTAAAACCTAATTTGGCTAGAATTTCTCTAACCTCAGTTGCTATAAACGTAAATAGATTAACAACCTTATCTGGTGTTCCAGTAAATTTTTCTCTTAATTTTTCATCTTGAGTACAGACACCAACGGGGCATGTATTCGAATGACATTGTCTTACCATTATGCATCCCATTGCAACTAGAGCCGTTGTTGCAACTCCATACTCTTCTGCTCCCATCATGGCTGCTATAACGACATCTCTACCTGTTTTAATCCCCCCATCAGTTCTAAGTGTAACTGTGTGTCTAAGATTATTTAATGTTAAAACCTGATTAGCCTCTGTTAATCCCATCTCCCATGGAATACCTACATATTTTACACTTGTTTGCGGGGTAGCTCCAGTACCACCGTTATGTCCTGAAATTAATATTATGTCTGCTTTTGCTTTGGCAACTCCTGCAGCAATAGTCCCAACTCCTGAGGAAGCAACTAGTTTTACTCCAATTCTCGCTTTTGGATTAATCTGTTTTAAATCATAAATAAGCTGCGCAAGATCTTCAATTGAATAAATATCGTGGTGTGGTGGAGGAGAAATTAGTGTTACTCCAGGCGTTGAGTGTCTTAACCTTGCTATTTCATCAGTAACTTTGAAACCTGGGAGCTGTCCACCTTCTCCTGGCTTTGCACCTTGTGCAATTTTTATTTCAATCTCATTGCAATTGTTTAAATAATTAACTGTTACACCAAATCTTGCTGAAGCTATTTGTTTTACTCTTGAGTTTGCACTATCTCCATTATCTAACACTTTAAATCTTTTTTCATCTTCACCGCCTTCACCACTACAAGAAGCACCTTTAATTCTATTCATGCCTGTAGCCAAAGTTTCATGTGCCTCTTTAGATAAAGCGCCATGAGACATGCTTCCACTTCCAAATCTTTTTAAAATATTTTCTGTTGGTTCTACTTCTGAAATATTTATTGATCCCTTTAATTTTTTTTCTCTAAAATCAATTAAATCCCTTAAATTTATTGGTGGTAAATTATAAATACCTTCTGCATATCTTTTATAAGCGTCATAAGAATTAGAACCAACTGCACTTTGAAGTAAATGTATAAGTTTCCCTTGATATTGGTGTATTTCTCCATTTTTTCTATATCTATAAATACCTCCAATAGGAAGAATTGTATCAGTACTTTCAAATGCTTCTTTATGAATTGCTCTTATTTTTTTTTCGATTCCAGTAAGTCCAATACCAGAAATTTTAGACACAACTCCTGGAAAATAATCTGAAACAATAGTTCTGCTTAATCCAACAGTCTCAAAGTTGCATCCACCTCTGTAAGAACTTAAAACAGAGATACCCATCTTAGACATAATTTTTAATAAACCTGCATTGACAGATTTAATGTATCTTTCAACACATTCTTCAAAGCTAAACTTTCCAAATAATTTTTTTTCAAATCTTTGATATAAACTGTCGAACGCCAAATAAGGATTTACTGTTGTTGCTCCAACACCAATTAAAGTTGCAAAAGAGTGTGTATCTAATGCTTCTCCAGATTGGACATTGATTGACACATAGCCTCTTAATTTTTTCTCAATTAAAAAAGAGTTGATTGCACCAACTGCAAGCAGCATTGGAATTGGAAGTTTTGAAATTGATAAATCTTTATCGCTAAGAATTAGTTGTGTAACACCCTGTCTAACAGCAATTTCTGCATCTTTTTGAATTTTTTTAATAGCTTCATATAAACTGTTACTTTCTTCAAAAGTACAATCAATTATTGCTGAATTATTTCCAAAAAAATTGATGAATTTTTCAAACTGAGAATTAGATAAAATTGGGCTATTAAGAACATAAATATTCTGTTTTGTTAAATTATCAAAATCTAGAATATTGCCTAGATTTCCAAATCTTGTTTTTAAACTCATCACTTTGTTTTCTCTTAAAGAGTCTATTGGTGGATTTGTAACTTGGCTAAAATTTTGTCTAAAAAAATGATACAGAGGTCTATATTTATCTGATAACACAGCTAAAGGGGTGTCATCGCCCATAGATCCTGTGGCCTCTTTTGCATCCTCAGCCATAGGGTGTAAAATTAATTCAAGATCCTCTAAACTAATTCCAAAAGTATACTGTCTTCTTCTTAAATCATCCCCTGAAAAAGAATTTTTTTCATCTTCAATATTTAGTTTGTCATCTAAATCAATTATTTGTGAATTAAAATGTTTATACTCTTTTGCTAAGTAATCCTTAATTTGTTTATTAGTAAATACTTTACCTTTTTCGATTCTTACTCCTATAATTTCTCCAGGACCTAATCTTCCTTTTGATAAAATTCTTTTTTCATTTAGTTCGATCATCCCAGTTTCTGAGCCTGCAAACAATAATTTATCCTTTGTGATTGCATATCTTAAAGGTCTTAATCCGTTTCTATCATTTGCTGCAATAACCCACTCATTGTCAGTTCCGGCTATAGCGGCAGGCCCATCCCAAGGTTCCATTGTGCTATTTAAAAAATTAAATAACTGCTGATGATCTTTTGGCAAAGTCTTATTCTTCTTAGACCATGCATCTGGAACTAACATTAGTTTAGCTAATGGTGCAGGTTGACCTGAAATGTTTAATAATTCGAAAACATTATCTAAAGCTGCAGAATCTGAGGCTCCTTGTTGAATAACTGGCTTAAGATTTTCTATATCATCAAATAATGGACTATTCATTTCTTGCTCATGAACTTTCATCCAATTTTTATTTCCTCTATAAGTGTTAATTTCTCCATTATGTGCAATTGCTCTAAATGGTTGGGCAAGATTCCAACTTGGAGCTGTATTAGTTGAAAACCGCTGATGAAATATTGCGTATCTTGATACAAATCTTTCATCATTTAAGTCTAGATAAAATTCTGAAATTGCTTCGGCTAAAAACATTCCTTTATAAATAATTGACTTTGAACTTAACGAACAAATATAAAAATTATTTAATGATTTTTTGAAAGCTTCGTTTTCGATTTTTCTTCTTGTCTCATAAATTTTTCTCTCCAAATCTTTATTGGTAAGTTCTTTATTATGAGGTTTGAAAAGTACCTGAATAATTTCAGGCATAGTTTGAAAAGCTTTTTCACCTAAAACCTTTGGATTAACAGGAACTTGTCTCCAGCCATAAATATTAAAATCATTTTTCGTTAATTCACTTTCAACAATTGTTTTGCAGCTCTCTTGTGCTGCATAGTTATTACGTGGAAGAAAAATCATTCCTACGCAGATTTCAGAATTATCGTGCGTGTGTCCAGTAACCTCAATTTTTTCAATAAAAAAATCTTTTGGAATTTCTACGTGAATTCCAGCTCCATCTCCTGTTTTCCCGTCAGCATCTACCGCACCTCTATGCCAAACAGCCTTTAAAGCTTCAATTCCATATTCAACCACATTCCTGGATTTTTTTCCCTCTGTTGAAGCTATTAAACCTACTCCACAAGCATCATGCTCCATATCTTCAGAATAGACATTGTTTTTCTTAAGTAGATCAAAATTTTTTTTATAAGTTTTCATTAAGCAACTTTTTTCTCATTTTTGGATTTTGTTTCTAAATAATTTTTTATGGAATCTGCTGCGTCTCTCCCATCTTTAATTGCCCAAACAACTAATGAAGCTCCTCTAACAATATCTCCAGCCGCAAAAACACCGCTTAGATTAGTTTCCATAGTATCAAAATCTGTTTTTATTGTTCCCCATTTTGTAACTTGAAGTTCATTGCTATCAAATAAATTAGGTAAATCCTCTGGATCAAATCCAAGAGCTTTAATAACCATATCTGCTTTTATTTCATAACTTGATCCTTCTTGTACTTCAGGTTTTCTTCTGCCAGTTTCATCTGGTTCACCTAACTTTATTTGATCTACAATTAAATTTTCTACCTTATTAGTTCCTTTAAATTCTTTAGGACTAGATAACCATACAAATTCAACACCCTCTTCTTCAGCATTTGCAACTTCTCTTGCTGAACCAGGCATATTTTCTTTATCTCTTCTGTATAAGCATTTTACTGATTTTGCTTTCTGTCTAACTGAAGTTCTCACACAATCCATTGCTGTATCACCTCCGCCAATTACAACAACATCTTTTCCCTCAGCATTTAGAATTCCCTTGTCAAATAATTCAACGTCATCACCCAATCCTTTCTTATTTGATGCTGTAAGAAAATCCATTGCTGGAAAAATATTATCTAAATCATTACCTGGTAAATTAACTTCTCTTGCTTTGTAAACTCCTGTTGCAATTAATACTGCATCATGTTTTTTTCTTAATTGCTCTAAGCTTGCGTCCTTTCCAACTTCAAAATTTTGTGTGAATTCTATTCCACCATCTTTTAAAAGCTTTGTTCGTCTTTCAACTATTTCTTTTTCTAATTTAAAATTTGGAATTCCATATATTAACAATCCTCCAGCTCTATCATAACGATCGTAAACTGTAATTTTATAACCATTTTTTCTTAACTGTTCTGCTGCCGCTAATCCAGCAGGACCAGCTCCTATAATTCCAACACTTTGATTTTTTTCATTTGTAACTTCAATTGGTTTAACCCAACCTTGTTCCCAGGCGTTATCTGTTATATATTTTTCAACGGAACCAATTGTAACTGTTCCATGACCAGACTGTTCAATTACACAATTCCCCTCGCATAATCTATCTTGCGGACAGATTCTTCCACAAACCTCAGGCATATTGTTAGTGCTTTGAGAAAGCTCATATGCTTCTTTTAATCTTCCTTCAGCAGTTAACTTTAGCCAATCAGGAATATTATTACTTAAAGGACAATGAACTTGACAGAAAGGAACTCCACATTGAGAACATCTGCTTGATTGTTCTTTAGCTTTTTCATTGATATATTCGTCATATATCTCGTTAAAATCCTCTTTTCTTTGATCAACTTCTCTTTTAGGTGGAGTTTGTTGACCTATCTTCACAAATTTTAACATTTTGTCAGTCATAAAAAATATAATTTTTGGCAAATTATATAATGATTTTATTTAATAAAGCATTAAATAGGTCATATTTATTGACCTTTAATATCTCATTTTTGTTATAAATAAACAGGTTTCCAATAAATGCATAGCTACTATGATCAAATCGTATTGTTTGAAATATAAGCTTTATAAGCTACGAAGAAATTATGTTTCAGAATATTATAGAAGTTTTAATCCTTTCAGCAATTCAAGGGGTTTCAGAATTTCTTCCGATAAGTTCTTCTGCACATTTAATTTTAGTTTCAAGCTTATATGAATTCAAATCTAGCTCATTACTAATTGATATAAGCCTTCATCTAGGATCTCTTTTTGCAATAGTTTATTACTTTAAAGAAGAGTTATTGAACATAAATAAAAATAAAAGACTAATAAGTTTAATTGTTATTGGATCTATTCCATTAATAATCTTTGGGTATTTTTTGTATACCACAGGGCTAATTTATAGTTTACGAAACATTGAAACAATTGCGTGGACAACTTTAATATTTGCGATTGTTTTATATATATCTGACAAAAGTCGTTTTGATAAAAAAATTTCTACAAATTTAAATATTCAATCAATTCTATTTATAGGGATAATGCAAATTTTATCATTGATACCTGGAGTAAGCAGAGCAGGTATTACAATAACAGCTGCAAGGATTTTGAAATTTAATAGAGTAGATTCGAGTAAAATATCTTTTTTACTATCTATCCCAGCATTAGCTGGTGCAAGTGTACTTAGTTTAAAAGATATTTTTAATCAACCGACAGAATTTAATTATTTAGTAATAATTGCAATTATATCTTCTTTTATTCTTTCTTTTTTAACAGTTAAATATTTTTTAATTTTTATAAATAAGTTTTCTATGAATGCATTTGTAATTTATAGAATAATAATTGCTTTAGTATTGTTCGGTTTAATTTATTAAATTTTTTTTCTTTTTATAAGTGGGAGTAATTGTGATAACAAAACTCCACACAAAATAAAAAAACATCCAAGTATATTATTTATATCTAATACTTGATTTAAAATAAACCATGCAGCTACAGTTGCAAATACGCCCTCAAGGGAGAAAATAATTGCTGCTGGTGCAGGTGTAATATTTTTTTGTGCATAAATCTGTAATACAAATGCAAATCCTCCAGATAATATTCCAGCATATAATATAGAATATATTTCCATTAGAATGTTGTTCCAAACAAATTCTTCGTAAAGAATTCCAATTAAAAAAGATAAAATAGCCACGATTAAAGTTTGAACTGCTCCAATTGTAAGTGGAAGATTGTATTTAGAAATAATAATTCCAGTAAATATAATATGTGTGCTCCAAAATAAAGCTCCTAGTACAACCAAAGTATCTCCCAACCTAACAGTTGCATCGTAAAAATTTGTTAATAAATATCCTCCAATTAAACACAAAATTACTGAAGGCCATACACTCCAATGAATTGATTTTTTTCCAAACAAATAAATTATGATAGGCACCATAGGTACATAAAAGATCGTAAAAAAAGCTGCATTTGCAACATCTGTATAGAGCAAAGCAACCTGTTGTAATGCAGAACCTAAAAATAAGGACAATCCTATTAAAGACACATAAATTACAAATGTTTTTTTATCTGTTTTTAATTCTGGTTTAAAATTTTTTAATTCAAATAAAATTACGAGTGGGGTAATAGCTAAAAAACCAACAAAAAATCTAACAGCATTAAATGTGAAAGGACCAATATTGTCCATGCCAGTATCTTGAGCAATAAAAGTTGTGCCCCATATAAAAGTGCATAACAAAGCACTAAATAGGGAAAAGGGTTTGGACATTTTAGATTATACAGCTAACTTATAAGCAAAATTTTTGCCTAAGTTTTCTTTAAGATCATTGTTAAATCTTGCTGCTTCAGCACCATCAATAATTCTATGATCATAAGACAAAGAAATCGGTAGCATTGTTCTAGTTTGAAACTTTCCATTTATATAAATTTGTTTTTTCTCTGATCTTCCTACTCCTAAAATTGCTACTTCGGGATAATTTATTATTGGTGTAAAAAATGATCCACCTATTCCACCCAAACTAGTAATGGTCATCGAACCACCAAACAATTCTTTTTTGTCTATTTTTAAATTTCTACAAAGCTCGCTTACCTCTCTCAACTCTCTACTAATATGAGAAATTTTTTTATTATTGGCATTTCTAATTTTTGGAACCATTAGTCCATTTGGAGTGTCTACAGCTATACCTATATGGTAATATTTTTTCATTGTCATTTTGCCTGTTTCAATTTCATCAATTGAGGAATTAAAACTCGGAAACTTTTGTAGCGAAGCAACTAAAGCTTTTACAATAAATGCTAAAGGAGTAATTTTAATTTTTTCTCCTGTATAAATATCTGTCAAAGAATTTCTGAAGCTTTCCATTTCTGTAATGTCAGCCTCATCATGATTTGTAACATGAGGTATAGTGGTCCATGAATTTGTTAAATACTTTGATGATAATTTTTTTACTCTTGGTATATCTTTGATCTCTATTTCACCAAAATCTGAATGCTCAAATTCATTTTTGATTTTGCTTGGTTTTTTTTCCTCAACGACTTCAGCGTTATTGTTTGATCTTAATGCTACAAATTTTTTGATATCTTCTTCAACAACTCTTCCATCTCTCTCGCTTCCTAAAACTTTATTTATATCTACACCAAGTTCTCTAGCAAATTTTCTAGCTTTTGGGCTTGCTGATGAAATGTTAGATACATTATTTAAAACTTTAGTTTCTTGTTGAACTTCAGGTTCTATTACTTCAATTTTTTTAAACTCTTTTTCAATTATTGGCTTTTGTTCAACTTTTTGATTTATCTGTGATGACTTTTCTAAAGTTAAAATTAAATCTCCTTCAGATACTTTATCTCCAACTTTTATATTTAAGTTAGAAATTTTACCTTCAAAACTAGATGGTATTTCTACGCTAGACTTATCACTTTCTATTGTAATTAAAGGGTCATTTTTTTTAATTGATTGGCCTTTTTTTACTAATACCTCAATAACCTCAACATCTTTAAAATCTCCTATATTTGGTACCTTAATTTCAATATCTGACATTATAATTTTGTTGGCATAGGTCTATCGCCATCAATTTTGTATTTTTTCATAGCATCTTTTGCATATTTTGAAGCTATCATTTGTTCTTTTGCTAAAATGCTTAATCCATAAGCTACTAGATGTTCTTTATCTACCTCAAAGAATTTTCTTAAATTTTTTCTAGTATCACTTCGTCCAAAACCATCTGCACCTAGTGAATAAAAGCTCTTATTGTTTGTATAAGGTCTTATTTGATCAGAATTCATTCTCATATAATCAGATGCTGCCATAATTGGACCTTCGGTGCTTCCAAGGCATTGCTCTACATATGATTTTTTAGGAGTTTTGTCTGGATTTAAAAGGTTATATCTTTCAACTTCCATTCCATCTTTTCTTAACTCATTAAAACTTGTAACACTCCATATTTCACTATCAATTTGATAGTCGTTTTGTAAAATTTCAGCTGCTGCCATCATCTCTCTTAAAATTGTTCCTGAGCCTAAAAGTTGAAGTTTTGTTTTTTTATATTTGTTAAATTCCTTTATCTTATACATTCCTTTAAGAATTCCTTCTTCACAATTTTTATCCTTAGGCATTTCAGGATGTGAATAATTTTCGTTCATTGTTGTAATATAATAAAAAACATTTTCTTTCTTCTCATGCATTCTTCTTAGACCTTCTCTAAAAATAGTTGCTAATTCATAATGAAATGTGGGATCATATGTTACACAATTAGGAATTGTTGATGCAATCAAATGACTATGTCCATCTTGATGTTGTAATCCTTCACCTGCTAAGGTTGTTCTTCCAGCTGTTGCACCAACTAAAAAACCTCTAGCCTGGCTATCACCAGCAGCCCAAGCTAAATCTCCAATTCTTTGAAATCCAAACATAGAATAAAAAATGTATATTGGAATCATTTCAATATCATGATTTGTATAAGCAGTTGCAGCTGCTATCCAAGAAGACATCGCTCCTGCCTCATTAATTCCTTCTTCAAGTACCTGTCCACTTTTATCTTCTCTATAAGAACTTAGTTGTGCAGCATCTTCGGGTTCATATTTCTGTCCTTCGTGAGCATATATTCCAATTTTTTGAAAAAACCCTTCCATACCGAATGTTCTTGCTTCATCTGGGATAATTGGAACTAATCTAGGTGAAATATTTTTATCTCTTAACAAATTAGTTAACATTCTGACCAGTGCCATTGTAGTAGACATTTCTTTTTCACCAGTTGAAACTTTCATAAAATCAAAAATATCTTTTGATGGTGCTTTAATAGGTTTTGCAAAGGTTGATCTCTCTGGCAAATAGCCTCCCAGTTTAAGTCTTCTCTCTTTTATGTATCTAATCTCTGGAGATTTCTCATCAGGCCTAAAGTATTCTATGTTTCTAACTTGTTCATCAGTTAGGGGAACGTCAAAACGATCTCTATAATACATAAGATCATCCACATCTAATTTTTTAGTTTGGTGAGTAGTGTTTACACTTTCACCTGTTTTTCCCATTCCATATCCCTTGATTGTTTTTGCAATAATAACTGTTGGACTTCCTTGGTTTTTAATTGCTTTATCATAAGCTGCGTATACCTTATGAGGATCGTGTCCTCCTCGATTTAATCTCCAAATATCTTTATCTGACATAGATGAAACCATCTCCAAAGTATCTGGATTTTTTCCAAAAAACTTTTCTCGCACATATGCACCATCTCTTGCTTTCATAGCTTGGTATTCACCATCTACAGTTTCATTCATAATTTTTACTAATTGACCAGTTTTGTCATTAGCTAACAATGAGTCCCAGTATGAACCCCAAATAACTTTTATGACATTCCATCCAGCACCTCTAAAGCTACCTTCAAGTTCTTGTATAATTTTTCCATTTCCTCTTACAGGTCCATCAAGTCTTTGAAGATTGCAATTAATTACAAAAATTAAATTATCTAGTTTTTCTCTAGCTGCTAATCCAATTGCACCCATGGATTCTGGTTCATCCATTTCACCGTCTCCTAAAAAAGCCCAGACCTTTCGTCCCTCATCTTTAATCAATCCTCTATTGATTAAATATTTCATGTATCTTGCTTGATAAATTGCAAGCATTGGTCCTAACCCCATCGAAACAGTCGGAAATTGCCAAAAATTTGGCATTAGCCAAGGGTGAGGGTATGAAGATAATCCTCCAGGTTTTACTTCCTGTCTAAAACTATCTAATTGTTTCTCAGTTAATCTGCCCTCTAAAAATGCTCTAGCATACATTCCAGGTGCGCTGTGTCCTTGGAAATATACTAGATCACCTCCAAATTTATTATTTTTTGCTCTCCAAAAATGATTCATTCCAACATCATATAAAGTTGCAGCAGATGCAAAGGTTCCTATGTGTCCACCTAATTCTGGAAATTTTTTGTTAGCTCTTACCACCATCGCGGCTGCATTCCATCTGATCAGAGATCTTATTCTCCTCTCAATATTTTGATCTCCATTTGATTTTATTTCAGCCTCAGGAGGGATAGTATTTATATATGGAGTATTTTGGGTGTAAGGAATATTTGCTCCTTCACGATAAGCTTTGTTAATTAATTCCTTAATTAAAAAGTGAGCTCTTTGATTTCCATCTTTTGAAATTACTGCAGACAAAGATTCTAGCCAATCTTGGGTTTCTAGAGGATCTGCATCTAATCCATTTTTAACTTGAATTATAGGTTGTTTTTTTTCTTTTGCTGGCTCTGGTACATTCACCTGCTCCTCTTTATTGACAGCCATAGCTTCCTCGGCTTGTTTAATAATATTTTCTGTATCTTTAGGAAGATTGCTCTCTGGAAGACTTTTGGTTGAATTGCTTAAACTTAAAAGTAAATCACCTTTTGAAACTTTATCGCCTACTTTGACATTAACGGTATCAATTTTTCCTGAGATAGTTGATGGAATTTCAACACTAGATTTATCACTTTCAATTGTAACTATTGGATCATTTTCCTTGATTAAATCTCCTGGCTTTACAAGTAATTCTATTACCTCAACATTCTCAAAATCACCGATGTCAGGAACAAGTAGTTTTTCGCTCATTATTTAAAAGGCTTATACACTCAATTAAAATATATTTTTATGTTATTTTATCACATTAATTAATCTTTTTATGCAAAGCTGTGTTTTAATTGAACAAAATTTGTTAATAAAACCTTAAAATACAGTATCTTTAATAAAATTAATTTTGGACCGCTGGCCAAATTGGATAAGGCGCTCGGCTACGAACCGGGAGATTCCAGATTCGAGTTCTGGGCGGTCCACCAAAAAAGGATAAAAATGATTGATTGGCTTTTAAAAGCATCTTTACAAAAATCAGTAATTTACTTTTTTATAATTATCGCATTGTTATTATTGCTATTAACAATTGTATTGTAAATTTTATGAGTAATGAATTTGAACAAATAAGTTTAACCCCTGGTTTTATGAAACACAATGGAGGTGTTTTGTTTAGAAACATTTCTGAAACTGAATATGAATTTAAATCTACTATAAGTGAAAATCACTTAAATGCTGCTGGTATAACTCATGGAGGCTATCTATCAGCATTAATAGATGCAGGTGCCGGGACTGCAGCTCACAGATCTGCCAATAATGCTCCATGTGTAACTATTTCGTTAGATATTAAATTTATTGGTGCCTCAAAAGTTGGCGATGAAATTATTGGGCACACAAAAATATTAAAAAAAACAAATACATTAATATTTTTATTTTGTGAGCTAAAATGTAATAATAAAATTATAACATCAGCAACTGGAGTTTGGAAAATTTTAAAAGTTAAACCTTCAAACTTAGGTCCAGGTGGTTAATTTATTCCTTTCTTCTGAAATTAAAATATCCACAAATAACTAATAAAATTAAAGCAATTGGATAAACTATATTTTTCGATGGTCTATCAGAATTTTCAATTTTGAATTCACTGATATAATCTCCCATTTCAAAACCATTTTTTTTTGCTTCTCCATTCCATTTTAAATTATCAACTATTATTTTTTCATCCTGCTCTAATAAAGTAATCCCATAATCCTCTAGAGTAAAATGATCCTCAAATGTATTTTTTGATATTACAAAAAGTTTATATCTTTCTCCATATAAACTAGGTCTTGTTATTTTAATTTGAATTTCTTTTTCTGAATCTAATTTTAATGAATTTATTTTACTAATTTCTTTATAATTATATTTTGGATAAAATTTGTTTAAAACAAAATCTGGAGACAACAAAGAAATAGAAATGATTAAAAAAATAATAATCTCGTACCATTTAAGCTTATTTACAAACCATCCTTGTGTTGCTGATGTAAAAACTAAAATTCCAATTAATGAAGTTATAATAACAATTAGTCCATGCCAGATATTTTCAATACCAATAAGTAAAAGTTCATGATTAAATAAAAAGACTATTGGCAATATTCCTGTTCTTAAACTATACCAAAATGCTTGAACTCCTGTTCTTAATGGATCTCCTCCTGATATTCCCGCAGCTGCATAAGAAGCTAGCCCTACTGGCGGTGTTACATCTGCCATCAGTCCAAAGTAAAAAACAAATAAATGAACTGCTATCAGTGGAAAAATAAACCCTGATGCATTTCCAACATCAACTAAAACAGTTGCCATCAAAGATGCAACCACAACATAGTTTGCTGTAGTTGGTAAACCCATTCCTAATAATAAACATAAAATTATTGTTAAAAATAATAGTATTGTGACATTATCT
Organism: uncultured Pelagibacteraceae bacterium; assembly: GCA_902548405.1. Lineage (GTDB taxonomy): Bacteria > Pseudomonadota > Alphaproteobacteria > Pelagibacterales > Pelagibacteraceae > Pelagibacter. The sequence goes on along the minus strand of CACCRN010000004.1, from coordinate 15,708 downwards.
TTAGCTATAGATTCGATAACAATAATTAAGTTTGTACTTAATCCTGTTGAACCAACTGCACCTACTATGATACCAGCTGTTGCTATTGCAATACCAACTGCTACCATATTTAATGCTCCTTTTTCAAAACCAACGATTGTTTGATTAAACCATTCTTTAAAAGAATCTTTAGAGTAATTATTTTTAATAATTAAGTTAATTAGATTTACTAAAATTAAAGTAATTGTTGCATAAAAAATTGAATACGAAGCAGTGAACCTTAAATAAACAAGAGTATAAATTAAAACAAAAATAGGAATTAAAAAGTGAATTCCAGATAAAAATGTTTTTTTCAAATTAGGAACATCGACATCGTCCATTCCTTTAAGATTTAATTTTAAAGCTTCTAGGTGGGATATATAAAATAGAGCAATATAAGAAATAATTGCAGGTAAAAAAGCATGTTTAACTATTTCAAAATAAGTAACCCCAATAAAACTTGCCATTACAAATGCTGCGGCACCCATCACAGGCGGCATTATTTGTCCATTTACAGATGATGAAACCTCAATTGCACCTGCCTTTTCTTTAGAGAAACCTGTTTTTTTCATTATTGGAATAGTAAATGTTCCAGTAGTTACGGTATTAGCAATTGATGATCCTGAGATTAAGCCAGTCATTCCTGAACCTAGAATTGCAGCTTTGGCTGGTCCACCTCTCATTTTACCAACCATCGCAAAGGCTAAATCTAAAAAATATTTACCTCCGCCTGCTGTTTCGAGTAAGGCACCAAATAAAACGAACAGAAAAATAAAATCTACAGAAACACCAATAGGGATTCCAAATATTGCCTCTTGATCCAACCATTGAAATCCTACTAATCTATTTAAAGACAAGCCTCCATGAGAAATTATCTCTGGTGCATACCTTCCAAAATATGAAAATAATAAAAAACAAGTTGCAATGATTACCAAAGGTAATCCAATTGCTCTTCTTGTGGCCTCTAAAAGTATTAAAATACCACATCCTCCTAAAATTAATTCCACTGGAAAATTGAATGTATCAGTGATTTTCAAACTTAAAAGAACACCACCCCTCTCTACTAATTGATCATAAAAAAAATAAATATAGAGACAAGAAAAAGCGCCCACAAAACTTATAATAATATCAAAAAATGAAATTTTTTTTCCTTTTGCTACTGGGTAGATTAAAAATGCTAAAGTTAATGCAAATCCTAAATGTATTGCTCTCGCAGGTAAACCTTTAAACATTCCAATATTCAACATAAATGGAAATGGTGATGCGTACCAAAGTTGAAATAAGGACCAAATGATAGCTATTGCAGAAACTACCTTTAAATGAAATCCAGTAATGTTTCTGGTTGGTGATAAATCTTCGCTTATTTTATTTTTTATATTGGTGCTAATTGAATCACTCATAAGAAATATTCATACCATAAAAAAAAGGCCCGGTAAAAATTACCAGGCCTTTTAAAAAGTAAAAAACTTAGATTACATTAATCCAGCTTCTTTATAATATTTAATTGCACCAGGATGTAGTGGAGCAGATAAACCATCTTTAATCATGTTTTTCTTTTCCAAAAATCCAAATGCTGGATGTTGTTTTTTGAAATCGTCAAAGTTTTCAAAAACTGCTTTTGTAACTAAGTACACTAGTTCTTCAGAAACATCTGCTGAAGTTACCACAGTTGCTTTAACACCAAATGTAGTAGCATCTTTTTTCTGTTTAGTGTAAGTGCCTTTAGGAATTACAGCCTGTGCATAATAATCAGCACCATCAATTAAGCCTTGAACTTCTGGTCCAGTCAAATTGATTGGAGATGCTTTAGCAGCACAAGTTGCGGCTTGTTCCATTGCACCATTTGGAAATCCAACCGAATAACCAAATGCATCAATTTTACCATCACATAAAGCTTTCACTTGCTCTGAAGAAGTTAACTCTGTCGTTGATTTAAAAAAACTATTATCAACACCCATAGCTTTCATTAGTTCTTCCATAGTTCCTCTCTGACCTGAACCAGGGTTACCAATGTTTACTACTTTACCTTCTAGGTCTGCAAAATCTTTAATTCTTGCTTTTTTTCTAGCCCAAATTTGAAAAGGTTCGTTGTGAACTGAAAACACAGCTCTCAAATCACTAAATTGTTTTCCTTCCCATTTGCTTGAACCATTCACTGCGTGATATTGCCAGTCAGATTGAGCTACACCAAATTGAAATTCTCCAGCTGCTATTTGTCCAATATTGTAGTTTGAACCACCTGTCGATGGAGCAGTACATCTATACGCTTTAGCTGTGCCTTTTTTTCTACCGTGCTCAGCACTAATTGCTGATTTATGAAGCATTTTACATATAGCGTTACCTGTTTGGAAATATACTCCAGTAGGTCCACCAGTTCCTATCGTGAAGAACTCAGCTGATTTAGCAACTGTAGTTAAGGACAGTGATGCAAATAAAATCAGTAAAGCACTTGATAGGGATGTTATTATTTTTTTCATTATTTTTCCCTCTCTATAATTGTATGTCGTTATTTTTTATAAATTAATCTTACCAAAAAATTATAATAGATGTATAGGCTGATTTTAAGGATTTTCTGACCATTTTTTTAAATTATCAACACCTTCTACAACCTTTGGTGCCAACTTTTCGATTATATTAAAATCAATAGATTGATCTTCCTTAATACTATTCATGAATTTTTCTCCATCAAAATCAGTAAAGCTTAATCTTGCAAGCATTTTACTTTCATTAAATCCAAAATCTGATCCAGGTAATAATGCAACACCTGTTTCTTTTAAAATATTTTCACACATTTCTGATGAAGTTTTAAATTTAGAATTTAAAAATTCAGGCATTAAATAGAAACCTCCTTGGGGTTCATTAATTAAAATTTTGTTTGATTTTAAATTTTGATAAACATAATTGCCGACAGCCTTTAAAATGTTTCTAGATTTATTAATGTATTTACTATGATTGTTTTCATATGCTTTTATTGCAGCATATTGGATAGGCGCACTTACTGCTGAAAAGGTTTCACTGGCTAAAACATTAATCATATTTTTTATGTCATTTAAGCTCTCTGGAACAATAAAATATCCCAATCTCCAACCACCAGCTCCACACCATTTACTTAGGCCGGTACTGATAATTGTTTTTTCAGGACAAAAATTTGAAATAGACTTATAATTTTTTGTAAAAGTCAGTTCTGAATATATCTCATCAGATAAAATTATAAGATTATGTTTATTTGCAACATTAGAAATCTCTTCCAAATTTTCACAAACTTGTCCTGAAGGATTATTGGGGGAATTTAAAAATAATAAATAATTTTTATTTTTATCTTTTAATATTACTTCCTCTATTTCTTGAGCTGTAGGGAACCAATTATTTTCTCTTTTTGTTTGTAAAATTTGAATTTTGTTTCTTCCTAATATTGCTTGTGGCGCGTAAGAAACCCAACTTGGTGCAGGTAATATAATTTCACCATCGAATATTACATGAAGTAAAAACATCAACTCTTTAGAGCCTGGTCCTATGATGACATTTTCAGAATTATATTCATAATTTTTTTTCTTTGATGTGTATTTTGCAACAGACTGTCTTAGCTTTGAAAGACCTTGCATGGGCAAATATTTGTTTTGATACGCATTATTTTTAAGCTCTTCTACTACGTCTTGTGGAACTTTAAAGGGTGATTGTCCAAAACCAAATTTAAATATTTTTTTTCCTTCATCTTCAAGTTTTTTTGAAGCTTCATTAATTGCTAGCGTAGAAGATGGTTTTAAATCTTTAACTATATTTTTTAACATTTAATAACTTAACTGTTTCAAATTTTTATATTGTTTTAAAACTTCTGGGTTTGCTAAAGCTTCTTTATTTTTAACAACACTTCCTTCTATAGTGCTTTTAACTGCAAGCTCAACAATTTTACCACTTTTGGTTCTTGGAATATCTTTTACAACAATTACTTTACTAGGGACATGTCTTGGTGATGCATTTATTCTTATTTGAGTTTTTATTCTATTAAGTAAAGAATCATTAAGTATGTATTCATTACTCATTACAACAAAAAGAATTATTCTTATATCATTATCCCAAGATTGACCAACTACTAGTGCTTCTTTAATTTCTTTAAACTTTTCAACCTCAGAATATATTTCAGCAGTACCAAGTCTTACACCTCCTGGATTAAGGGTAGTGTCAGATCTTCCATGTATAATAAAACCATCGGTATTTCTTTTTTCAGCATAATCACCATGATGCCAAATATTTTTATATCTATTGAAGTAAGCTTTTTTATATTTTACGTCATTTTTATCATTCCAAAATTTAAGAGGCATTGATGGAAATGGATTTTTACAAACAAGTTCACCTTTAGAATTTTTTAAAGATCTGCCACTATCATTAAAGACATCAACATCTAAACCTAAGCCAGAATTTTGTATTTCACCAATATTTACTGGCTGATATACATTTCCTAAAACAAAACACGATACAATATCTGTACCACCCGAAATAGATGAGAGATGAACTTTCTTTTTAATATTTTTGTAAACATATTTAAAACCTTCACTTGATAAAGGAGAACCTGTTGAACATATTGTTTTTAGTTTTTGAAGTTTATATTTAAATTTAAGATTAGGTTCTAATTTTCTTAGAGCATCAACATATTTAGCACTAATTCCAAACAGAGTAATTTTTTCTCTTTGTGCTATTTTTAAAAGTAAATCACTTGATTTATACATTGGAGAACCATCAAAAAGTACTATTGATGCCTTTGAAGCTAACGAGCTTACTAACCAATTCCACATCATCCAACCACAAGTAGTAAAATAAAACACGTTATCATTTTCTTTTATATCGCAATGTAATTGGTGCTCTTTCTTATGTTGAAGAAGAACTCCACCAGTTCTGTGGCAAATACATTTTGGCTTTCCAGTTGTTCCACTTGAATATAAAATAGTCAACTCACTTTCGAAATCATACTTTTTAAAATTTATTTTTTCAGATTGATTATGAATAATCTCACGCCATTTAATTAAATTTATTTTCTTATATTTACTTTTATTAGTGACATATTTTTTTCCAGGATAATTAACAATCACAACATTTTTAATTGACGGAATAGATTTTAAAATTTCAGATAATCTCTCTAATACATTAATTTTTTTCCCATTGTAAAAATACTGGTCTGTAATGAACAAAACTTTTGGATTAATTTGAGAAAATCTCTCAACAACACCTTTAATACCAAAATCAGGACTGCATGATGACCAAATGCTTCCTATAGTGCTCGCTGCTATAAACGCCTCAACTGTCTCGATAGTATTAGGCATATAAGCTGCAACTCTATCTCCTTTTTTAATTTTAATTTCCTTTAAAAACTTTACAATTTTGCCTGTACTTAAATTTAATTCTCTCCAAGATTTTTCTTCTCTAAAGCCATTTTCGCTTATAAAAGTAATCGCCTTATCATCATTATTTTTTGACAATAAATTCTCACCAAAATTTAACTTACTACCTGGTAAGAATAAATTTTTATAAAATATTTTAGATTTTTTAATTTTTTTTTTACTTTTCAATCCTTTAATTTCTGAAAATTCCCAAAAATAATTCCAAAACTCAGGAGAATTTTTAATAGTCCAATTTAAAAAAGTTTTGTAATTTAAATTAAATTTTTTTTTGATTTTTTTTGAAATAAATTTCTCAAAAGCATAAAGATTTGAATTTTTTTTCTCTTTAAAAGATGCTTCCCAAAGTTTATTGGTCATTTTTATTTTTTTAAATTACTATTATAGAATTAATCTCAATTATGATATTCTCATTCATATTAATATAAAAATGAGAACTTTTTACCCTCCGATTCGGTCATGTTTTAGTCTATTTTTGTTCTTTAGCACTAACAATATCTGGTAGGTAAAAAAAATTATACACCAAAGATAGAAATGCCTAAAAATAAAATTACAGCCGTTCTTGGTCCAACAAACACAGGTAAAACTCATCTTGCAATTGACACAATGCTATCTTTTGACAGCGGAATGATTGGGTTCCCATTAAGATTATTAGCAAGAGAGGTTTACGATAAAGTAATAAAAAAAATTAGTATAGACAAAGTTGCTTTAATTACTGGTGAAGAAAAAATAATTCCTACAAACGCAAAATATTATTTATGCACAGTAGAATCAATGCCTATTGAAAAACATTTAGAATTTGTGGGCATAGATGAAATTCAAATGTGTGCAGATCATGAAAGAGGTCACATATTCACAGATAGATTATTAAATTTAAGAGGTGAAAAACTTACAATGCTAATGGGTTCTAGTACTATTAAAAACATCATATCTAAATTAAATGAGGATTTAGAATTTATTAATAGAGATAGATTATCAAAACTCACTTATGCTGGACATAAAAAGATATCAAGAATAAATAGAAAAACTGCAATCATAGCTTTTTCAGCGGAGGAAGTTTATGCAATAGCAGAATTAATAAGAAGACAAAAGGGTGGGGCAGCTATAGTTATGGGTTCATTAAGTCCTAAAACGAGAAATGCTCAAGTAGAACTTTACCAATCTGGAGATGTCGATTTTTTAGTAGCCACTGACGCTATTGGAATGGGAATAAATATGGATCTAGATTATGTATATTTTTCAAATCTTAAAAAATTTGATGGAAAAAAATTAAGAAAATTAAATTTATCTGAGATAGGTCAAATAGCGGGAAGAGCTGGAAGATATTTGAATGATGGTGGTTTTGGAATAACTGGTGATTGTAAAGAAATTTCACCTGAAGAAGTGGAATTAATTGAAGGACATAAATTTGAAGAAATAAGAACTTTATTCTGGAGAAATTCTGATCTTAATTTCAATAACCCAAATTCACTGATTAAAAGTCTTGAAGAAAGACCCCAGATGGAATGGTTAAGAAAAGTTCACGAATGTGAGGATGAAAGAGCGCTAAAATATTTTATAAAAGATGAAAAAAATAATCTAGAATTTAACGAAAGAACTCTCAAATTATTATGGGAATGTTGTCAGATACCTGATTTTGTTAAAAAAACCTACGGCAATCATTATGAAGTGATCAGAAATGTTTTTAAATTTTTAAACAGTGAAAAAGGTCTAATTTCAGAAGATTACATGAGATTACAACTCATGAAACTTGATAAATTAGAGGGAAATGTAGATTCTTTATCAAATAGAATTGCAAATGTAAGAACTTGGTCTTATGTTTCAAATAAAAATAATTGGGTAGAAAATCAAAATTATTGGATAGAAAAAACAAAACATTTAGAAGATAGACTTTCTGACAGACTTCATGAAGAACTTACCAAGACTTTTATCGACAAAAGAGCAAGTATACTTGCAAGAGGTTTAAAACAAGACATGGAATTCAAAACTGAAATATTACAGAACAATGACGTTAAAATAGATGATCAGTTTATTGGTAAAATCAAAGGTTTGAAATTAGAATTAGATTTAAAAAAAGGCTCTCTTGAAACTGATATCAAGTCATTAAAAAAAGCTGCTAGACAATCAATTGGACCTGAGTTTGATAAAAGAATTCAGTCAATTGTAGATACAGGATTAATAGATTTAAAAGAGGATTTTAAAATATATTGGAATGAATTTCCAATTGCTAGACTGTTACCAGGAAATGATTATTTAAGTCCTAATTTTACTTTAGTTGTTGATGACATTATTGAACAAAATCCAAAACAAAAACTAAATGATTTTATTCAAAAATGGCTAAGTTCTAAAATAAGCGATGTCTTGAAAAGTTTAATAGATTTAAAAAACATTAAAGAAGATAAGTCTTCAATTAAGGCTTTGGCTTATCAGCTTTATGAAAATAATGGTGTTTTAAAAAGAGAACAAGTTTCTGATTATTTAAAAAATCTTGAACAAATAGATAGAAAAGTACTAAGAGAATTGGGTGTAAAATTTGGAAGATACCATGTATTCCTTTATCAGCTTATAAAACCAGATGCTGTATCTTTAAGAACCTTATTGTGGAAAAATTTTCATCAAAAATTCTATAATTTAAAACCACCAACTTTTGGATTAAATTTTTTAGAAGATAAAGATTCTAAAAATAAAAACTTTATGCTTCTCTGTGGATTTGAAAAATTTGATAATTTTTTTGTAAGAATAGATATTCTTGAAAGACTCTTTGTACAAATTATTAATGCCACTTCAAAAGAAAATAATGAAATAAAAATGATACCTGAAATGTTAAATCTTTTAGGGTGCAGCAAAGAGAACTTTAAAAAATTATTACAAAAAATGGGTTATAAAACTTATGAGAAAGAACAAGACATGTTTTTTAAATATAATCCTGTTAAAAAATTTAAAAAAATACAAAACAAAAAAGTTTCAAATGAAAATCCATTTAAAGTTCTTAAAAATCTCAAGCTAGGTTAATTTTATGTTTTTTAAAAAGACAGATAAAAAAGAAGAGAATAATTTTATAGTAAAAGTTTGTGCTTTATTAATACATGCTGCAAAAATAGATGAAAATTATACTGACAAAGAGGAGGAAATAATTAAAAAAACACTTCTAGATTTGGGCCTTGAAAGTGAAAAAATCACAAAAACTATACAAGATGCAAAAATTATTGAGGAAAATTCAAACCAAATTTTAGACTTCACAAGAGAAATTAAAAATTTACCTGAAAAAGATAAAATTAAAATAGTGGAAGCTCTTTGGTCAATTATTTATTCTAATGAAGATGCGGATATGTATGAAACAAATCTTATGAGAAGATTAGCGGGACTTTTATACATTGACAGTAAAACTATGGGGGATATTAAGCATAGATTAAAAGAGGAAAGTAAAGAGTGACTTATATTGTAAACGACAATTGTATTAAGTGTAAGCTTACTGATTGTGTAGACGTTTGTCCGGTTGATTGTTTTTATGAAGGTAAAAATATGCTTGTAATTAAACCGGATGAGTGTATAGATTGTGGCGTTTGTGAGCCAGAGTGCCCCGTTGATGCTATAAAAGCAGATACTGAACCTGGAAGCGAAAAATGGTTAGAGATCAATAAAAAATATTCAGAAATCTGGCCAAACATAAGCGAGAAAAAAGATCCCCCAGCGGATCACGAAAAATTTAAAAATGAGCAAAATAAGTACGAAAAGTATTTTAAAGAAAATCTTTAAAGGTAAATCAGATAAAGAAATGACAAAAAAAGTTAAAAAGAAAAAAGTAACTAAAGTTAAAAAAGTTGTAAAAACTAAAACTAAAAAAGTCAAAAAAGTAGTAGTAAAAAAAGCTAAAAAAGTATTAAAAAAAATTCCAAATAAATCTCCTAAAATAAAAAAAGTTTCAAAAACTACTGAAACGCCAGATGAACCGAAAGTTGATAATTTAAGAATATCAAAAACTAATGAGGTTAAACCTGAGATAAAAAAAGTTAAAAAACAAGAAACTGAAAAAAGAGAATTTAAAATTAAAGATTACGTTGTTTATCCAAAACATGGCGTTGGTCAAATTACAGAATTTAAAAAAATAAATATCGGTGGTATTCATGTTGAAACATACGTTATCAAATTTGAAAAAGATAAAGCTAATGGTATGGTACCCGTTAACAAACAGTCTCACCTAAGGCCTTTAGCAACAATTAATCAAGTAAACAAATGTATTTCTATATTAAAAAGTAAGCCAAAAATCAAAAGATCAATGTGGAGTAGAAGAGCACAAGAATATGAGGCAAAAATTTCATCAGGTAAAATTTATGAATTAGCTGAAGTTGTAAGAGATCTAAACAAAGGTGATGATCTTATGGTTGATCAATCTTATAGTGAAAGACAACTTTTTGAAAAAGCTTATGAAAGAATGCAATCAGAATTTCAGATAATTTTAAATTTATCACCAGAAGACACTCAAAAAAAATTAGATAAAGCATTAAAGAGAAATGTTGGTGGACAAGCACAAGCTATTAGCGCTACTCCTAAAACTCCAACTGCTGATTTACCTGTCGAAGAGCCTATTTCTGAAACTGACGAACCTTTAGACGAATAAAAAAAAACGCCTCTCACACAAAAAGTTATGAGAAGCGTTTTTTGTAAAGAATACTAAGTTATTATTTTCTTCTTTTCTTAGCCTTTTTAGCTTTTTTCTTAGCTTTTTTCTTAGCTTTTTTCTTAGTTTTCTTTGCCGCTTTTTTTCTTTTCTTAGGCATCTTTAGCTCCCTTTTTAGTTTAACGAATCAAATTGATTCGCTGTTAATTTATTTTTATTTTTTTATACAACTTATGTCAAATCATTAATTAAAAGCGAATTTTAAAAAAAATATTTTTTATTTTTTATTTTTTATAAAAAATTTTGTTATTAATTTAGTTAATGTTTATGCGGTAAATAAACTCTTAATTTAAAGAAATTTAATAAAGTTTTTCTATTTCACTTTTATACTTTTCAATAATTTTATATCTTTTTAACTTTAAAGTTGGTGTCATTAATCCATTTTCAATTGTAAATTGATCTTTAATTACAAAAAACTTTTTAATTTTTTCTATCTTAGATAAGTTTTTATTTATTGTTTCTATTTCTTTTGAAATGTTTTCATCTGACACATTACTTTTATTATTATTTAAAACTAAAATAGCTATTAAATATGGTTTGTTATCTCCATAAACTAATGCTTGCTCTACATATTCAATCTTCAGTAAGTCATTTTCAATTTTTACAGGTGAAATATTGTCACCACCTGGTGTAATTAAAATATCTTTTTTTCTATCAGTAATTTTTAAGTATCCATTTTCAAAATGTCCTATATCTCCAGTATATAACCAGCCATCCTTTAAAACTTTTTCAGTCTCTTCCTTTTTATTCCAATAACCTAACATAACATTTTCACCTTTAACCAGAATTTCACCATCATCAGCAATTTTCACCTCATTACCACTAAAAGCAGGACCTACTGTATCTATCCTTATATCTTTTATTGGGTTACAACTTACAACTGGAGAAGTTTCAGTTAACCCATATCCTTGCAAAGTCGGTAAACCTATCGAATTTAAAAAAACACCCACTTCTTTATCTAGCGCACCTCCTCCAGAAATGAATGCTTTTAAAGAACCTCCAAACTGAGCTTTTATTTTTTTTCTAACTATTTTTTCACAAATTGTATTTTGCACTTTTTCAAAAAAAGTAAGTTTTTGATTTGTTAGTACTTTTTCTCCTAGATATAGCATTTTGTTTATTAGAGATTTTTTAAAACCAGTAGCTTTATTAAAAGTTGAATTAATTTTTTGATACAGATTCTGATAAAATCTTGGAACAGCTGTCATAATATCTGGACTACACTCCCCCATATTTTTAATTAACTTATCTATACTTTCTGCGTAGTAAACTTCGGCACCTATTGCTATTTGGACAAACTGAACGGTGTGTTCATAGGAATGAGATAATGGTAACCAAGTTAAGAATTTAGGTTTGTAAGATATTATCTCTTTCAAAAGTGAAATAGAACCTTCACAATTATTTAAAATCCCCCCATGACTAAGCATTACTCCCTTGGGGTTACCTTGGGTTCCTGATGTATAAATAATACAAGCTACATCTTTTCTTGAAATTTCTAATTTTAAAAAATCAATCTCTTCACAATCGTTCTTTAGAAAAATATCTTTAATACATATAGTATCTGATTGACTGTCAATTTGATCAAAGGTGATAGCCTTTTTTATAAATGGCTTTGTAGAAATTAAATTTTTAATTTTATTATATTGAACTTGATCTGAGACAATTATTACTGATGGATTACAATCATCAATTAAATATTCATAATCTCTTTCGGTATAAGTGGTATAAGCTGGCACGGTAATTCCACCTGCTAACATTATCGCTAAATCAGATATCATCCATTCAGGTCTATTTTCTGAAATTAATAAACATCTATCTTTTTTTTGAATTAAAGATTTAAGCTCGTCGCTTAATTTTAAAATATTCAAATAAGTATCTCTCCAAGAAAATTTATCGTTTGGATTTTTTAATGATTTTAGAAAAATTTGATCTGCTTTTTCTTTTGTATACTGATTATAAAATAGTTCTAAAAGATTATTATAGTTTTTTATATTCATAAACTTTGGTGGGCGAAGAGAGAATCGAACTCTCACTTCTTGCGAAACACGATTTTGAGTCGTGCGCGTCTACCAGTTCCGCCATTCGCCCATTAAATTAAATTATAATTAAATAGTATAAGAACTAAAATTATATTAAAACTAAAAAATGTTCCAAAGTCTTTATAAAAAGTGTTTAAATTTAGCTGCTCACAAAAGTTCAAATTTGTACTTAGGAATTGTTTCTTTCACTGAAAGTTCGTTTTTTCCTATACCTCCAGATGTAATGATTATTCCTATGGTGATTGCTAAAAAAAAAGAATATTTTAAAATATTTTTAATCGCATCTTTATTTTCAGTTTTAGGTGGAATTTTTGGATATTTACTAGGTTATTTGTTTTATGATTTAGCTATTCATGTAATTGAATTTTATAGTTATGAAAATAAAGTAGAAAATTTGAAGACAAGTTTGTCTCAAGGATCAGGTTTTTTTGCCTGGCTAAGTATTCTTTTTCTAGCAGGATTTACTCCACTTCCCTATAAAGCATTCACTATTGCTAGCGGTGTTGTTGGTTTTAGTTTACCTGTATTTATTTTTGTAAGTTTAATCTCGAGAAGTCTTAGATTTTTTATTGTTGCTTATTTATCTTATAAATTTGGTGACTTATTTACTGAATTCATGGAGAAGCATGGTTCAAAATGGTTCACTATAATTGGAATTTTAATAGTTATAGTATTAGGAATTATATTTTTAATTTTTAGATTTAATGCTTAAAAATAAATCATTGTTTCTTAACCTGATTTTATTTGTCAGTTTCGTTGCTTTATTGTCAGCGTTCTTTATTGAATATATTTTGGGTCATCAACCATGCAATCTTTGTATCTTAGAGAGAATTCCATATGCAATTGCAATAGTAATTATACTCTTGAATTATAAATTTTCTCAGTTTGAAAAAATATTTTTGGTTTTATTGGTAATTGTTTTTTTAACAGCTACTATCTTATCAGTTTATCATTTTGGTATTGAACAAGGGTTTATCGAGGAATCTCTAGTTTGTGACCTAAAAAATGGCTCTAAGGTAACATCCAAAGAAGAAATTTTAAAACAATTGCAAGAACAAAAAGTGAGCTGCAAAGATGTAACATTTAAAATTTTTGGATTATCACTTACAACTTACAATATTGTAATTTCTATACTAATTACAATCAATGCATTAAAAATTTATTTAAACTATGCCAAAAGTAAGTAAAAAAAAAATTGAAGAATTTATAAGGGTAGATCATGCTGGTGAGCGTGGAGCAGTTAAAATATATGAGGGTCAATTGTTAGCTTTAAATACATTTGTCAAAGATGAAAATTTGAAAAAAATCATAAAAGATATGAAAATTCATGAAAAGGAACATAGTGAATTCTTTGAAAATGAAATTAAAAAAAGAAACATTGCTCCTACAAAACTTTTGCCACTGTGGGATTTGCTAGGTGTTGGTTTAGGATTTGGTTCTACTTTGTTAGGGAAAAAGGCAGCCATGCTATGCACAGCATCTGTAGAGGAAGTAATTGATGAACACTACTTAAATCAAATTAATCAATTAGATGAAGATGAAAAATTTCTCAAAAACAAAATTACAAAATTTAGAGAAGATGAGCTTAATCATAAAGATATCGCTTATGAAAAAGGTGCAACTAAAAAAGGACCTTATAGTATTTTAGATAAAATAATTAAAACTGGTTCTAAAATTGCAATTAATATTTCTGAAAAAATTTAAGTTTCTAATTCAACATCCCAATACAAATAATCCATCCAACTTTTATGTAAAAAGTTAGGAGGAAAGTTCTTGCCATTTTTATGTAAATCTTCTGTTGAAGGTCTGAATGGATATTGATTCAATTTCATTCCTGAATGTTTTAATAATTTTCCACCTTTTTTTACATTACAAGCTGAACAAGCTGTAACAACATTGTCCCAATTTGTTTCTCCACCTTTAGATCTTGGAAGCAAATGATCAAAAGTAAGTTCCTCATTACTTCCACAATATTGACAAGAGAATTTATCTCTTAAAAAAACGTTAAATCTAGTAAAACTTGGTTTCGTTTGAGGAACAATATAGTCTTTTAAAGCTATAACACTTGGTAGCTTCATATTAAATGAAGGACTTCTAATAGTTCTATCGTAATGGCTTACAATTATAACTCTATCAAGAAAAACCGATTTCACAGTGTCTTGCCATGACCATAATGATAGTGGGTAATAGCTTAGGGGTCTGTAATCAGCATTAAGAACTAATGCAGGACATTTTTCTAATGATACATCTTGTTCAATAAAGTTGTTCACATTAAAACATTAACTTAGTTTAGCATCATAATCAATATGATCAGATGTTAAATTTTTTTTAAAATATAATTTAATGCTGTACTTGATGCCTCGATAGGAATGTGATGGTCGCAATTTTTTATTAATAAAGTTTCAACAGGAATATTATTTCGAATTAAAAAATCTTTAGCTTCAAGTAAATGTGTTGATGGAACAATTTGGTCGACATCACCATGTATTAGTAATGTATCTGTGCTATTTTTGATTCTATCTTTCAAATTAATTTGATCTATTATTTTCCCTGAAAATCCTACGACACATAAAAATTTTTCATTTGAGGTAAGACCAACATTCAAAGACATCATGCAGCCCTGGCTAAAGCCTGATAAACAAATTTGTTGATTTGATAAGTTGTATTCAATTTTAACTTCCTCAATAAATTTTTTAATAACATTTTCAGCTTTAATTGACTCTTCAAGAATATAAGATGGATCTTCTTTAGTTAAATCAAACCATTGATATCCTGATGGATTAATTGCACACTTTTCATGTCCATTAGGACAAATAAAAATAGTGTTTGGCAGATTTCTTTTCCAATTTAAAGTTAACATACTTATGTCTTTTCCATCTCCACCATACCCATGAAGTAAAATTATCGCATTCTTAATTTCTGTTCCTTCTTCTGGCTTGATGATGATTGAATTAAGGCAAAATGTCATAGATGATTTATTATGTTTTTTATTTTTAAAAACACACTACAATAATAATATGTTTTCTGGAATATTAGTTAAAATTTTATCTATAGCTCTTTTAATAGCTGTTGGAATAGTTTTGGTTTTGGGTATTGGTACTTTATTTAAAGGTGGAGAAACAAGTAAAAAATATTCAAATAAACTAATGCAGCTTAGAGTTCTACTGCAATTTGTGGCTATACTTGTTTTGGTAGCTTTCGCATATTTTTTTAAAAACTAATTATATTTCTCAATCCACTTTAAAAAATCTTTGTCATTAAAGTCTACGTCACCAAGAACCCTTGCAAATTCCTTGCCTTCTTTATTTATAAATATTGATGTTGGAACTCCTCTTAGAGAAAATGTTTTAGCTAAAGTTACTTCTGGATCAAAAAAAGGTTCCAAATTTTTTAAGTTTAATTTTACAAAAAATTCTTCAACTTTATTTAGTTTTTCTTTCCCAATATTAATAGGAAAAACTTTTAAATTATTAAGTGATGAATTTGCTTGCATATTGTCTAATGAAGGCATCTCTTCTTTGCACGGAGGACACCAAGTAGCCCAAAAATTTAAAACTAACAATTTTCCTTTGAAATCATTAAT